>CAYYNC010000023.1:0-83181 GCA_964472745.1 uncultured Solibacteraceae bacterium
ACAGAGCTATTGGTGAGGCGCGGCACTACCCGGTTACGGCGCCACAATTCAGCCGCTGCGGATCCCGACAAGACGGCCCTGATGATCCATATTGAAGCCGGCGATGGAGCGCCGGCCGTATGGGCTCGGCGCGTCCTGGCGCGCCCCGGCTTCGCGCGCCGCGGCGAGCGGTGCGTCACGCAGTTCCCCGGCGCCGGCCGCGGTGATGCCCACTGCTGCAAAGACGCGGGCCTTCCTCCGGCCGCCGGGATGGCGGGGTTCAAACAGCAGCCAACAAGTCCCTGCAATTCGACGAGCGCCCTGTCGCCGCTGGGCGACTTGATGAAACGAAGATCCTATCAGTTCTCGGCCAAGTGAGCCTGGACGGAGGGGGTAGCGAAGGCTGTCTTTGAGGAAGAAACGGGGGCCAAGTCACGGATACAGACAACTGATGGGGGCGCGGGCCAGCGGCCCGGTGATGTGGCGGGCGAGGGAGTTCCTGTTCTGGCCGGGATTCCATATCGTCGTGGGTGAAGGCAGGACTGTCCCCTCTGGCGGTAGCGTGCCGGGCCACATCGTCTCGCCGTCCTGCGGTTTCCCTGGGGCGCCCTCCTGGCACAGCCTGCGATATCCGATTGGATATAGTCATCGCGCGACGGCGGTGTGTTTCCCCGGTGACCCGTTCAAGACCCTGCGAAACCCCCTGAGGATGCGCGCCACCACGCAGGCTGCCAACTGGACAAGGTGCGGCGCGGAGAGCAGGCCGACGATTTCAAGCCGATGGCCGCTGCCGGCAAGTGGGCCGGGGAGATTCGCGTGACGGACGAGAGCGGCGCTTGCCGCGTGATCTATCTGGCCGGGCGCGGCTGGAGAACCGCCCCACGGGCTGAAGCCTGTGTTACCGCGCGGCGGCGGCGTGCTCGGGGGTTTCGTAGCCTCGGGCGAGGTGGTAGACGACGAGGTCGAAGAAGCGGCCTAGCTGGAGCTCGAATTCTTCTTCGGCGAAGAGGTCGACCGAGGTTTCGACGGTGCCTTCGTCGCGCAGGTAGGCCAGCGTGGCTTCCTTCATCAGTTGCATCCCGCGGATGACTTCGCTCAGGGGCATGCCTTCGCGGCGGCGCTGCTTCGCCACGCTTTCGTAGACGATGGCGATCTCCTCCTCGGAGCTCGAGACCAGCCAGTGGCCCAGGTTGCGCAGGATGCGGCGGCAGGCTTCGAGGACCTCGCTCTCCGGCATGCGCCCTAACGCCGGCAGTCCCTTGCTGGTGCGGATGAGCCGCAGAAAACGCTGGCTCACGGCTTCCCAGTGGTCTTCGATCTGATGTACGAGCTTCGCCGATACCATTGCGGCTGGCCTCCCGTCCTGATTCATACTTACGCCGATTCGGGGCAGGATTCAAGTGCGGGTCCTGGAATTGAGGTCGTGAGTCCGGAGGATTGGAGATTGCCGGCAGTGCCCGATCGGAGATCGGGTGGGCAGATCACGGAGCTGCCCCACAAGCGGGCGAGTCGTTATGGCTCAGGCGATTCCGGCGTCCCTCCGCAGAGGATTCCTGCACGACGCAAGGAAACCCAACTCTGGTAGTGCAGCGTGGGTTAGGATAGACTGCTTCAGGAGAACGGCGCATGAGAGAACCAAACACGGGACGGCGGGACTTCGTCAGGGCGGCGGCAGCCGGGTTCACCGTGCTCAAACCGGCGACGGTTTTCGGGTCGCAGGCGAATTCGGCTGTCGAGGTCGGCATCCTCGGCTGCGGCGGGAGGGGGAACTGGATCGGGCCGTTCTTTCCGGAGTTCACCGGCGCGCGCATCGTGGCCCTGGGGGACGTGATCAAGGCCAACCTCGACAAGACGCGGGAGAAGTTCGGCGTGGAGGAGAGCCGGGCGTATTACGGTCCGGAGGCGTACAAGGAGATGGCGCAGTCGAAGCTCGACGCCGTCGTCATCGAGACGCCTCCGCTGTTTCACCCGGAGCACGCGGAGGCGGCGGTCCGGGAGGGCAAACACGTGTTTCTCGCCAAGCCGGCGGCCGTCGACGTTCCGGGATGCCTGAGCATCCAGGCGAGCGGGAAACTGGCGGCTCAGAAGGGACTCAGCTTTCTGGTCGACTTCCAGACTCGCGCCCAGCCGGTGTTCCAGGAGGCCGCGGCGCGCGTGCACCGTGGGGACCTCGGCAAGCCGGTCTTCGCGCAGGTGTTTTACTACGCCGGACGGCCGTTTCCCGATAAGGGCGACGACCGGATGGACCAGGGCCAGCGGCGGGTGATGAACTTCTTCATGGACAAGGTGGTGGGCGGGGATATCATCGTCGAGCAGAACATCCACGTGATCGACGTCGCCAACTGGCTGCTGAAGGGCCATCCGCTGAAGGCGTTCGGGACGGGCGGGCGCACGGACTGGACCGGCACTCCCTATGAAGCGGGCAACGCCTATGACCACTTCCAGGTGGACTTCTGGTATCCGGGCGACGTGCACGCGGCGTTCAGCTCGCACCAGCTTACGCGCAGCTTCAGCGATCTCTGCGTGCGCGTGTTCGGGATTCGCGGGTGCGCGGATACGCATTATGGGGGCATGGTCCGGATCGCGGGCGAGAACGCGTGGATGGGAGCGGAGAAGGACGATACGTTCCGGCAGGGGGCGATCAACAACGTCAAGGCCTTCATCGCCGCGGTGCGGGAGGGCAAGCCGGTGAACAACACAGAGGCCTCGGTGGAGTCGAACCTCACGGCGATTTTGGGGCGCATGGCGGCGTACCAGCAGCGGGTGATCACCTGGGACGAGATGATGCGGTCGCGGGAGCGGCTGACGCTGGATTTGAAACTCAAATGGTGATCGAACGGATCGAGACGGCTTGCGTGGCGCCGCGGTGGGGGCTGCTGCGGGTGCTGACGGGGGAGGGGTTGACGGGCTACGGCGAGTTCACCGTCGAGGGTCAGTTGGCGTCGAGCGAGGCCAAGGTCCACGAGCTCGCGGAGTGGTTCGTGGGGAAGGACGCGCGGGACATCAAGCAGCTCGTGCGCGGGATTTACGACCGCAGCTTCTATCACGGCGGGGCGCATTACATGAGTGCGTTGGGCGGGATCGAGATCGCGCTGTGGGATCTTGCGGGGAAGGCGGCGGGGCTGCCGGTGTACCGGCTGCTGGGCGGGAAGGTGCGGGAGCGGGTGAAGGTGTACAGGTGGGCCGGGGGGAATAATAATGCTCCGGAGGCCGCGGCGGAGGAGGCGGCGCGCGTGGTCGCCGAGGGGGCTCGCGCGATCAAGATGAATGCTTGTCCGCCATTGGCGGCTATTGATACTTACGGGGGGATCCGCGCGGCGGCGGCTCGGGCTCGCGCGGTGCGGGAGGCGGTGGGGAGCGAGGTCGAGATCGCGTACGACTTTCACGGGCGGGCGAATGTTCCGATGGCGCGGCGGCTGGCCAAGGAGCTGGAGTTTTCGAATCCGCTGTTTTATGAGGAGCCGGTGCGGCCGGAGTACAATCGCTGGCTTCCGGAGATTGCGGGGGTGACGCACGTTCCGATTGCCACCGGCGAGCGGATGTTCACAGTGGCGGAGTTCAGTGACGTTGTCGCTTCGAAGGGGGCGCACATCCTACAGCCGGATGTTGTGCATGTGGGAGGAATTGCGAATACCGCGGAGATCGGGGCTTTGGCGGAGGCGAATGGGATTGCGCTGGCTCCGCATTGCCCGCTTTCTCCGATTGCGTTCATGGCTTGTTTGCAGGTGGTGGCGCAGTGCAGGGCGGGGTGGATTCTGGAGTGGTCGAAGGGGATTCACTATAACGCGTTTGGGGCGGTCGGCGAGGTTGATCCCTGGTTGCGGTATGTCTCGGAAGGGCAGTGGGGGGAGTTTTCGCTCGATGGTGCGGGGCATATGGTGATTACGGAGCGGGCGGGTTTGGGGATTGAGGTCGACTGGGGGGAGGTTCAGAAGGCTGCCGGGTCGGGGTTGGGGTGGCGGGATGAGGGGATGTATTTGGCCGATGGGGGGTTGGCGAACTGGTAGTTGGCGGACCCGATCGGCGGCATGTCGATGATCCAGGGATTACGGCGCCCACTGCTGAGAATCTTTGTGGACAGCAGTGAGAAGACAGTCCAGAAGGACAAGTCAGAGCGTTGAGGCGGCCTGGGCCAGTTTCTTCGTTTCTTCGGTGGTGGTGTCGTCGGGGACGGAGCAGCCGGGGGTGACGATCAGCTTCTCGCCGGCGTCTTTTATCGCCAGGCGGATGTCTTCGCGGAGGTCGGCTGCCGTGCGCTGGCGGTAGTTGCGGTGATCCACTCCGGCCATCAGCACTCCTCCAGAGATCGACTTCCAGTTGTGGCGGGCGAGCCGGATGGAGTAGCCGGTCTCGTGCATCGACCAGTTGACGGCGCTGACTTTCCAGGCGGCTTTCAGGAAATGGTCCATCCAGACTTTGGGGCCGTGAAGGTGCAGGACGTTCAGCGGGGCGGAACCGACGGCGTCGACGACGATGCGATCGAAGGGTTCGCTGAATTTGGCGTACTCCTCGCGCGTCAGCAGGCCGTCCTGAGCGTTGGCGATGGCGAGGAAGACGCCGGAAGCTCCGTGGCGGACGGCCTGCCTGGCGTGGTTGGCTTCGGACTTTGCGATCGCCTCGAGGGCGTCGAGGAGTTTCTGGGGCTGCTCGCGCATCAGCTTGCGCACGGATTCGGGCGAGGAGAGCTTTTCGGCGACGTTCCAGGGGTTGAAGATCGTTTCGATGAAGTGAGCGGATTTTCCCAGCTCTTTGCGGATGATCTCCAGGGCTTTGAGCTGCGGGGCGAAGGGCGAGGAAAGAACTTTGACCTCGAACCACTGGCCCGCGGGCTTGGGAAAGGGAAAGTCGCTCATCACCTTGACGAGGTCTGTGCCGGCGTCGCGATGGAACTGGAGCGTGCGGCGTGCGTGAGCTTCGGGGCCCTCCTTTTCTAAGCCGAAGTGATGCCAGAGGGAAATCGGGGGGCGGTCCGGTGCGCGGCCGGCGAGGGCAACGTCGACGCGCTCGCGGTGGGTCATCGAGGCTCCGCGCAGGATTGCGGGCGCGGCGGCGGCCAGGAAATGGCGGCGGGTGAGATTCACTGGAGCTTCTCCGATTTGCGCTTGACGGGGATGTCGAGGCGCTTGATCTTTTGGTTGAGGGTGGAGAGGGGGATTCTCAGCGACGCGGCGGCGTCGGTTTGGGACCAGCCCGCGCGCTCGAGGGCGTCGATGATGCGGCGGCGCTCGAAGTCGGCAACGACCTCGAACAGCGAGGCGTCGGCGGGGAGAGCTTCGCCGGGGGCGCGGGCGACACGCACTCCGGTGGAATGCAGAATGTGCTCGGGGAGGACGCTCACCGGAACCTCTTCGCTGGTGGCGAGGACGACGGCGCGCTCGACGGCGTTTTCGAGCTCGCGGACGTTGCCGGGCCAGTTGTAGTCCATCAGGATGTGCATGGCGTCGGGCTCGAAGCGCAGCCGGCTGCGGCCTTCGGGCGTGAGAAACTTTTCGTTCTCGCGGCAGTAGACGTCGAAGAAGTGGTCCACCAGGAGGCGGATGTCTTCCTTGCGGTCGCGCAGCGGGGGGAGCGGGATGTTGATGACGTTCAAGCGGTAGTAGAGATCCTGGCGGAACTTCCCTTCCTCGACCAGGCGGGCGAGCTCGGCGTTGGTGGCGGCGAGGATGCGGACGTCGACCTTGATCGTCTCGGTGGAGCCGACGGGCATGAACTCGCGCTCCTGGAGGACGCGCAGAAGCTTCACCTGCATGTCCTGGGTGAGCGTTCCGATCTCGTCGAAGAAGATCGTGCCGTGGTTGGCGGTTTCGAAGTAGCCCTTGCGGTTGGCGACGGCGCCGGTGAAAGAGCCCTTGACGTGGCCGAAGAGCGCGCTTTCAAGCAGCTCGGCCGGCACCGAGCCGGAGTTCACGCCGACGAAGGGCTTGTCGGCGCGGGGGGAGTTGGCGTGGATCGCCTTGGCGATCAACTCCTTGCCGGTGCCGGTTTCGCCGGTGATGAGGATATTCGACTTCGACGGGGCCACCTGCATCATCAGGTCGAGGACGCGCTGCATGCGCTCGCTCTTGCCGACGATGTTGGGGAAGGAGTAGCGCTGCTTGAGGGCGCGGCGAAGCTCGCGGTTTTCGCGCTCGAGGCGCGATCGGGCGATCTGGCGCTCGATTTCGATGAGGAGCTTCTCGTTGTCCCAGGGCTTGGAGAAGTAGTCGCTGGCGCCGGACTTGAGGGCGTTGACGGCGATCTCGACGGAGCCGTAGGCGGTGATGAGGAAGACGGGGGTCTCTTTGTCGCGGGCGCGGATCTCGTCGAGGACCTCGAGGCCGCTTTTGTCGGGCATCATGAGGTCGAGCAGGACCAGATCGTAGATGCCCTCTTCGAAGCGTTTGAGGCCGACGGCGGCGTTCTCGGCGAGGTGGACGGTGAACCCTTCGAGCGCGAGCAGGGTCTCGAGGCTTTCGCGGATGTCGGCCTCGTCGTCGATGACGAGGATGCGGCCGCGGGTTACTGCGGCGGCGGGGTCGGCCGCCTGATCCTGCACGGAGTACTCAGACATTCACAGCTTTCCTGGCGGCGGGGAACTCGAGGCGGAACGTCGCCCCGGCGCCGGGATTGGAGTCGGCCTCGATCATCCCGCCGTGCTCTTCCACGATGCCATAAGTGACGGAGAGGCCGAGGCCGGTGCCTTTGCGATCGCCTTTGGTAGTAAAGAAGGGATCGAAGATGCGGTTGAGCAGTTCGCGGGGGATGCCGGGGCCGGTGTCGCGGATCTCGATGCGCACGCCGATGCCGGCCGGGCGCGAAACGACAGTGAGCTTGCCGCCGCCTTCCATGGCGTCGCGGGCGTTGAGGAACAGGTTGAGGAAAACCTGCTGGAGCTTGCCGAAATTGCCGCGGACGGCGGGCAGCGATTCGGCAAGGTCGAGATCGAGACGGATTCGCGATTTTTCGAGCTGGTGCTCGATCAGGTTGAACGTATCGCGGATGATGCGGTTGAGGTCAACGTCCTCGAACTCCGTGGAGGAGGTGCGGGAGAAGCTGAGGAGCGAGTTGACGATCTCGCTGGCGCGGAAGGTCTGGCGGGCGATCTTGTCGAGGAGCCTGGATTTCTGGTCGTCGTCCTGCACCTGCTTGGCGAGCATCTGGGCGTAGGTGGAGATGACGGCGAGCGGGGTATTGACCTCGTGGGCCACGCCGGCGGCGAGCAGGCCGATGGAGCTGAGCTTGTCGGCCTGGACGAGGCGGCGCTCGAGATCTTCGCGCTCGGTGACGTCGTCGAAGATGACGAGGCGGCCGATGCGCTGGCCGTCGCGGGTGACAAGCGGGGCGATGGCGATGTTGACGGTGACCTCGCGGGCGGGGGCGTGGCCGGCGTCTCCGTTGCCATTGCCGGAGTGCTGCGCCGGAAGCGAGCCGGGGCGGAGCTGCATTTTGTAGAGCTGGTGGACTTCAGCGGCCCCGCGAACAGCGTCGAGGTGGACGACGATCTCGGGCGGGAAGAGCTCGCCGAGCTTGCGGCCCGTCGCCTCTTGGCGCGGGATGCCGGTGAGCCGTTCGATCTGGCTGTTCCAGCTCTCGACGCGGTCGTCGAGGTCGGCGGCGAGGATGCCGACGTTGATCGATTCGACGATGTTCTCGCTGAATTCTTTCAGGCGCTCGTATTGTTCAGCCTTGGCGGCGAGAGTGCGATAGAGGCGAGCGTTTTCAACGGCCATCGCGACGTAGCCGGAGAGGGTGGAGAGGAGATCGATGTCGTCGCTCGAGAGGAAGTCGCCGGCGACGGTTCGGCCGGCGCCCATCCAGGCGAGGGTGCGGCCGCGGAAGACGCAAGGCAAATAGTAAGTGAGATCGAGCTTGGCGATGGTGGCGCGGACCGGCTGCGGCATCTCGCGGGTGACGACGTCGAAGGCGTGCCTGGTGCGCTCGAAGAAGATGGGCTTGGGATTGGCGCCGGCGCTGAGGAAGCTGAGGTCGAGCTCTTCCGGGGCGAAGCGCTTGCGGGCGCCATGGCGGTCGAGCGCGGTGTGGAGGTTGAAGCGGGCGCCGGTTTCGTCGGCGAGGAAGAAGGCGACGTGCGAGAGGGAGAGCGTGCCGGTGAGGCGTTCGCCGACGCTCGAAAGAGTGCGGTCGAGGTCCATTTCGGAGCTGAGCTCGCGGGCGAAGGCGATGAGCGTGCGGCGGTAGTCGTAGCGGTCCTTGTAGAAGACGTAGCGGTCGAGGTTCTGCTGGATCCAGTTGCGCAGCGGCTCGAAGACGAAGGCGGCGACGATGACGAGCAGGACGACGGCGGTGGGGCTCAAGCCGTCGCGGGCCGCCAGCGCGTAAACGAGCAGCCAGACGATGCCGAGGACGGCGAGCGTGGTGAGAACGTAGACGTAGCCCTGCTGGAAGATGATGTCGACGTCCATCAGGCGGTAGCGCAGGATCGCGTAGGCCCACGTCAGCGGGACGAGGGCGAGGAACAGGACCGCGAGGCGCATCTCCGGGGTGGGGATGGCGCCGAGGACGTAAGGAACTGCGTAGATGGCCGCGAAGGGGACGATGCCCGCGAGGCTGCCGTTGCGGAGCCATTTCAACTGCTGGCGGGTGATGGGGTCTTCAGCGCGGCGGTAAGACAGGTGGAGGTAGACGCCGCCGGCGATGTAGCAGCCGGAGAACAGCAGCAGCCAGGCGCGGTCGATGATCCAGCCGACCTCGCGCAGCGGAACGGCGGTGCGCACGACTCCCATAGCCACGCCGACCTGGAAGATCATCAGGGAGACGGCGGGCAGGTAGACGGAGACGACCTTCCAGGGGCCCCAGTTGCGGCGCGCCTCGGGGAAGGTGAGGGAGAAGTGCAGGAAGAGCGCGGGCGCGAGGAGGCCGGCGACGACGTTGCCGAGGTAGATGGCGGTGTCGAAGTTGTTCAGCTTGCCAGTGTAGTGGAAGGTATGGAGGACGAAACTGGCGAGGCAGAGCAGGTAGAAGTGCAGCGATTTCGGGGCGCGGTTGCGGCGGAAGTAAAGGAAAAGTCCGATGGCGAGCCAGGCGCTGCCCACGAAGTACTGGTAGTAGAGGGCGCGGTCGCGGTTGCCGTCGGAGACGATGACTTTGGCCGGGATTTCGATGCCGCCGCGGAGGAGATAGTAGTTGGCGCTGCCCCAGGTGCCGATGCGCTCGAGGACGCGGGCGACATCGGTGGACTGCTTGACTTCGACCCCATGGGGGTTGAGACGTCCGCCGATGCGGAGAAGACGGTCGCCTTCGCGGATGCCGGCGTTGTCGGCGGGACCGCCGGGCTCGATGTGGATGGCCACCACGTGATAGGTGGTCGCGGGGGAAGATGAGTCGGCGACATCTTGCCAGACGGCGCCGTCTTCGGGGAGGCGGAAGCGCTCCTGCTGCTGGTAGTTGAGGGCGGCGCAGATAACGGCTGTCGCTGTCAGGATGACCAGCAGCGCGCCGACCAACTGTTCCTTCAGTTCCTTCACCGCAGTCCGCGGGCGGCCCCCCGCCCACGGCGGGAGACACGACCCCCTCATCCCGATCTTAGCAATCGGGATACCAGATCAGCGAGGACTGTGGCAGGGGTGCAATTGCTCGCAGATCAGCGAGTTGGGAACAATCACCGCCACTAATCTCCTGTTTTCCGTAGATTCCGCGATACCGTTTTCTGGAATTCGTTCCGGCCGGCTCAGGTCAAAAGGGGATCTACGGCGGCGGGCCCGGGGCTCGCGCGATGGGGCTCTGTGCAGCGGCGTTCAGCTCGCGCGAGGCGTACCTGCGTGGCAACTCGCGACTTGAGGCGTTTGAAGACGAGGCCGATTTGCCACCGCGGGCGGCGCCGCTCCAGGATCTCCGGAGGCAGAGCGGTGACATGCGTCGTGAACACCGCCGCGTATTTGGCATACTCCCAGGTTTCCGCCTTCGTCTTCCTGTATTTTCTCACCGCCTTGAGTTCAATCCGCCGGTGCGCCATCGCAGTGGCCTGCTCGCTCTTCCGAATGGCGCACACGCGACCCGCCATGGGCGCTTCGCGCCCGCGCACCACCACCGGCCACTCCCCGATCCGCCCAAATTGGGTGAGAGTGGACAGGCCGCGAAAAACCGACGCGTCCGCCGGACGCCTCTTCGGCGGCGAAGGCGGAGGGACTCACCCGCACTTCAACTCTCCCGCGCACACCGGCGCCCGGCTGAACGACCCGCCGCGCCCCCTCCCTTCGGCCGGGCTGAGATCAAAGAAGTCGCACTCCAGAGCGGGCAGACGCAGACTGTACACGATCCTCCACCGGCTGCCTGTCTTGCCGGGTTCCCCAAGCCACCGTGCCATCGACGATGCGCAAACGGCCGCCGCCCACGCTCTCCCCAACCTGCATCCCCTTTTGGCGCAGCAACGCGGCGCACATGGCGCGCAGCCACGCCTCGCTGCTCCGCAGCCGCTCCCTCAGCGCCACGTCGGAAACCGCCGCCGAACCGGCGGATCTCGCCCGGAGCGCCGTCTCCCGAAGCGAATAACCATGGGCGGCATGCAACAGCAAACTGCGCAGCAACGCCTCCGGGGAGGTGAACCCGCGCAACCGTTCGATGGCGCCGCTCGCCAGCGCCCCGTCCCGCCAACCAGGCGCAAGCAGCCGGAGAAGCGCTTGCCAGTTCTCATCGCCGGCATTCGTCATGCCCAAAGCATGAACCGGCTGGCGAAAAACAGCAACACTTAAGTTAGCGCCTGTGGAGTGAGGGGCGTGGCGGGACCAAAGCTGTGACATACTGGTACTGCGTTTTCTTTCCAAAGCACGACTCAGTCTTCTGCGGAATCGACGCTACGTCTTCAAGGCCCGCGGGAGGGTGAGCGTGAGAATCCACCTGGTGAACCCAAGCGACGATTCATTCGGAGTCGGCGTGATTACCCCAAGATGGCTGTTCGTGCTGGCGGCTGCGACGCCTGAACGATTTGGCGATCCGATTGTTGTCGACGAGACGCTGGAGCGGCTGAACCTTGACGCCATCGCCGCGGGGGACGTCGTTGGCATCGGCATCCATACCGCGAACGCGCTGCGCGGATTGGAGGTGGGCCGCGAGGCGCGCAAGCGCGGGGCGTACGTCGTTTTCGGCGGAATCCACGCCACGCTGTACCCGGAGGAACCGCTGGAGCTGGGGGGCGCGCACGCGGTGGTGAAGGGGGATGGCGATCTCATTTGGGGGCGGGTGATTGAGGACTGCTTGGAGGGCAAGCCGGAGCGCCTGTATGAGGGCGGCCGGATCGCCGGCGGCAAATTCACAAAGGCGCGCTGGGACCTCATGGCGACCGGCGGCTACATGTGGGCATCGGTGCAGACGGTGCGTGGTTGCGCGAAGCACTGTTCGTTCTGTTCGGTGTGGCGGACGGACGGGCAGAAGCCGCGGCAGCGGCCGAGCGATCCGGTGATCGAGGAGATCGTCGAGCTGCGGCGGTTGGGATTTCGATTCATCGCTCTGGCGGACGACAACTTCTATCCGGTGACGCTCACCGATATCGAGCTGGCCGAGCGGCGCAACGACCATGGAAAAGCAGCGGAGCTGAAGGCGCTGCGAGCGGAGAAGTTCGAGCTGATGGAGCGGCTGGCGGAGCTTCCGCACGACATGGTCTTCTACACGCAGATTACGATGGAGGCGGCCGAGGACGTCGAGTTCCTGCGGGCCATGAGGAAGGCGCGCATTCGGGGCGCGCTGGTGGGGGTTGAGGCGGTGACGCCCGAGGGTCTGAAGGCGGTGTTCAAGGACTTCAACCTCTCGGGGGACAGTCTGGTGCAGCGGCTGCGGCTTTTCAAAGATCACGGCATTCATGTGCTGGGCTCGTTCATTTTCGGCCTGCCGACGGACCGCGCGGAGACTTTTGACGCGACCGCCAGGCTGGCCCAGCAGGCGGGCCTGACGTTTGCGCAGTTTGTCACCATCACGCCGTATCCGGGCACGGTTGACTTTGACCGCTGGGAGAAGGGCCTGGGCGAGGGAGTGGAGCGGGTGGATGGAGTGCCGATCACGCGCTACTGGTTGATTCCGGCCGCGCGGAGGCCGAAGCTCTACACTCAGCATCCGACGATGTCGATGGAGGAGATCCGCCGCCGGACGCAGGGCGTGTGGGACACGTATTACAGTTTCAAAGCGATCTGGAAGCGCGCCGACTGTGTGAAGTCGCTGCGGGCGAAGCTGGCGTTCGTCTTCATCTCCAAGCTCTACCGGCAGATGTATGCGAACACCGGGTTGGCCACCGACAGCGCGCGGCGCAAGAAGGCCAATCGCTGGGCGCGCCTCACGGCTCCGTTGTGCTTGAAGCTTTTCCGCGCCAGGCGCATGCCCGAACTGGCGATGCCCGTGCGGCAGGCAGCGCCGCTGCCGGTCCTCGGGCAGTAGGGCGATCGGCGCCGCCGGCTTGGAAAAACAGCGAAAACCTGCTAGAGTGAAAGTGCCTTTTGATCGTCCTGCAACCACCTGGCTGAATTCAAATCCGCCTCGTCGAGCCCGCACAATCAAAGACAGTAAGGAAGCACAATGAAGAATATTTTCGTAGGCAATTTGGATTTCGCCTCGTCGGAAGCATCGGTTCGATCGCTTTTTGAAGAGTACGGCGCCGTGGACCGCGTCCACCTCGTCACTGACCGCGACACGGGCCGTTCGCGCGGCTTCGCATTCGTTGAGATGAGCGACGATTCGGCGGCGAACCGCGCCATTGAAGCGTTGAACGGCGCCCAGATCGGCGGACGCGCGCTAAACGTGAACGAAGCGCGGCCCAAGACCGAAGGCGGCGGCCGTGGATTCGGCAACCGCGGCGGCGGCGGCGGCGGCAGGCCCCGGCGCGAACCTCGCTGGTAGCATCGCGCTGCAAGATCGCATCCGTCACGCCTGCCGGGCAGGCCAGGAGCAATTTCTATGTCCTCAAGATCTCACACGTCATTTCAAAAACGGCAGAAGGAGATCGCCCGCATGGAGAAGCAGCGCGAGAAGGCGGCTAAGAGGATGCAGCGCAAACTCGAGGCCAAACAGCTCAGGGAGACGCCGGAGGGGCAAACTGCCGAGCCCTCCGGGCCTTCCGCGCCGGATGAGACCTGATGGAACTCCGGTACATGGGCTTCGACCAGCGGCGCAACACGCGCAGCTACAGGTTCGACGGCGTGTCGAAGGGATCGCCGACGGCGCGATTCGTGGTGACCGCCGACATCGCGCTGTTCCTGGCCCATCGTATCGGAATCCAGGAAGGGCCGTCGCTGTGCGCGCGCAAGCTCACCCAGGACCTGGAGAGCAACAGGCATGGCGTCCACGAGCTGACCGCGGACGACATGCGGTCCTACGTGAGCGCGCGCAAGGCGGCGGAAGAACGCAAGGCCGAATCACGGCGGGGCGCGTTCAAGCGGCGGGCTGTGTGACGGCGCGGTTGACCGCTTCGGCCACCGCTTGAAGCGGGACCTCGCGCAGGCAGTCGACACGCCGGGCGCAGGCTTCAAAGCGCCTGTTGAACCAGCAGGGTTCGCAGGGCAGGCCGGCTCGCAGGACTTGCACCCATGGCGGGAACGGCCTGAGATTCAGGTGCGGGGTGGGGCCGAAGAGGAGAATCGTGGGGGCCCCGGCCGCGGCGCTCAGGTGGCCCAGTCCGCTGTCGTTGGCGACGACGACTCCGGCGGAGGCGAGGACGGATGCGGTTTCTCGAAGGGTGAGGCGGCCGGCGAGATTGCGCGCGTGCGGGGGGAATTTCATCCGGGTTCCATCGGATTCGTGCAGGTCGTCGGCCGTGCCCACGATCGCCACGTCGTCGAATTGCCCGGCGAGCGCCGGGAAGTGGGGCCAGCGCTTCAGCGCCATCTCGCCCGTTTTGCAGCCGGGCGCGAGGACGACGGTGCGAGCCGTGACGCCGTAAGATTCATCGGGCGCGATGGGGAGATACGGCGGGAGTGAGGGATGACATTCGCAGCCGAGGGCGCGGGCGAATTCGAGATACCAGCCTTGCTCGTTTTCATAGAACAGTGACGCGCGCGGCCGGGGGACCTTCCTGCGCAGACGGCTGTAGGCGCGGGAGAAGCGCTGTTCGTAGAAGGGCGGGATCGCGGGCAGCACTGCGTCGTAGCGGCGCGGGTCGAAGGGGGCGATGGCCCGGACAACGCTCCAGCCTTCGAAGAGAGTCGCGGTCTCGGGGTAGTCGGCGTCGAGGGCGAGATCGATCGTGTGGCCCTGGGCGCGGAGCGCGATCAGCAGCGGCGTGGCGAGCACGATGTCGCCGACTCCGGCGCCGAGATGGACGAGCAGCGTCATGGCAGCGCGTGCCAGTAGCGGTCTTCGGGCAGAACGTACTCTTCGCTGAACAGATGCCAGTCGATGGGCTCTTCCGCAAGCCACGGGCGCGGCTGGAGCATGCCTTCCTTGTTGAAGCGCAGGACGCCGTCGCTGGTTCCGTCGAGACGCTCGGCGAAGAAGGCGCCGAGGTCCTTGTCGCCGATGAGATTCACCTTGTGCGTCTTGAAAAGCTTGCCCGCCATCACGGAGTGGAAGCGCGCGATGCCGTGGTATTCGCCCACGATATAGCGGATCTTGCGCAAAGTGGCGGAAGTAGCGGCACCGAGCGAGGAGTGCTCGCAGCCTTCACAATCCATTTTGAGGATGTCGATCTCGCGCGCCTTGCGCTTTTTCAGGACGCCGTCGATGAGCTCGTCGAGGGTGATGGGCTCCACCTCCGCGGCGTGGGCTTCGTAGCCGCGTGAGGGTTCGGTCTCTTCGCCGACGATGCGCGAGCCGCCCGCCCAGCCGGGTCCGCCTTCAGGCGTTGCCTTGAGGATGCTCAGCGGCGCCGGGCTCTTCCTTCGGCGGCGGCCGAGGTCGTCGCGGAAGCGGTGCTGGGCGGTGACGGCCAGGCGGAACAGGCGGACGCGATCGAGGTCCTTGAGGTTCTGCCGCGCGGCTTCGAAGTATTCAGGGACGGGCTCATAGCCGAAGATCCAGGCGTCGGGGAAGTACTCGCGCATCATGCGCGTGATGTCGCCGACGTTGACTCCGACGTCGATGCAGAGGCGCACGGGCGGCGCGCCCGTCTTCTCGATGTAGTTGCGAATCGTGGAGAACTTGTAACAGAAGTTGCCTTCCATGTTCAGACCTCGCCAGGGGAGTAAAGGTAGAGGCTCCAGCCCATGCGGGCGGGGAGCGGATGACGCGCGCAGTGAATTTCGAAGGCGCGGTGGAGCGCGTCCTGGCGCCAGCCGGCGCGGCGGAACAGCGCGTCCCACCATTCGCGAGGACGCAGCGTGATGTGCGAGCGGTCGCGGTCGCCGGGCGCGGCGGCGGATGGAATCGTGGCCAGAAGCGCGGTGCGCGTGACGCCGCGGGCGCGTTCGAGGAATCTCAGCGCCTGCTCTTCGGTGAGATGGGCGAGCAGTTCGAACGCAAGCGTGACGTCGAACTCCCGGGCGAAGTGGAAGTCCTCAACCGCTGCCTGTTCCAGGTGCGGGCGGGCGGCGGGGTCGGCGTGCTCGATGGCCCAGGGGCTGAAGTCGAAGCCGGAGGCGTCGGCGTTGATCTCGCGCAGCGCGCGCACGAGGAATCCTTTCGCGCAGCCGGCGTCGAGGAACGAGGCGCCGGGGAATGCCGCCGCAAGCCATTGCGCGGTTTCGCGGAAGAGGCCGGAGAAGACGGCCCAATTGTAGCCCGCCGTCCAGTTGCTCTTCACGCCGCGCTCGAAGTAGTCTTCGTCGTACCAGGCGGGCGGGACGGGCACGGGCGGGAGGAGGCCGGCGGGCGCGGAGATCGCCACCGGTTTGGGCTGCGTGCGATCGGCGAGCTCTTCGAGGCGGGCGCGGGCGGCGGCGCCGATCGAGGCGGGTGAGTAGCGTTTCTTCAACTCGCCCGCGGCAGTGCGGGAGCGATCGCGGGCTGCGTGAGGGTTGGCGAAGGCCGCGCGCATGGCCGCCACGGCTTGCGGCCAGTAAGGCTCGGCCCAGCGCATGCGCGGGTTGTAGAAAGCGTAGCGCTGGAGCACGGGCGCGGGTTGCCAGGGAATGAGGAAGTGCGCGTCGCTGGAGAGGTAATCGAGAGGTCCCGAGTGCGCCGTGGCGATGACAGGCTTGCCGCGGACGGCGGCTTCGAAGAGAGGATAGCCCCAGCCTTCGCCGCGGTGCAGCGAAATGTAGCAGTCGCCGCGGCGGTGGAGGGCCTCGATCTGCTCTTCACTCCATGCTTCCGCGCGGATGATGATGCGCGCCGCGGAGGGGTTGCGGCGGCGCGCCTCTTCGAGGGCGCGATGCGCCGCCGGCGCGGCAGCGGGTCCGGTCTTCAGCACGAAGACGGCGCGGCAGGCGTCGGGAAAAGCCTGAAGAAAGCAGGCGATGGTTTCGGCGGGCGACTTGCGGTCCTGCCATTCGAGGATGGAGTAAAAAACAAAGTCCGCCGGATCTGTTCCGAGAAGTGAATTGCCCTCGGGCGGCTCCGCGTTGAGCGGGCGGGGCAGCACGGGATGCGGCAGCTCGAAGACGGGCGTGCGGATGCCTTTGCGGAACGCCTCCGCGTTGTGGCGGCAGGGCAGCCAGACGTCCACGACATGGCTCAGGGCCGAGCGCCATTGCGAGGGCATGGTGTCGGTTTCCCAGACGGTCATGCCGATGGCGTTGGGGTGGGCGAAGGCGCGGCGCGCCCAGTAGGCGGGGATGCCGTGGAAGAGATGGAACGCGGCGTCGCCGGCTGGACGCAGGAGCGACTGGACGAGCGGGTCGCGCACCTGGGGCGCGTGGCCGGCAAGGTCGGTGACGGCGAGGTCGATGCCGGCCTCGTGGAAGGCGTGGATGTAGGCGCGGGCGGCGTTGCCGTAGCCGGTGGCATCGAAGACGTGGCCATAGTAGGCGAGGCGGGGGATGCTCATGCGCTTCACCGTTTGCGGTTGCTTTTGCGGTTGAGGGGCGATGCGGGCGAGGACGTCGTCCGCGGTCAGGGTTTTGAGACAGGCGAGATGCTGCTCGCAGTCGCGGCGTCCCCAGCGCTCGCGGCGGCAGGCGGACTCGCAGGCCAGGCCCGCGGTGAGCGGGTGCATGTTCGGCGCGGGGATCGCTTCGCGCGCGGGGCTGGTGATGCCGAAGATGCCGTGCACCGGGATGCCGAGGGCGACGCCGAGGTGCATCAGTCCGGAGTCGTTCGACACCAGCGCCGCGCATTGCCGGAGCAGCGCGGCGGTGTCGCGGAGGTCGAGCTTGCCGGTGAAATCGAAGACGTGGCCCGGCCATTTGAAATCGCGCTTGAAGTAGGTGCGCGAGTTGTCGAGGTCGGCGGCGGTGCCGATGATCGCGACGGCGGGGAGCTTCGCGGCCAGTTCGTCGAAGCCGTGCCACTTCTTCCAGGGCCAGTCGGGTTTGCAGCCGGGGTGAAGGGCGATGGTTCCCGGCGGGAGATTGAAGCGGCGATCGGAGGGCACAACGAACGGCGCGGGGATCGTACCGGCGAAACCCGCTTCGCGCGCGAGCTTTTCGACCTGGGCGCTGTCGCCGCCGCGGAGCCAGGCGGCGCGGTCGAAGGCCAGCTTGCGGCGTGCGGGGATCTCGTTTTGCCGGTGGGCGCTCCAGTAGGTGAACGCGGCGAGATCGTAGCGCGATGCGCGGCAGTCTTCCACGCGCGTGATGACGCGGCGGATCTCGGGGGCGCCTTCCAACAGCGCGGCGGTTCCGGCGAAGTCCGCTTCCACCAGGAAGTCAACGGCGTAGCCAAGAGAGTGCAGCGCGCGCGCAAGCGGCGTCGCGCGGATGATGTCGCCGAGGCCGCGCGATGCGGCCACGAGCGCCGCGGGCGCAGTGGACTCCGCGGGGCGGCAGCGTTTTGCGTAGCGTTGCTGGTCCGCGCCGAGAAGATCGCGCACGCGCGTGGCCGGCTGCGGATGCCAGTTGCTTTCGTTCGTGCGCTTCGGGCTGACATTGGAGGCGTGGACGAGGCCGACATAGAAGCGGTTGTCGGCAAGCGCCAGCAACTCGCCGGGACGCGCCTGCCAAACAAAGCGCGCGTCTTCGCCGATGTCGATGGATGGAAAGGGATGGCGCCGCCAGTACTCGCGGCGGTAGCAGAGCGTGGAGCCTCCGGCCCAGGCTTTGGCGCCCGTGGGGTAGACGTATTCCCAGGCGAGGTCGCGATCGGGGTCGAGGTAGTAGAGGCGGTCGAGCCCGCAGATTGCCGATTGCGAGGCAAGCAGCGATTCGGCCTGGTAGCGCAGGCGCCAGGGTGCGTACCAGTCGTCGTCGTCCCAGTGAACGATGAGCGGCGCAGTGGTTTCGCGGCAGGCGAGATTGCGCTTCTCGCCCACCGTCGCGCGTGAGTTCAGGCGAACGTACCGGATCGCCTCATGCCGCGGGACGAGCGCCTCCACGGACTCCGCGCCGTCGTCGACGATGATGAGCTCCTTCGCCGGGTAGTCCTGGCGCAGGAAGTATTCGATCGCGCGCGGGACGAACTGCGGGCGGCCCGCGGTGGGCATGATGCAGCAGACGGGAACGTTCTCGGAGCCGGGCATCAACTACTTCCTGGGAACCGACAGCCATTTGCTCCACGAGGAACTGGCCTTGGACTTGAGGTCGCCCTCCCAGCCTGATTTCGGAGTCAGCTTGGCGCGCTTGACCAGCGCGATGCCGGCGCTGACCATGCCGTTGAACAGCTTGGTGAAGAGCCCGCCGATCTTGGCCAGCGTGGTCTGCTGCGTGATCTCTTCGAGCTTCTCGTCCTGGCTCAGATCGCCGGTTCCACCCACCAGGGCGCGGTGGACGGTGCTGGTGATCGTGTGCTGCTGAGCGCGCGCCGAGATTGCACCGGCAGTCGTGCGCACGACCAGCTTCGATTTGCGGGACTTCTTGATCTCGGCTTCGAGAGTCTTCACTTCGCCCGGCTCCGGTGAGGAGTGAGCGGCGACGTGCGCGGTCTTGTCGAGCCAGATGGCGGAGAGGTTCGCGCCGTCCTGGACGGCTTCGCGGCTGGCGGCGGCAGCCTGAAGGTGCGGCTTGCCCCACTCCACGCCGGCGATGCGCAGCAGGCGGGCCATCCAGTACAGCAACACTTTCGCCGGCACGTGGTGCGAGTCGCCGGCCGCGCCCGCGAGCTTGGGCGGCGGACCGACGACGTGCAGGCCGACGTTCCAGTTGCGGTTTGCGGGCGGCCCCTTCTTCTTGCGGCCGGGGCTGGCGGTGTAGTCGTAAGTAAACCCCGTCTCGCTCTCCTCGACGCTGAGCGTCTTGAAGACCGGATGTTGCGACTTCACCCGGGCGGCGTCGCGCGCGATGTCCTCTTTCTGCGCTGCCTTGCTTTCGTACCTCGCGTTCACGGCGTCGAGCGCCTGGAGTCCGGCGTCGAGCTTCTTCTGCTTCTCGGGATCTTCTCCGTCCTTGCCCGTCCCGAAGAGTTTTTTCACGAGCGCGACGATGCGGGCGAGCACCTTGTCGATGGCGCGGTCGACGGCGCCCTGGACCTTCATGATGAACTCGCGGATCTTGGCGCTGACGTTGCCCAGGCCGACCAGGCGCGCGAGGAAGCCGATCACCAGCGGAATCGTCCGCGCCAGCGCCTGCTCGATCCAGTTGGCCGCCGCGCCGATGGCGCCGCGCGCGATCGAGCCGACGGAATTGATCACCGCTTCGACGAACGCCATGATCTGGCTGGCGCGCTCGATCACAAACATCACCGTGTTGTAGATCGCGATGATCGCCTGCACGATCGCGCCGGCGGGGTTGAACATCGACACCAGCTTGGTGATGGCGGCCTGGATCACCTTGCTGATGATCCAATCCTGGATGGCGTCGATCACCATGCCTTTCAGGTTGCTGAGGTCGCCCTGCACCTGCGCCCATAACGCCGCGGGGCCTTGCGTGATCAGCGTACGCACGTACTCGTAGAGTTTTTCGAGGATGCGGACGTTGCGCTCGCCGATCAGTTTCACCGCTTTGGCGCGCAGGCGTTCGTAGGTGAGGCCGAGCACCGACATCACCAGCTTGAAGATCGAGGGGAGGCTCAGGTCGGACGGGATCTCGATGCCCGCGGAGGCGAGCGCGCCGAACAGCCACGCCATGAAGCCCTTCTTGAGGTGCGTCCAGATGTTGCCGACAAACTGCGAGAGTCCGGCCTTGATGGCGCCGATGAGGTTCGAGAGGAAGCCGATGGGATCCTTGAGGATCAGCTTCACGACGGAGATGCCCTCGCGGATCACGGCCAGCAGTTTGTTCTTGAACTCGGTGAGGATCTTGATGACCTCGCCGATGGCGGCGATGAAGCCCGCGAAGACGCCGGCGTGCTCCTCCTCCATCTTCTTGAGCGCTTCGTCGGCGCGGTCCGCCGCGGCCTTGTAGCGCTCGGCGAGCTTCTGCGCGAGCGAGTTGCGGCGGTCGTCGACGCCCTGGCGCAGCTCGTCGAAGCGCTTCGACATCTCCTGTTCGGCGGCTTTCCCCACCGCCTGGAGGTCTCGCGGGAGCGAAGCGACGTAGTTGCGGATCTCGGCCTGGCCGCGCGAGATCTCGTCCTTGGCCTGCTTCAGGCGCGTCTCGACGGTATTCGCAATGCGCACCACCAGCCGATCCATGTCGGCCAGGAACCGGGTGCGGGCGCGCGCCAGCATCGCCTTCACTTCCGGCGGAGTGTCGCGGAATTTGTCGACCAGCCAGCGCGCGGGGCCGCCGAGGCCGGAGTAGCGCTCGTCGTACCATGCGTCGATCTCGCGCTTGGCGGAGCTTTTCATCGCGGACAAGGCGGCCTCGGCGCCGGCGTCGAAGGCGCGCAGCACGTCCGTTTCGAGCGTGGCGAGTTTCCGCTCGACGTTCGACTTCGTCTTGTTGTAGATCGCCTCGATGCGGTTGGTGACGGCCTGGCGGCGCTCTTCATCGCGCCGCTGCGCCTCCCGCTGGCGCGCCGAAACGTTCGAGCGGGAGCGGCTGTTGACGCCCATCATCGCCGCGACGCCCTGGCGCGAGTCGCCCTGCGCGGCGCGGGCCGCCTGGTTCAGGACCTGCGCCTCCGCGGCCAGATACTGGCGCGGGGCGGCCTGAACATTGGCATCGAGTTTTGATTTATGGGTGAGGACGGCGCTGAAGCGCGGGTCGTTGGCGCGCTGCAACTGGTCGGACGTGATGTCCTCGTCCTTCATCTTCTGCTCGGCGTCTTTCTTGCTCTGGTCGAGCGAGACCTCGGCAGGCTTGCGCGGCGCGGGCATGCCCTGCGCCGCGTCCACGGATGGGGCTGGCGCGGGCGGCTCGCCGGGAATCGGCGTCACCTGTTTCACCGGCACGCCGCTTTGATCGGGCGAGGCCTGGGCGGCCTGCTTGATGCCGGCTGTCGCCTGGTCCTTCTGTTCCGAGATGTTGCCGCTGACGGAGGACTTCAGTTGCTCCTTCTCGCCGCCTTCCATGAAGTTGGTGGCGTCCTCCATGGTCCGCGGCATCACCTTTTCGATCTCGGCGCGGAGAATGGAGAGGAAGCTTTCGGATTCGGGCTTGCCGGTTTCGGCCGCCTGCATCTCGTCGACCTGGTTGGCCTGCGCGCCGGCGGAACGCTCGTTCGCGGGGCCTTTCGCCGCGGCCTGCGCTTCCTGCGCTTTCTTCCGCGCGGGCGGATGCTTCTTGACGCGGCTGGCGCCCTGCTTCAGCTTCTGGTCCACCTGCTTGAAGCGCGGATCGGCCTGCGGCGAAGGGCGGCGAGCGATGCGCGTGCGGAGGACCGGCATCGTCGTCACCCTTCACGCCACGCGCGCAGCGGGCAGACGGCGCCCATCTTGCGGTATTCCTGGCGCACGGCTTCGTCGACGTGCGCCGCCGACAGCGCCGCGCCGCGCTCGAGCGCAAGCAGCGACGCGCGCACCGCGGCATTGCGGATCTGGCCGCCGGTGAGTTCGCAGCGGCCCGCGACTTCGCCGAGATAGCCGGGCGGAACGGCGTGCGCCGGCGGCAGGTGGATCTGCCAGATGAGGAAGCGCTCCTGCGGATCGGGCGGCTGGAAGTCGATGACCGCGTCCATGCGGCGCTCGAAGGCGGAGTCGATGCGGTCGGCGGCGTTGGTGGTGATCAGCAGGATGCCTTCGTAGGAATCGAGACGCTGCAAGAGGAAGTTGGTTTCGAGGTTGGCGTAGCGATCGGTCGAGTTCGCCACGCCGGTACGCTGGCCGAACAGCGAATCGCCTTCATCGAACAGCAGTATGACGTCGAGCTCTTCGGCGGCGGCCAGCACCTGGTTGAGGTTCTTCTCGGTTTCGCCGATGTACTTGCTGACGACGGCCCCGAGGTCGATGCGATAGAGATCGGTTTCAAGCACCGACGCGAGAAGGCGCGCGGCGAGCGTCTTGCCCGTGCCGCTGGGACCTTTGAACAGTGCGCGAACGCCGCAGCTCCAGTCGCGCGCAATTGCCATGCCGAGCCTCTCGCGCAAGGACTCGCGGTGGCGGCAGCGCAATTCGAGATGACGCAGCTCGCGCCACGTGCCGGCGGCGACCGCCAGCGAGGACCAGTCGCCCGCGGCGGGGATCGCCTGGGCCAATGTCTCCAGGGCTTCGCGGTGCAGCGCCCGCGCGGCGCGGCGCGCGTCGGCGGGCTGGATGACGGCATGGCCCTGGAGCGCAGCCTGCGCGGCGGACATCCGGGCGAGACGCCGCGCGGCGCCGCTGGTGGTGCGGAAACGGCGGCTGAGGTCGTCGAGCGCCGCCGCGGGCTGCGCGGGGAGCTCGGCTTGCCAGTGGCGGCGGCGCGCCTCGGGAGCGGGAATTGCGAGGTCGACCGTGAGCGGCCGCAGCAGGCCCGGACCGCTCAGTCCGCCCTGTTTTCCCGCGACGATGATTCGCGGGAGCGAGTCGTGGATCGCGGGCACGTCCGCTGTTTCGCCGGGCGCGAGATCGTAGACGATCAGCGGGAGCGCATCGAGCGCGGCGGCCAGCGGACCCGCGAGCCGCGCGCGCGGATCGCCGGGCTTCAGCGGCCCCTGGATCTCGAGCACGCCGCAGCCGAGACGGCGGCAGAGCGCACGCGCGAACGTGCGGCGTCCGTTGGAACGCGGCCCGCGGACGACGACGGTCCGCACGTCCCCGCCGCCGAGCAACGCGGGGAGCGTTTCGAGCGTGCGCAGAGTATCGTCCGTGAAGACCAGCGGCGGCTCAGGAGCCGCGAGGCTGTCGAAGCGCAGGCCAGCCATGGGCGCGTCGTGCGCCTCGCCGCGTATCGCGTCCCAGATGGCATGGCATGGACTCAGCGCCCACTCCGTGCGCGGTCCGTCGCTGTCCGGCGCCTCCAGCAGTCCGAGATCCAACAGGCGGCGCAGATTCGCCCGCACGGCGAAGGCGTCCTCCGCGCCGCGCCACCATGCGGTGAAGAGCGCGACCGACGGACGGCGCTGCCCGCGCGCTTCGTGCTGGTCTTCGTACAGCAGGCCGAAGCGGTCGTCCTCCTCGGGGAGTCCGGCGGCGAGAAGGAGCAGAAGGCTTTCGCGGTCGAGCGCGGCGAGATCGCACAGGCGCGAGATCGGAGTGCCGCGCGGCGTATCCGCGAAAGCCGGATCCCATTCGATGCCGATCTCGAATTCGCGCGATGCTTCTTCATACGCCGCGAGAAAGGGGTACCGCCGCAGGGCTTCCTCGCGCGAGCCGAGCGTGATGGCAGCCTGATCGCGCACGTGCAACACAGCCCAGCAGACCGCGCGCCGGAAGTGTTCGGCGGCGAGTTGCGTGGCGGCGTGCTCGGCGATGGGCATGGGACTCACTCGAAGTGAAATGCGACGGCGCGGCCCGCCGCCGGGATCCAGCCGGTGTCGCGGTCGAGACCGGCAAGGCGAACCTCGATGGGGTGCGAGGCGAGGTCGAGCCGCACATCGACGTGCGTGGCAGAGACTGCGATGCGGCCCGGCTGGATGCACAGCCGGGAGGGGTCGTCCCAGCCGAGCGCGAGGCGGAGGCGGGCGCGCAGGTAACTTTCAAGCAGATTGAGCCAGCGGCGCAGGGGATCGTCAGCGGCGCTCGTTTCGCCGATGACGAGGCCGGGCAATGGCGCGAGCCACTTTTCCGGGATGGTCCAGTTGTCAGGGGGAACGAAAGACGCGCCGGGAGGCTCGTCGGCGTTGCGGCCGGCCAGATCGGCCAGCAGCTTCCAGATGGCGTCGTCCGCGATCTCTTCACCGATGAAATCGCGGCCGAGGAGCGCGAGCAGATCCCAGGGCGAGAGAGCCAGACCCGCATCGAGGGGCCGCGTGAAATCGGCGTACAATTCAAGCGCGAGCGCGACGTTCAACAGATAGAACAGGCCGCAATAGCCGGAGTTGAGGAAGATGCGCGGCGCCGTTTCCCCGGGCGCCTTGTCCGGCGAGCGCGCCTCGCGAATCTCTGCACGCGTCCGTTCGGGCTCGGCGGCGGGTTCCGGGCTGATCGGCATCTGCTGCGGCCGTGCCGTTTCGAACGATTTCGCTGTGGTTTGCCCGCGCCGCCCGAAGGGCGGATTCGCTTGAAGCGCAGGCTGTGGCTCGACGGTCCGAGAGGCGGCAGGCGCTGCCGGCGAGACCTCTTGAGGTCGCGCGGCGGGCGCGGGTGGGCTCGTTATCTGAATGTGCGTATTTGGCCGCGGCGGCTGAGGCGCAGCCTCACGCGCGCGTTCCACGTTCTCGCGGGCGTCCCCGCCGGAGCGCGGCACAGGGCGAGTGACGCCGGCCGCCCATTCGCGGCACCCCACGGCGAACGCCTCCTGCCGGACCCGAGAAGGCGACAGCGCAAGCATCAACGACACACCGGCGAGCGCCTGATGAATGTGCTGCACATGCGCGGATTCAAGCGGCCGCGCGACAGGCGTCCATGGCGCAGCGGCGGGCGGCGCGAGCCGGCGCGGATCTTCGGAAGGCCGCGGGACTGTTTGCTCCGGGATGACGACCGCAGCCCCGTCAAGAACCGGCGCAAGCGCCCGCGTGACGGCGTCCAGCGCGTACGCGCGCAGCACGGCGCGAAGCATCGGGCGCGCCTCCGCGATGTCCAGGCGCCGGAGGAAAGCGGCCAGCAGACCCGCCGTTTCGAGGCGCGCCATCGCGGCGGGGATCTCCTCGGGCGCATCTTCGAATGCTTGCGGAACTCGTGCTTCGGCGAAACCGCGCCGGAAAAACGCCCGCCACCACCAGCGTTCAGCCAGCACGCCGCGCAGCCAATCGGCCGCAAGGCAAGCGAGCAACTCCGCGCGGTCGGCAAACAACACCGCCTGCGCGCTGCCCGCAACGTCGCCCAGCGCGGGACGCGCCGCCGCGCGCGCCATTTCGGATAGACTCTCGCGCAAGAGTCGCGCGGCCGCGATTGACTTCGCCGGATCGTACTCGAGACGGCTGGGCGGCGGCAGCCGCGCCGTGACCGACCGCACCAACAGAATCGCGCGTGGCGCCAAAGCCGGCGGATGGACGTCGGCCGAGGCGAACCAACGGCGCACGGCGTTGCCCGCCGCAGCGCGGTCGCGCGCGCCTTCATCCTCCGGCAGCAGCAGCCGCAGCCGGTTGACGGAGGTCGAGTCTGTGGCAGCCGGCCACATCGCCGATGGAATCAGCTCGCAATCACCACGAAGCGCAAGCCGTTGACGCGGCAGCGCAGGTTCGCGTCGGCCGATTGCAGTCGCACGACGACAACGTAGCGGTAGATGTCGTTGTTGATCAGCTTCTGTTCTTCGGCCTGGAGCGTCAGCGCCGCGTTCGTGGCCACTGCCGACGAAGTGCCGGCCGTGATCGAGCGCGATTCCTCGATGTCTCCGATCTTGTCCTTCATGTCGATCGTGAGCATGGGCTGGATATTCGCGCCGTCGGAGTCGAGCGGATAGCGGAACAACGACGCGGAGAACGTCCCCGCCGTTCCCTGCTTCGAGCCGAACACGGTCAT
This sequence comes from uncultured Solibacteraceae bacterium, assembly GCA_964472745.1. Classification (GTDB taxonomy): domain Bacteria; phylum Acidobacteriota; class Terriglobia; order Bryobacterales; family Bryobacteraceae; genus CAYYNC01. Next base: position 25,787 of record CAYYNC010000023.1, read on the forward strand.
GCTCTGGAGCCGCGAGAAATGAGGCAGCTTGATGGGCATCCAGACGCGCAGCTCCTGCGGGACCGCGTTCGCGATCTGCGCGCCGGTCTCGTCCACAGTCCAGGCGCGCGGCGCGGCCGTTCCGGGCGCGACGCCCGAGGGAAGCAACAGCGGGGGAAACGTGATGGTGTCCGTGTTCGCCACCGCGCCGAAGCCCATCTGCGACGCAATCGCCTGAATGGCGGTGCGCACGGCGTTGTGGTACTCCACTGTGATCACCTGGCCGTCCACGGCGATCGGGATGGCGTTCACCGCGGCGACGATATCGGCCTGCGCCTGAGAGAACGAAACGCCGGGGGCCGACGGCGTCGCGGGCGGGGACGGCGCCGTGGGCTGGGGTATCGTGAACCCGGGAATGGTGAACTCGGGAAACGTGAATTCGAAGGCCGGCTGGGCGGCAATGTCGGCAAAGTTGGCTGTCGCCGGCTGCGCCAGCGCGGCGGCCCGCGGCGAATCCGCGGCGATGGTCGTTCTCCTGAGAGTGGTGAAAAATCGAGACGACATGGGGCTCCTTTCCTAGCGAATGCTGTTGGGGGCGAACCGCCCCGATTCGAACTGTGCGTAATTGAAGCGCGCCGCGCCTCGGAACGGCAGATGGTGGCTGGCGAAGATCACGGTGATCTGGCTGCGCTGGCCCGCCTGCACCGCGCGCAGATTCTCAAACGTGACATAGAGCTGGACCTTCGAGGCGGAGGCGAGAACGATCGGATCGAGGTCGGCGGCCTGGCGGAAGAGACTCCGCAAAACGGCGCCGTCAATCGTCGCTACCGCTTTGGGCGCGATGCCGCCGAAAAAGACTTGAGGCCGGAATCCGCGCGGCGAGCCCGCCGCCAGCATCGGCAGCATGCCCGCGGGCGGGAGAAAGTCGAAGCGCTGCGCCGCCGGGATTTGCTCGGGGTTGTTCTCCGAGGCGAAGATCGCGTCGATCTGTTCCTGGAACTGCAAGATCATCGCTTCACCCTCCGAGGCGCGGCGGCCGGAGAAGATGAGCGGCCACGCGGAGGTGACGCCGGGTTGCGTGAGACGCCGCCGCACACTCCACATGTCGACGAACTGTACGCCGGCCGATGTCCAGTGGATCACCGCGAGCGGGACGTCGCAGTCGGTCAGCCCGCCGCCGGGGAGCCGCAGCCTGTCGAGCAGCGCCGTGCGCGTCCGCGCCTCGTTGAACGGATCGAGCGGAAACGCCAGCAGCTCGGAGATGCCGAAGCATTCGTAGGCCACGCGGTTGCGCAGCTTCGCGGCAGGAAACGACAGCAGCGACGCGGGAAGCGGGAGCAGCCGGAATTGCACGGCGTCGACTTTGTACTTGGTGTTGCAGGCCGCGGGCGAATTGCCGAGACCGCTCACCTGCGCTCGTCCTTCGGCGGCCGCCACGGGCGAGAGCACGAGCAGATAGAGGCCGGCGCCGGTGAGATAGACAGCCTGCTGAGGCGGCTGGCAGTCGCGGAATGCGAAGCCGGAGGCCGGCGCGCCTGATGATGTCAGGGGGCGCACCAGCACCACCTCGGTTTCCTGGCTCAATTGAAGCGCGTGGCCGCGGCGGTTGATCGCGAGGCCTTCGTTGACCAGCACGCTCGGCTGGCTGCGCTTTGCGGGCGGTTGCGCGACCTCTAGACCGTAGGCGATGCCGTCGCCGATGGCGCGGCCGAGGCGTTCATCGGCTTGCTGGCGAGCCTGCTGTTCGGCGGTGAGGTCCTCGCCCGACAGCAGCCGGCCGTTGAAGAAATTCACCGAGCGGATGCCGCCGTCGAGGATCGCTTCGGAGAGTCTGCGTGTGCTCATGTCAGGGCTCCATAAAGCCGTCAGTAGCGGCTGATCTCGACCATGAACCCGTGCTGATCGGGCGTGCCGCCGATCCGCAGTACGACGCCGGAGTCCGGCGGCGTATTGGGGAACAGCCGCCCGAACTCATTCGGGTTCAGGTTGGCTAGCACGTCGACGATGTGCTGCGGGATGTCGAACGTTCTCGATGTCAGCGTCGCCTTCACCACGAGACGCGAGTTCGGCGCAAACGCGGCGAATCGCAGCAGGTAGAAATGCATCGGCGGGCTGGTCGGCGCAAACGGCGAACGTGTTGCGGACAGGCCGCCGGTGACGAACTCGATCCCGCCGCCCGGGAGGAAGGAGCCTGCCGCGACGACAGTGCTCGGCCCAGGAGGACCTTGAGGTCCGGCCGGACCCTGCGGACCCGCCGGTCCCTGTGGGCCCTGCGGCCCTGCGGGGCCTTGCGGACCTGCCGGGCCTTGAGCACCTGCCGGCCCCCGCGGTCCTGCGGGTCCACGTTCTCCCTGCGGCCCTTGCGGTCCTGGAGGTCCTTCGGGGCCGGGAGGCCCTTCCACTCCCTCGCCGCCGCCCTGGCCGCACAGCAGCATCTCCTGAAGCAGCCGCGTGTGCAGAAGGAACGGCCGCGCGGATTCATCGATGCCCACTTCGGCGGTGGAGTCCACGACCCAGCGGCCGGGCTCCGCCTCGACGATCGGGATCTCGACCTCGCCGAGCAGCAGGCAGTCGAGAGGATCGCCAGGCGAGGGGAGCGCCGCGGCGCAGCCTGTCCCTCCGCCCCAAGTGCGGCTCTGCCAGAGCGGTCGAATCTCGGTGACCCAGATGCGCATCGCTTCGCGCAGGTATTCGCAGGCCTGATCGTCCGGGATGCGCATGCGGTCCGGCGGCGAGGCGGCGGGGATGAAGTCGAGCGCAGGCGGCGAGCCGGCCGGTTGCGCCGCCTCGCGCACGGCCTGCGCGAATTCCCCCAACGTCGTGAACGGGCCGCTCTGCGCGATTTCGATCGAGCTCTTCAGCCACAAAACAAAATCGCGCACGAGCGTTTCTTCGTACTGCGGCGGCGGAACGGCGCGCAGCTCGAGACGGAAGTCGTCCTTGATGCGCGACGGCGCGGTGGCCTCGGTCTCCGTGCGGCACGGCTCGCCGGGCACGGGCACGAAGTCGGTGAGGCACTCGCGATAGCAGAGCACGACGTACAGCGAGAGCAGCGAGGGCGGCGACGCGGCCGCGGACGGCAGCAGCGCCCGGTTTTCGGGCGCCGCCAGCCAGTCGTTCAACGACGCGCACTGCGCCGGGCAGACGCGGATCATCTTGCCGCTCGGGCTCACGGCCGCGCCCGGCGCCACCACCAGCCGCGGCCCGTTCGCGTCGGCTTCGATTTCGAGGCGCAAGCCCCACACGGTTCCGTAACCGTGCAGGTCGCGCGAGTGCCAGAAATCGCGCCCCGCGTGCCACGCGAACTCCTGGACGAAGTCGTCTACGCCGAGCACCATGCCCTGCGTGTAATTGACGTGCTTGGTCGGGTCCGGCGGCTTGACTTGAGGAAGCGAGGGACGTGGAAGAAATGTGCTCATGGTTGGTTCTCCTGCCGGAAGCTGGCAGTCTGATCGAGTGGGTCGCGGCCCAGCACCTGGCGAGCGCGAACGTCGTTCGGGTGCGAGGGCGCGAGATAGCTTTCCGCAAGATGGGCGTAGCCCAGCAGTGCGGCGGACAGTAGCGAAGGAGACCTGCTGCCAAGATCGACTTCGGTGTCGAGACCAAGGCGCGCCTCGCCGACGCGGAACAGGCTCCAGTAGAAACGAAGGTCGTAACTGGTGTGCGCCGGCTTCTCGATTTCGACGATGCGGCGGACGAGTTCCAGCCGCTCGCGGTAGGCCGCGAGGTCAAGGCCGGACTCCGGCGGCGCCGGGGTGAGAACGGTGAAGCGGTGCGCGTAAGCGCCGGGGGCCGCCACGCTCCGTTGAAAGTCGTACCAGTCGTCGAGCGGCGCGGCCGCGGAGGGCAATTGCACCGGCATCGGCACGGCGTCAAACGCGGTGTAAGGCGCGCTCCAGGCCTGGTTGAGCGCGGACACGCGGCTGTAGCGGCGGGCGAGAAAGGCCTGCCACTGCGGCCGGCGCGATGCCGCGGCGGAGGGAACGAAGCCCAGCGTGGCCCGACAGAAATCTTCCCATCCGGCGGGGGCGGGCTGGCCATTCGCGGGGTTCGGATCGCCGATGGGGAACTGCGCCGCCGGGCCGAGGCGCAATGCGTTGCGATACCGCGCGTGGAGCGCCGCCGCGCCCTGCTGCGGCGTCCACAGCCCCGTGGTGGGGACCGCGGCCGGCGCGTCGCCGCGCGTCGGGTCGCCGGCCTCCACCGCGGAGGACAGGCGCGTCAGGTACTTCTCCACGATTCGGATGCGCTGGTTGCGGCTGCTTCGCCGCATGGGGTCACTGAAAATCGTCTCGTCGGGGCACTCGTCGAGCGCCAGACGCAGCGCCATCATCAGGCCGCGCAGCGTGCCGCGCCATTGGAAGAACGTCATGGCGTTGCGCAGAAAGAGCCGCCGCCGCGCTTCATCCCACGCCGGATCGAGCGTCGCGCCGAGCCAGGATGCCAGCCATTCGAGGTATTCCGCGGGCACGGTGCGCGAATCGAAGAGCGCCTCCATCGCAACAATGCGGTCCTCGAGCGAGGTGAACATTCCTTCGACGTTCGCCAGGTAGCGCTCGAGGAAGGACGCCGAAAGCGGGTCTTCGCGGTAGATCGCGGGCAGGTAGCGCAGGTAGGAAAATCGCGGATAGTAGACGCGCAGCGCGCGGATGCGCGGCGTAGTCCTTCCGTCGCCCTCGAGTTGGATGCGCAGCCGCAGAAAGCGCCCGCGCGCTTTCTGGAACAGGAGCTCCCAGGTGCCGCCGGAGTGCCCTTTCGCGAACGGCTGTTCGGTGCCGCGCCGGCGCTGATAGGGGAGCGGCTCGTCCGCCCACGCGGGCGAGTTGAGGAACTCCGCGTCGTCCGCCGCCGCGCTCTGGACGCGCAATGTGGTCTGCGGCGGCAGACAGGCGTCGAGCAGCAGGCGGTGCCACGTGCAGCCCAACTCCCTGCCATCGAGCACCGGCGAGTGGAGCGTCGCCGACATGGTGTAGCGCGGGCGCACCTGCTCGACGATCGGAATCCAGGAGCCGTTGAAGTCGTACCACACGCGGCGCTGCCCGGAGATCAGGCCCATGCCGCCGAACAGCCGCAGCGGATAGAAGTTCTCGAGCGCGCGGAGGCTCACTCGATCGCCGTGCCGTTGATGGTGGAATGCGAACGCCTGGTTTCCTTCGGAGGAAACGACGAAGAGCCGATCGTACTCGAGGCCCTCGAAGCCCTCCAATTCCGGCACGAAAACGAAATCGTGCGCCTCCAGACGGAAGTCCGCCTTGTCGCTCTCTTCGATTTCGTTGAGCACAACATCGAGGGACAGCGGCGGCGCTCCGGTGAAGTCCGGCGTGTAGTGATAGATGCGCGAGAACGGCTCACCCGGATTGCGGTCGAGCACCAGGACCGAACAATCGGGCAGGCCCTCCACGGAGATGGGATCGGAGGCCGCGAGCGCCAGCGGCGCGTTTTGCCAAACGAACCCAATCTCCGGCTGAGGCGCCCCGGCCGATGGATCGAGCGGACCGAAGTGGAACCTTTCGCCGGGCGCGAGCGCGTTGCCCGCGGCGACGATGCGAAGCGTGCCGTCGAGCGCCCACAACCGCTTGTGCTCGCGGTCGAGCGCCCAGACGCCGCCGCCCGGACGCGCCGACAGATCGAAGGGCGTGAAATCCACATCGGCAGGCCACAGCAGCTCGCGCGGAGCGCCTCCGGCGTGCAGATCGAATACCAGCAGTCCGGCAGGCGTGAGCGTCCCCACGATGAGGTAGTGGTCGTCCGTGATCGCGAGGCCCGACAACAGGCCCGGCGCGCCGGCGAATTCCGGCCGCACCGGCTTGAAGTCGCTCTGCTCGCCCGGCGGCCTGATCTCGAGGCCGGGCAGGGGCCAGAAGACCGACGTGCGCGCCGTGCCCGAGGAATGCACGAGAATCGAGCGCCGGTCGTCGCTGATCCAATACTGGTTTCCGTAACGATCAATCGCCGCGCCGCGGCGCTGGTGCGACTGCGGGGGGTTGTCGCCCTGCCTGAGCGGGAAGCGGAAGACCTTGCGTTCGAGGCGAATCTCCACGCGGTCCTCGTCCCACTCGAGACCGGTCGCGTTCATCACCGGCGGAGATGCCTCCCACGTATCGCGCAACGGCGCGCCCCGCGCATCGGCGCACGACGCCCAGTCGTCGTAGCCGAGCAGCAGGTGGTGCCGTGTTGAATTCGCGTCGAGCATCAGCGGCAAGTCTCCGGAATGATGGGCACGGGCACGGTGGATGCGCCCGGGGTGAGGCCCGCGGGCGCGAGTCCTCTCACCTGGTCGATGTCGCGCGCGTCGCCCTGCACCACCGTGATGCCGGCCAGGCGCGGCAGCTCGAGCCCGCTCATCGGCGCCTGGGTCAGCGCCGGGCCCGTGGCGAGCGCAAGAAACAACTGGTTCACCATCTGCACGCCTGGAACGCGGCTCGCCACGGCAAGCAGCTCCTGCGCGATCACGGGCTTGCGCAGCGGCCAGCCCTGCGCGCCTCCGCCGGGAGGCAGCGGCGAGAGGAATCGCCTCAGCGTCGAGCGCACCGCTTCAATCACCTCCGCCTGGCTCGCGCCCGGAATGGCTGTGATGCCGGCCGAGATGTAGATCGGTCTATAAATCGGGCCGCGCAGCACCAGCTCGGTCGTGATGAGACGGCGGGGGTCGAGATAGGCGCAGACGGCGCGGAGAAACTCCTCGGTCGGCTCCGGCGCGTCGGGGCTGAGCGGGTCGTAGCGCGGGACCAGCATCAGCGTAACCGTTCCCGGCACATCGCCGGGCTCGTTGGGCGAGATGTCGGGATGCCACGCGGGCAGTACTTCAACGCGCCCGACGTCGACGCCAGGCGTGCGCAGAGTGATGGTGCGGAAATCGTCGGCGTTCACGAGCCGGTCGCGGTGCTGCAAGTAGCGCGCGATCTGCTTCTCGCCGTCGGCGGCGGACTCCGCGTCGGCGCCGCCCCATGTGCGCACGGGGTTCGTGACTTTGAAGCCGGCGGGCAGCGCGGGGCCCGATGCAATCGATCCCGCCTCGACGTTGCCCGCCTGGCCCAGGCCGTAGTCGTAATCGGCGCGCATCAGCGCTGCGGCGGGCGGACGTTTGCCATGCGCTCCGTCGCCGAAGCGGATCACGCCCGCTTCCGCGTCGAGCGTGAACACCTCCACCGGTCCCGGCTGGGGCGCAGCCGCGCCGGGCGGCAGCCGCAGATCCGGCGCCGGCGCTTCGGGTCCCGCGAGATAGAGATCCTCGATCTCGCTCCAGATCGTGGTCGCGTTGTTCGCGGTCACTGCGATCTTCACGGACCCGGGAAGCACCGGGCGCTTCGACAGCGCCGCCGATTGATCCGGCTCGCCCGTGCCGTTCGGCAGATTCTCGGCGAGCACGCGCGTACGCTGCTTGACGAACGTCGCGTTGATGCCGGCCCACAGGATGCGGCTGTCCACTGCGGCGGTGGCGCGAATCCGCAGCCACGTCACCAGGCGCGCGCTCAACGCGGTGTCTTCGAGCGCGGGCGGGAAATCGCCCGCGCCGGCTTCGAGCGGATCGAGGTTCGTCCACAGTCCGAGCTGCTCCGCCTGAGCAGGCAGGCGCAGCTCGACGATGCCCGGCTCCTGCGTCACATCATTGGTCGCGGCCCAGGTGAGAGGATGATAGTCCGCGCGGCGCTGCGCGGGATCCGATGGCAGCGCGCCGCCCGGAGGCGGCTTGGGAATTTCGTACTGGAACACCTGCGCCTGCGCCGTCTGCGCCTGCGAGCCGGGCGCGGCGACGATGCCCGGAGTCGCGAGCGCCGGCACGATGCCGAGGCTCACGACGCGGTTCACCAGCGCCTCGCGAACCTCGTCCGGGTTCTCGTTTTTGCGCGCCAGAAGCGCGATCCAGATCGACCGGTCGACGGTCTGGGAGAGATCGAGGGGCTCGCCCGCCTTCTCCGGCATCGGCGCGGTTTCGTAGAGCTGAAGCGAAGCCGCGGCGGGCGGGGTGGCGGAAAACGACGCGTAGAGCTGCTGGTAATAGGCCACCAGCGAGGCCGGCGGATTCTCGAGCCGTTTCTTGTAATAGGCCTGCGAGTCCACGGGCAGAACATCCAGGCCGCGTTCTGTTCTGAACGGAACCTGGCCCGCGCGAACCTCGACGCCGGAGTTCAGCACCGTGGCGGCCAGCGGACCGCGCTCATTGCGGATGACGACGATTCCGCGCGACGACGACGCCGGGCGCAGCGGAATGCCCAGCAGTGAAAGGAACTTCCTGCGATTGCGCTCCGGGATCAGGTTGCCGCGATAGAGCAGGTTCTCCGTGAGGAACGCGAACAGCTCGAGCAGCGTGACGCCGGGGTCGCTCTTGTTGAAATTCGTCCAGTCGGGATTGTGGACCGGGATGCGCGCCAGCGCCTCGTCCAGCAGATCCTGGTAGCGGCGGTCGTCCAAAACGGGAATGGTTAGTGGCACGGACAACCTCCTCTCATTGCGATAACCGGATGCTGAGCCGCATCGTCTCCGTCACCTGCGTCGCGACGAGTCGATACGTGATCGTGGCGGCGGCCGCCTGCGGGTCCGCCGGGTCGGTCTCGACGTCCACTGACTCCACCGAGATCCGCGGCTCCCAGATCTGGAGAGCGCGCTGGATGCGGTCCTGAAGAAGGCGATACGTCGCCACGGTGTTGGGCTCGAAGAGAAACCGCCTCAATCCCGCGCCGAAGTCCGGCAGACGCAGACGCTCGCGCAGCTCTGTTGTGAGGATCACGCGGATCGACTCGCGGATGTTCTCCTCGCCCTCCGACCACACGATGCGCCCGTCCGCGCCGAGCCGCGGCGGGAACGAGATGCCTCGACCGAAGATTTTTCCGGCGTCCATGTCACCCCTTCGCCTTCAGCTTCAGCGGCAGGCAGAAGCGCAGCAGCGGCAGCCACCAGAAGACGATGTTCAGCAGAATGATGAAGATCATCAGCACGATGAACGCGCAGAGCGTGATGATCGGAATCGAAAACGAGCAGATCTCGCCGAGGTTGAACGACGCCGATGAGCCGAGATCGCCTTCGAGCGCTTTCTTCAGGTCCGACGACTGGCCCATCTGTTGGCGGAGCTTGTCCGAGATCAGAAATTGAACGTTCTTCTTGAACTTGCGCAACCCGGCGAGCGTCGTGTCCTTGGGCAACTGGATGCGGATCTCGCGCGCCGGCGCGTCGGGATCGAAGAAGCTCGCCAGCGTGAACGGCTCGGTGGGGGCGCTCAGAACCGGGGGATGCAGCGGACCGCACTGCGGCCTCTCGTACACGCAGCGCAGCACGTACGCCACATCGCTCGTTTGGTCGAGTTTCGGCACTTCGGGCAGATTCGTGCTTGCAGGCTGCGTCGCCGCGGGCGTGTTCAGCAGCGCCGTGATTCTGTCGCGCAGCGTCGTCGTGCTGAGCGTTGAATTGCGCAGATTGAGATTGAGGCTGGGCGCCTGGGCGGACTCGCCCGTGATGCGGTCCCATTGATCCCACGCCTGCCGCAGCGCGCTGCGCCAGGTGGCGGGCGGATCGGCGTAGGTCGACGCGAAAAGCTGGTAAAGGCTGAACGCCGGGTTGGACGTGGGCGGCGGATTGCCCGTGTAGACGCTGCTCCACAGCGAGGGCAGATTCTGCGCGAGAAACTCGGCGAGGTCGAGCAGAATGAACAGAGACGCCTCCACTTGCTTGGCGCGGATCTCGTCTTTCACCGCCTGCGTCGCCGACGCGGGGATCACCTGCGCTTTGAGATCCTTCAGCGGATTGATGATGCGCGCGTCCAGTCCGGTCAGGCGCGCGTCGGCGCTGGAGTCAATCGGCGACAGCGCGGGCGCGGCCTGGTAGGTTTCGCGGCTCGAGGTCGGCACAAGTCCCGCGAACAGCCGCCGCTTGCGTCCCGACTCCGTGTAGTTCATCGGGAACATCGGCAGACGCTGTTCTCCGGCGGCGAGCGTCTGCGCCTGCGCCGGAGTCAGTGTCTGCCAGCTCTTTTTCCCCTGCGCGTCCTCCACCCACGCCATTTCCCTGCCCTGCGCGTTCAGGCGGCGCATGACAAAGAATGCGCTCTCCTTCTCGGCGGTGTGGACGATCTTGTCCGGCAGCCCGATGTGGCGGCACACGAGATTCGCGGCGACCAGGTAAAAGTGCCCGTGCACCGGCTGATACAGCTTGAGCCGCTGCGGCGCTCCGCTCCAGGCGGCAGGCGCGCCCGGAGGCCTGTCCCGAAAACTCTCGGGCCTGGCGACGAGTCCCGAGAGCGGCGGAGGCGACTGCGCCAGCGCGGCCATCATCTCCTCCATGAACTCGTCGGAAGCGAACCGCAGGAGCGCGGGCCGCTGCATGCGCACGGGGTCCAACTGCGCGCCGCCCCACAGCGGCGACGCCGTCGTCCACTGCACCACGTGCGCTGTCTCGACCGCGGCTACCATACGTTCCCCGCCCCCGGCGTGTAGGAAGCGCTGACCACGGAGTTACTGATCAACGTGTCGCACTGCACCACGCCGCTGAATCGCGACATGCCCGCGTTTACAGTCACCATTCCCGCGGAAACTTCGACGGTGCTCGCGTTCACCGTCACCTTCGCCGCGGCGGTCACCGTGATCCCAGCCGGCTCGAGCTTGATTGAATTGCCGTTGCTGTCGATGATCTCGATCGTTCCCGGGCCGTCTTTCAGCGTGATCTTCTGCGCGCCGGGCGTCTCCAGAATCATCTGCTCCTGGCCCGAGGCGTCATCCAGCGTCACCTTGACGCCGTTGCGCGATCGCAGCACTTTCTTGTTGTTCTGGCCAGCGCCGTCCATCGTCTCCGGCGGCGTGTCAGCGCCGTTCCACAGGCCGCCGAGCACGAACGGGCGGCTCGGATCGCCGTGTTCGAAGCAAACCAGGACTTCGTCGTTGACGTCGGGGATGAACCAGCTTCCGCGGTTATTGCCGCCCATGAACGTGCACAGCCGCGCCCACACTTCGTAGCCCGCATCGACCCATGGCAAACGAATCTTCACCCGCCCCAGCCCCTGAGGATCTGCGACGTCGGTCACCAGACCGACCATCACGCCATACCAGCGTCCGCCAAATCCTGCCGGAGCGCGGCTGTCGAGCAGAGATCCCAGGGCGTCGGCCTTGCTCATCGCGCCCTCCCCAGCCATGGCCGCTCCGCCGTGAATTCGGTGCGGAAGCCTCCCGCCATGTCGTAGCGGTGCTGAACCGCCGTTACGTAGTATTCACCGCTGAACAACGGACCAAGTCCGCTGATGTCGGCGCGCCCGCCGGCGCGCAGCGGCGCACGAGCGGGAAGCGCCACGCCGGTCCCGCGCACGAAGCGGCGCGCGCTCATCTTGAACCAGGCGTCCACCGACGCTCGCGCCTCGGGAGTCGCCACCGGCGCCGCGTGCGCCACCCACTGCTTGCGTTCGCCGAACGCGCGATTGAGAATCGCGGGCCCGCTCTCGCCGTTCGACGCTTCCGCGCTGATGGCCGACTCCGTGGCTTCCTCGCTCACGCTCTCCTTCGCCGCCACGTCCCAGCCCGACACGTTCCAGGATGTCGCCTGGCCGGAGAGATCCGCGATCACACGAAACTCCAGAAGCTGGTTCTGGTACGTCAGCGGCACCGGCTCGCCTTCACGCGACTCGCGCTTCTTCACAGAAAGCGTTCTGTCGGAGACCCAGACCTCGGCGCCCAGCGCGCGTGCTCGTTCACGCAGAAACGCGAGGTCGCTCTGGTTCAGTTGCACGAGCGCCTTGTGTGCCGGGCCGTCGAGATCGACGTCGGCGCTGAGTCCGTAATCGCTTGCGATCTGCCTCACGACATCGGCGTCCGACTGCTCTTCGAAGCTCCGCGTGCGCCGTTTCATTCTGAAGTCTTGCAGCACATCCTCCGCGAGCACTGTAATCGACGGCGCTTCGGCCTCCTTGAACCGCGCTTCGAGCGCGTAGATCTTGCCCTTGAAGAGCACCGAGTCCTCGCGCCGGATTTCGAAGTCCTTGCCGAACTCGAGCACGTCGCGCCCGAAGTAGAGGAAGTCCGTGCGCCCGCCCGCATCGCCCCAATTCCCGAAGGTCGCTTCCGCGCGATAGAGCCCTTCGATCGTCTCTTCCACCAGCAGATCGAGCAGCCCTTCGCCAAGGCGCGGGCGTGTCTGCCGGTCGACGATGATGTCGGGCCGCGCGCCGGTCAGAAGTGGGGCAACCGGTGGCATCGCCTGCTAGTGCGCCCTCAGCCTCTCGCGGCGTTCCCATTCCAGCCGCAATGTCTCAACCATCTTCTTTACGAACTCTTTCGAATCCACGCCGCCTTCCCGCTGCTCGCCTTCTCCCGAGCCGCGGCGCGGCGCCGTTTCCACCTGGGTCGTCATTTCGTCGATGATCACCGGCATCGCTCAATGCTCCTACTCGAAACCGAAACTGGCGCTGGCGCCCGCGCCCGCCGATGCGCCCGCACTGAAACCGGCGCTCGCGGATGCCCCGGCGCTCGCGCCCGCGCTCACACCCGCAGTCACTCCGGCACTGACTCCACCGCTCACGCTCACGCCCGCCTTGAAGTCGATCAGCGCGCCCGCCGTGAGATTCCGCGGATCTTCGATCCCGTTCGCCGAGGCGATCGCCTGCCAGTTGCCGCCTAACCCGCGCGCGTCCGCCATGTTTTGCAGCGAATCGCCCTCCCTGCTCTGCGCCAGCGGAGTGGTTCCCGGCGAGCTGCGCGAGTTCCTCCCCTGCCTCTCGGGATCGGCCGTCGCCGAGAGGAACTGGATCTTCTGCTGCGAGAGCGTGAAGCTCATGCTGGCGCGCAGCGGCCGGCCCTCCGGCGAGAAGAACTCCAGCGTCTCTTCGAGCGAGTCCATCATGCCGTCGAACTTGAACGAACCCCATAAGAACCGCACCGCGGGCGCAGCCAGCTTCGTCGCGTCCTGCGCGTCGGGCTTCGGCGTGATGAAGTACGCCACCTTCTTCGTCAGGTCGCGCACGTCGTTCACCTCGCTGTCTTTCTCGGGCAACGGCGACGTGACGTCGAACCAGATTTGAAGTGCGAGCTTCGTCGTGCCCGCGCCCACGAACTGCCGCGTCGACGGCCCGTTTTGATCGCCGCCGGACGGATTCGTCACCTGGTTGGCGTAGGTCACCTTCAGGTTCTCGGGGTTGAACTGCACGGTCACCCACTTGTCCTGGTTGATCTCGCTGTCGTTGTTCAGATCGACTTCGCGGAGCTCGGCTTTTGCTGGGTTCGCCATCGTCAGGTCCTCTCCAGCGCCAGCGACTCGTAGGCCAGTTGCAGTTCCTCGATCGCCACCATGCCGTCCTTGCCGTTGAGCGGCGGGGCTTTCAGCTTCACCGGCAGGCAACGCTTGGCCAGAAACTTCGCGCGCTCCGTCTTACCGTCCGGCGCGAGGATGACGATGTGCGCGTCGCCGCGCAGGTCTTCGCGCATGTCGCGCACGGGCGATTCCAGAAACGCGTCGAACCATTCCCACAGGTCGAAATTCGCCGTCATGCCGCGCTTCAGTGTGAGTTGGCCGTAGGCCCGCGGCCCCACCATGCGGATTTGCGCGCCGTTATTTCCCCCCTCGCGGATCGTCTTCGCCTCCATCGTCATCTCGAGGCCGTCGCATTCGGAGAACGCCGCGCTGCAAAGCTGCGGTCCGATCGCCTTCACGCTGATCTCCACCGAAAAATTGAATGCAGTGAAGGGATAAAGCACGGTCTCGTTGCTGCTGTTGGCCATCTCAGATCCCCTCCGTCACCATCAGTCCCGCGCCGCTCTGCACCAGCCGCACGGTGAGGAATCGCAGCGGCATCGAAGGCGCAACGCGCAATTCGACGATGAGCCGCCCTTGCTCCACGCTCTGCGGCGGATTCACGGAGGCGTCCGTGATCACCCGGTACGACGACGCCGGTGTTCGTCCCGCGAAGGCGCCGCGCTCGAAAAGTACGTCCATCACCGACCGGAAGCTGCGCTGCACCAGCCGCCGGAACGCGTCGCTGTTGGGCTCGAAGACGTACGTGTGCCCCTCGCGCAGCGCGAGCCGGCGCAACAGGATGAGCAAGCGACGCACGTGCGCCGTCCTGAGGTCCGGATCGGATGAAAGCGTCTGCTCGCTCAGACAAGTGAATCCGTGCGGCTCGCGGCGGATCAGGTTGATCTGGGCCTGCTCGAAATCGAGATGCCGTTGGCGCGCGACCGCCGGCGCGAGAGCCAGCACTTCGCGCAGATCTTCGTTCGCCGGCGCCACCCACCCGCCGCGCGCCAGCGCCCGACGCGCATAGAGACCGGCCATCGCGCCGTCCGGCGGCGTTTCGCGGAACGGGTCGTCCGCGCGTACGATCCAGGGGTGGTAGATTGCACCGTAGCTGAACGCCGCGGTCTCTTCGCCGGCCAGTGACGAACGCAGCGCATCCACATACTCAAGCGCCGCTGCCTGCTCGGTCCGCGGGGGCGTCGTCAGGATCGCGAAGACATCGCCGCGCGCCGCGCAGAAGCGCAGCAACGCCCGCTGCACTCCGGGCAGGATGCCGGGAGCGCCCCAAGTGGGCGCGTACCCGCCCGGCGCCTCAATGCGCGCGGCGACGCCGTTCGACCATGGCCCGCGCAGCTCGCCGCGCGCGCCGCGCGCGCGATAGTAATAGTCGCCCGGCACGCGGCTGCGGATTTCGATTCCGTTGTCCGCGCCCTCGTAGATCGTCCGCGCCAGCGCATAATCGGGCGCGCCCGATTCCTGAAGCTCGAAGAACTCGGCGCCCTCGCCGGACCAGGCGAGGCTGAACGCGCCGCCTTCGTCGGGACCGCTGAGCGACAGGTCCGGACGCGCGATCGCGATGACGTCGCAATCCTGGAAGAGGCCCGTGGGCCGCACTTCCTCAGGCGGCGCCGCCGGGGGAGCGAGGTCCGCCGCCGCTGTCTCCACCCAGCCGGGCTGAGCCGCGTCGGGCACGGCGACGAGCGTCGCTTCCTCCACTTCCCACAACGCGTGAATGCCCGTGAGCGGACGCGGGTCCACCGACTGATAGCGGATGAACTCCGCCTCGGCAGCCAGCGTCGTAGTCCGTTTGTCCGCCAACGCGGGGTCGAGGAACAGCGCCTCGCTCAACCCGGCGAGCCCCTCGCGTTCGAGCGCTGGCTTGCCGGAGTGCTGTGCGCCCGCGTACAGCGGCGGCGCCCCGCCGCGGGTGATCGGTACGAGCAACGCATCTTGCGGAAACGCGCCGGCGAATGGGAAGCGCGGCATCGCCGCCTCGCTCCACAAGTCTTCCGCCGGCCCCGGTCCATACAATTGCTTGTCGGTGGGCAGCGCCCCCGCGAAGCGCGCGCTGCCGGAGCTGCACTCCAGTCCCGAGATGCGCAGCGGATAGCCGCCTTCCAGGCGCGCGCGCAACTCCAGCGTGAGCCTCTCGACAGCAGGCTGCTCCGACATATCGATATCCGGCATGCCGTTCAGCACGATCGCGCCGCTACCCCGCGCCAGCGGATACGAATCTTCAACCGTGATCCACAGTGTGCCGTCCGGATCTGCGCCCTGAACGACAGAGCCGGCCGCGGCGCCCTCGACATCGACGGTGCGATCTTCCACAGGCCGCAGCCACGTCATGCGCTCCAGCCGTTCACCTACTCGCGCGACGAGCCACGTCTCCGTTCCTGCGCTTGTCCAGCGGAACCGCAACAGATCGCCCGGGCGGGCGCCGTCCACCACCGCCGTCTCCTGGGTGAGATTCAACGACACGAGCGCCAGCGGCTCGACAAGCAACGAAGCCGAAAGCTGCCACGAGTCTGCCCAGCTCCCCGGCGAGCGCGCCGCAAACCACGCCGGACCCACGCTGCCCCCACTGAAGGACAGGAGCCCCGGCGCGGGGAATCGCGATGTCTCCGCGTCCTCTCCCGCCAGCCGCAGCACCCAGCACCGCACGCCGCCGTTGCGGAAGAAATCGCGCACCGCGGCGGCGAGATGCGCCTTCAGCCAGGACCCTTTGTTGCAGTCCCAGACCAGACGCAGCTCGCCGCCGAAGATCTCTTCGAAGCGCGAGTAGTCTTCCAGCGCCACCGGAATCCCCACCGGTCCCGACGCCGCAAAACCCGCGAACGCCGCCACGTCCATGCGCGGCAATTTGCGGTCGAGCGGCGGCGGAGCCGCTTCAAAGCGGATTCCCGGCAAGCGGCTGTATGTGATGGCCGCCAAGAGCGCCTCCCTTCACTGCGTCTCGCCGTTCACTCCATCTCGAGCCGCTCGTAGGAGAGCACCAGCTCTTCCATCGCCACGTCGGTGCCCTTCGCGTTCATCGGGCCGCTCGTGTGCTTGATGATGCGCGCGCGCATCAGCTTCCACGTCTGCACCACCTGCGTGTGGTCCTCGTTCTGAAGCATGATGACGACGTTGCGCAGTGCGTTCTGGTCGCCGTTGCGGATCTGGTTCAGCCACTGATACAGGCTCAGCGAGCCGATCACCCCGCGCTTCAGCGTCACGTCCGTGGACTTGTTCAAGCCGGTGATCTTGCGGACGTGATTCTCTTTCTCATTGCCGTTGCGGTACTCGGCGACGGTCACCTCCATGCCGATACCGCTCACCTCCTGGAAGCCTGCGTCGGGACCTTCTGTGTTGCCCGTGCCGAGATCCACCAGGAAGTTGAACTGAACGTAAGGACGCTCGCGTTGAACAGCCATCTTTATCTCCTTCAGAGCCCAGTAACATAGCCTTCAGGCTGTGTCTGTCTTTCCTTACTTCCGGTCCGCCGTCCACTGGCCGATCCGGAAGATCACAAACTCAGCCGGCCGCAACGGAGCGACGCCGATCAGGCAAATCAGCCGCCCGTTGTCCAAATCGTTCTGAGTCATCGTCGAACGGTCGCACCGCACGAAGTACGCCTTCTCCGGCTTGTCGCCCAACAGAGCGCCGGACTGCCATTCGTTCAACAGGAAGTCTTCGATCGTGCGCCGCACGTTGGCCCAAAGCGCCTCGCCGTTGGGCTCGAACACCGCCCACTGCGTGCCCTTGTCGATCGAGCGTTCCAGGTAAATGAAGTAGCGCCGCAGGTTCACATACTTCCACTCCGGATCGGAGCTGATCGTGCGCGCGCCCCACAGCCTCAGCCCGCGGCCTTCGAAGAACCGGAAGCAGTTCACTCCCTCGGGATTGAGCACATCCTGCTGGCTCTTGTTGAGGAACAGCTCCGCGCCGATCGCGCCGTTGACGACCTCGTTCGCCGGCGCCTTGTAGACCGCGCGGTTGATGTCGTTGCGCGCATAAATGCCGCAGACGAAGCCGCTCGGCGGCAGCGAGATCTCGCGCCGCGTGATGGGGTCCTGCGCGCGCAGCCACGGAAAATAGAGCGCCGCGTACTTCGAATCGAACCGCGCCCTCATCGCGCGCACCGCCGCGATGCTCTGCCCGTCGCCGGCGTCGAGCACCGCGATACGGTACCGCATCCTCTCCGCGTGGGAGATCAGCAGGCCGATGATCGTCGCCGCCTCGTTGCGATAGCCGGTTTCGAAGCCGAACGTCGACCCCGGCGCCGCGATGATCGAGATGTCCTCGATGTCCTCGAGCGCCATCAGGCCGGTCTTGATCGACGTCGTCTCCTCGGCCTCTCCGCGATACGCGTCGCTGGTGGGCCGAACGCCGTCGTTGCCTCCGGTGAGCAGCAGGTCGAGCGACAGGTCGCTTTCCGTCGGCCGCTGGTCGGCCGGGATCGATCCCGCCGGCGCCGCGGCCAGTTGCAGCGCCGTCAGCAGCGCCAGCCTGCCCGCGGGCAGCGGTACTGCATTCAACGCATTCAGCACCAGCACGCCGTTGGTGAGCGCCGCGCCGAGCGTCATCACGATCGGCAGCCAGCGCGCGCTCCCGCTGTTCGGGGGATCGGCGCCCAGCACCGCGCTGAAGCTGTCCGGCGTGCCGAACGAGCGGTGAGCCGGATCGATGGCCATGTTCTCGAAGACCTCGGTGGGCCCGCCGGCGGGCGGATACACCGTTACGGTCAACGTCACCACGCGCACCTGGTCGCCCAGCCGCGGGTCGGGATTCGCCACCAGCGGCGTCATCAGCAGAGCCCCGTTCGCGTCGCGGAACCGCCAGTTGGTCTGCTGGGTGTTCTGATCGAAAAACGACTCCGCGACGTAGAACGCGCCGTTGGGCGGGCTCGCCGCCTCGTCTCCGATGAGCACGACGTCGCGGTCCTGCAATCCGCTGAATGTCAGACGCCCGCTGGCCGGGTCCGACCCCAGCACGTTCTGGCCGGCCTTCAGCGTCAGCCGGACGCGCCGGTTGCCCGCCGCGCCGGGCCAGCGCGCGCGCACAGAGACCGCGTTGTTCGCGGTGAGCGGCGCCGGAATCGGCCACGCCGCCACGCCCGTGTTGGAAACGCTGATCGGCTCGAACACGCGCATCACGTACAGGCGCTTGCCTCCCTCTTCGAAGAAGCTGCGCGCCGCGTGCCACATGTAATTGTCGAGCGTGACCGTGCTGCCCGCCTCGTCGAATCCCAGCGGCTGTCCGTCGCCGTAGGTCCGCTCAAACTCACCGAGGCTGGTGAGGATCTCGGGCTCCATGTCGGTTGGGCCGTAACGAGTCGGGCCGACGAAGCCGGTGGTGGTGGTACTGACGCCTTCGATGGACTTCGCGCGAAACGAAGTCTCTTCGACATAAACTCCAGGAGCTAAATACTCTGGCATTCTTCTCTCCTCGACTGCGTTACGGCGGCGATCCCGCCGGAGATATCAGAACCACCGGAAGATCTCTCCCGGTGACTGTGTTCCTTGTTCGCGCCAAGAGTTCCTGGCCGAAGCGCAGCGTAAGCCGGTCCAGGAGCCGGCTCATCGCCGTGTCCTCCCACACCGGCGACGGCGCGCGCCGCGCCAGGTCCTCCAGGGCGCAAAGATCGGGCATTTCGGGCGGATCGTCTTCGGGCTCATACCAGGCTCGGATCTCGATCTCCCATGTCTGTTCTTCAAGCGGGGGCCCAAGCGCTCCGCCGGGCGACCCCAGATTGAACATCACCGGCTCGGGGTAGCCGAAGGGCAGCATCAGCCGGCCCTGGCGGTCGCTTACTCCGCGCGCCGTATTCCCGCCGTGGCGCGCTTCCACAACCGTCCACGCCGCCGGCAGTCCGGTGGCCGCTTCTTCGAACTGCGCGCGCAGGATCGCCATGCCCGCCGGCATCCGGCGGGTGGGCGCGCTGTAGAGCGGCACGCCGCCCGCGCCCGGATCGAGGCACGGCGGCGCAAACTGCCCGCGCGCCGGGATGTCTGCCGCGAAGCGGAACGGCAGGAAACGCCCCAACTCGTCCCGGCCTTCGATGATGAACGGCACAGGCTCCGGACCCGGCGTCCAATAGGCCTCGTCGCCGCGCCCGCTCTCCGCTTCACGCAAGCCCGGCAGATCGTGGAATGTGAAGATGCCGCGCGAGTTCACCACCGCCGGAATCCTGCGCTCCGGCCGCGATTCGCGATACGCCTCAACGATGAGCCCGCCGCCGACGAACTCGGACGTCGCCGCATCGCGGAAACGCACGCCCAGCGGCGCCACCTTCGTCACCGGCTCGAATGTCAGCGCGCGCGCCATCACCGCTCCGCCGACGGCGTAAACTCGAGGTCGCGAGTCTGCACCGCCGGGCCCTCCGTGAGCTCCAGCGTGGAATCGATCGCCACCATCCGCGCGATCAGCACGAACGACGGCTGCTGGTTTTCCTTGTTCACTTCCCACACGCTGCCCATGTCGAGCAGCGGGATCGTCTCCGGCATCACCTCCACCGATTCGTTTGCCAGGAACGTGTCGGGCTCGGGGCTGAAGTGATTGAGCAGGTTCGCGGGCAACGACGGCTGCTCGAAGACTTTGCGTACCGCCCAGGAGAGCATCCGCTGCTGCCGCGCCGCGGACCGCGCCCACGCCGTCAGCAGATAATACAGGTCCACCGGGAACGGCGGCCGGTACTTCTGCCCCAGCGGTCCGGTCCGCGGCGGCAGGTTGCGCCGCACGGCGCTGGGGATGATGCGGAACAGATAGAGCGAGACGCCGTCTTCCATCGGCGCGCGCATGTTCGATGCCTGGTACAGTTCGAACCGCGCGCCTTCGAACTCCGTGCCCTGGCTGGCTTGCGCGAGCAGGCCCAGAATCGCCTGCCCCGTCGCCGCCACTGCTCCGTATCCCGCCATCTTTATTCGCGATCTCCCGGCTCAACGCTCCGCCGCAGCAACTCCACCAGCTCCGCCGCGTACGCCGGGCTCGTCACAATGCGCGTGTGGATCTGCGGAGGCTCACCCTCGTAGGCCTGCCCGAAGTCGATGAGCACCTCAAAGTCGTTGCGGCCCACCTGAAAGTAGTTCGCGTAACGGGCCTGAAGCCCGTCGCCCGCATCGCGGCGATCAAGTTCCTTGCTCAATGGCGGAATCCTCAACTACCGGCGCTCCCGTCTCATGGCACGGGCGCTGTTCGCACCTTCCGTGCCAATTCGCCAAGTTGTTGGAGGAAAAGGAAAGGACTTCGCGACCCGCCTTGGGCGCGTGACAGCGGCTGTTACACTCGCGCGCCGATAAGCGTCACAGGGGTGTCACAGCGGCGTCACATCCGCTGTGCCGTGTTGCGGTTCCTGCGCGGCGCCGCCGGGCCGCATCAGGTGATGCTTGCGCATCTTGCGATAGAGCGTCATCCTCGACCAGCGTAGTTTCTTCGCCGCCTTCGTGCAGTTCCACTGCACTTCCGACAGCGCCTCGATCATGCGCTCCACTTCCGCGTCGCTGCGCTCCTGCGCATTCGGCGTGCGTTGCCGGAATTGCTCAGGCAGGTCTTGATACTCGATGACCCCGCTGCTCACGCGCAGAAACGACGCTTCGAGCACGTTCTTCAACTCGCGCACGTTGCCGGGCCAGTCGTGCCGCAGCAGCGACTGCATCGCTTCATCGGAAAGCCCGTTTACCGACTTCCCGAAATCGCGGTTAAAGCGCCCCACGTAATGCCAGCACAGGGCCGGAATATCTTCCTTACGCTCCGCCAGGCGCGGCAGGCGTACGTGCGCCACGTTCAGCCGGTAGTAAAGGTCCTTGCGGAACAGCCCCTCATCCACCAGCTTATCCAGGTCGCGGTTCGTCGCCGCGATCACGCGCACGTTGATCGGAATCGTTTTCGTCGACCCCAGCCGTTGCAGTTTCCGCGTCTCGAGCGCCCGCAGGAGTTTCGCCTGGCCCAGCGCGCTCATCTCCCCCACTTCGTCGAGAAACACCGTGCCGCCCTCGGCCGCCTCGAGCAACCCCGTCCGCGACGACGTCGCTCCCGTGTACGCCCCGCGCTCGCAACCGAACAGCTCGCTCTCGAGCAACGCGTCCGGCAGCGCGGCGCAGTTCACACAGATAAACGGCCGGCCCGCCCGGCGGCTCAACCGGTGGACCATCTCCGCCGCCAGCTCCTTGCCCGTCCCCGTCTCACCGCTGATCAGGACATTGCTCTCCGCCGGCGCCGCCGCCCGCAGGAAGGACCGCACCTCCCGCATCGCCGCGCTCTCCCCGATCAGCGCCTCCTCCTCTTCCGCCGCGCGCCCGCCGCCCCAGGCGCACCGGCAGAGCCGCGCCGCCGACGCCGCCACCTCCGCGGGATCGAAAGGAAGCAGAAAACAATCCCTCACCCCAAGCCGCATCGCCCTCAGCAGGATGCTCTCGCTGCGCGACTCCGCCAGCAGGATCGCCGGCAGCTCGCACTTGCCGCCGCGCAGCATCTCCAGCAGATCCAGCGACTGCTCCGCCGTTTCTCCCGGCCCTCCCGCCACCAGCAGCGACGGACATACCTCCCGCACAGCCGGCTGAACGTTCCGCGGCGCCCCCGAGCAGCGCAGATCGAGCCCGCGCCGGGCAAAGTGCGCGCCCAGCGCCTCGCTCCATGCACTCCTCTCCGCCAGGTACAAGACTGCGGGCCGGCGCATCTCCTCCACCTCCGAATTCAACGCCCAGGTGCTTCTACCTTATTACGGGAGAAATTCCCGAAAGTCCAGCGTAAAATTTATCTCGGGCAAAGTCCAGATATCTTTTACATATCCGCGGGCATTTCAGGAAGGGCCGCCCGCGAGCGCAGGTTGCGCCCTCCTGAGCTATACTCAGTCAATCCTTCGATGCAATTCGTCCTTTCCCACCGCCGCGCCGGCCGCCGGACCGCGAAGCAGCTCGCCTCCTCGCACTCGCGCCTGACGAAGCTCCTCGCCGGCCCGCGCTTCTTCGACATCGTCCACGAAGGCGCCGCCGGCCCGTTGACCGGACGGCACTTCGCCGTCATCGAGGCGGACCGCAAGGAGATCCGCGCGCGAGCCCGCCAGTGGCATCGCGATCTCCTCTGTGAGCCGCACATTGCCTACCGGCCGCACCTGGCGCCCATCCTCACTCATGCCATCTCAAGCCCCGCCGGGGCGCGGGACAAGGCGATCCGGGTCACGATCCGCGGCGGCGGCAAACCGCTCTTCGGCGCGCAGGCGACCATCGTCTACTTCGACAGCAGCGGCATGCAGAAACTCGCTCCGGTGCGAACGGACGCCAAAGGCGCGGCGGTTCTCCCGTACCCTTCCTCCATCCAGCCCAAGTACGTTCTCGCCGAGCCCGCCGGGGAATTCTGGGCGATGTATGTCGAGGACCCAGCTTCCAATTTGACCATCGATTGCCCCCCGCTGCCCGCTGTCCCGGATGACGTCTGGTGGCGCAAGCTGTGCGGAGCCGCGGGAGGTGACGGCCCGGCGGGAAAGGACATCCGGATAGGAGTCGTCGGAACCGGAGTGGGACCCCACCCCTGGCTCAGACACGTCCGCCGCGTCGACGGCCTCGCCGACCTCATCAACCATGAAACCCATGTCTGCGGCATCATCGCCGCGCGCGACCCTTCCGGCCGCCAGGCCATCGGCCTCGCTCCTCGCTCCATGGTCGCCTCCACCCGCATCTTCAAGCTGAAGAATGGCGAGCTGATCTCTCACAGCCAGGGCTTCATCGCGCACCGCATCGAGCAGCTCGCCTCGCCTGAAAGCCGCGGCGGATTCGCCGCCGATCTCATCAACCTCAGCTTCGGCGGCGTGGAACACTCCTCGATCCTGCGCGACGGCATTCGCTTCGCTCTTGAGCAAGGCGCGCTCTGCATCGCATCCGCCGGCAACAACTTCGGCCAGGCCGTCGAATTCCCGGCGGCTTACCCGGAATGCGTTGCGGCGTCTGCTGTCGGCCAGTTGGGCTGGGCGCCCGAGGAAAGCATCTCCGGCTTCTGGACTCCGGACAGGCAACAAGACCCCGACCTGTTCGGCGACCACAGCCTGTTCCTCGCCGTCTACAGCGCACGCGGGCGGAAGCTCTTTTGCGCGGCGCCCGGCAACGGCATCGTTTCCACGGTC
The DNA here is from genome assembly GCA_964472745.1 of uncultured Solibacteraceae bacterium. GTDB lineage: Bacteria > Acidobacteriota > Terriglobia > Bryobacterales > Bryobacteraceae > CAYYNC01. Next base: position 49,065 of record CAYYNC010000023.1, read on the forward strand.
CCGGCGCGCTTCAAGTTGAAGGCGCCGCTGGCCGTCATGGACGGGACCTCGCTGGCCGCGCCTCTGGCGTGCGGCACACTGGCGCGCATCCTGGCCGCCACGCCGAAGTATCTCGCCCTGCCGCGCGACCATCGCCGCGCTCGAATGGCGCGCGCGATCTTGCGGAAGAGCTGCCTGGACATCGGCCTGAAGCCCGAATTCCAGGGAACCGGCGTGCCGGCCGCCCCGCCCCAATAGCCGGAGACCGCACCGTGGCGCCCAAACAGCCCCCGCATCTCTATGTGGTCGCCGTGAAGCTCCAACATCGCGCGGCTTCTCCGGCCGACTGGTCCAGCGCCCTCACCGCAATTCCAGGAGTCGAACTTGTCTCGATGGACTCCCCGCACAGCATCACTATCCGCTCCACCCCTACGGCCCTGCGCGAACTGAAGAGCCGCTTCGGCGAGGTCTGCCGCATCGAACCTCTCGCCCGCTATTCGCCGCGCTGAAGCGGCCGGACCATCGTGACGGTCATCTCCGAACCGCTCCGGTCGAGATGCATCTTGTGGCGAAGCTGCCCAAACCGTGGGTCGTCTTTGAGCGGCGCGAACGTCGGCATCGACTGGAAATAGCAGGCGATCAATTCGCGTGAGTCCGCCGCGGCGTTCAACCAGCGAAACGCCTCGTCCCGGTCGCCCAGGGCCGTGTACAGCACCGCAAGCGGCAGAGAGACGTTCCCGCCCGCTTCAGCCGCCGCCCGAAGTTCGTTCAGAACACCCAAGGCATCCTCGCGCCTTCCAGCCTGCGTGTAACTGGCCCCCAGCCAGCCCAGAATCAGCGGAATCCTGCGGCCGCTCTCCGCGGCTTTCTCAAACGCGGCCACCGCTTCGGCTTCACGCCCCAGGAGCCCCAGCGTCAGCCCCTGAACGTAGTGCAGCTCCAGAAACGCCGGATCGATCTCCAACCCTTTGCGGCACAACTCGAGCGCCTCATCCAGCCTTCCGGTGTAGGCCAGCACCATCGCCTCGATGCTCATCACCGCCACCGAGAGCGGGTCCAGCCGTCGGGCCTTCCGGATCGAAGCCAGCGCCTCGTCCAGCCGGTTCGTCGCGAGATTCAGATAGGTGATTTGGCAGAGCGTATCGACGGATTGCGGCTGCGCCTGGAGCGCCCTGTCAAACTCGAATCGCGCGGACTCCCACTCCCACTCGTAGAACGCCAGCGTCACCGCGAACGACCGGTGCGCGTCGGCCAGTTCTGAGTCCAGCTCCAGAGCCTTCAAGGCCGCTCTTCTGGACTCCTCCCACGCAGCGCGCGGCGGCATCACCGCGAATGCCGCCAGCAGGCAGAAGTACTCGGCGATGCCCGCGTATGCCAGCGCGTAGGACGGATCTTCCTCCAGCGCCGCCTGGAAGTATCCGTGCGCCTTCTGGAGGCTCCCGGGCGTCTTTCGGTTCCAATGGAACCGGCCTTGCAGGTAGAGATGATACGCCCGGACATTGTCCGTGTACTTCCTCACGAGCGGCTTGCTGTCGGTCTTGATCAGCTTCAGCCGCAGCGTCTCCACGATCGTTGTCGCGATTTCTTCCTGCACCGCGAAGACGTCGCTGTAATCCCGGTCGTACTTCTCCGACCAGATGAGAAACCCGTCGCGCGCGTTGGTCAGCCGCGTGATGATTCTCACTCGCGGCCCCGCCGTGCGCACGCTGCCCTCCAGCACGTGCGCGACCGACAGAGCCTCGGCCACTTTCTGCACGTTCTGAGCCTTGCCCCGAAATTCGAACGACGACGTCCGCGCCGCCACCCGCAGCCCCTCCACGCGCGACAGCGCGTTAATCAACTCCTCGGCCAGCCCGTCGCCGAAGTATTCGTTCTCCTTGTCTCCGCTCAGACTCTCGAACGGCAGCACCGCGATCGTCTCCGCCGTGAAGTGCGGCCCGCTGCCTGATGAAATGCGCGGCAGTGCGATGGCCACCTGCGAGCCGGCCTGCACGGCTGAGATGTCGGCCGCCATCTCGCCGGCGCGCTGATAGCGGTCGGCGGGGTTCTTCCGGATCGCTTTCGCAACAATCGCCTCGGTGTTCGCGGAAACCTCGGGACGGAGATTCCTGACCGGCTCAGGCTCCTGGGTCAGCACGGCGTGCAAAAACGCGGGCAACTCGCTCTTGCGGAAAAGCGGAACCCCGGTGAGCATCTCGTACAAGACCACGCCTAGCGCCCAGATGTCGGTCCGGTGATCGACGGCGCCCCCCGAGACCTGCTCCGGCGACATGTAGCGCAGCGTCCCCACGGCGTGCCCCTCCAGGGTGAGGTTCGATTCCCCCGCGATCTGCGCCAGCCCGAAATCGAGGATCTTCAAAGTGCCGTCGCGGGTCAGGATGAGGTTGGCCGGCTTGATGTCGCGGTGGGTGATTCCCCGTTCGTGCGCCCGGTCCAGTCCGCGCGCAGCCTGCAACGCGATGTCGAGAGCTTCTTCTTCTCTGAGCGGGCCTCGCGCAAGCCTGTCGTGCAGGGTCTCACCCTCGTAATAGGCCATGGCCATGTAGAGCTGGCCCTCTGGCGTCTCGTCAACGGTGTAGATTGTGCAGATATTGGGGTGGTCCAGCGCCGACGCCGCCATCGCCTCACGCAGGAATCGCTCCCGCCGCTTCTCGTCGGAAACCTTCTCAACTGTCAGGAACTTGAGCGCCACCGGGCGCCGCAGCCGCAGGTCCTCGCCGGCATACACTACACCCATGCCGCCTACGCCGAGGCGTTCCCCGACAAGAAAATGCCCTACCCTCTTGCCTGTCATGCGCGAACTGCCGGTCCGGGGGATGGACCTTAGAACAGCTTAACGCAATGACAGCGGGGTCTCCTGTTTCACGCCGAAACTGGGCGCGGCCTGCCCGCTCAGTCGGTCCGCGGTCTCGTGATACACCCGCGCCAGCGCCGCCACGGTGTGGAACACGTTCATGCCCATGATCTCGTGGTGGTCTTCCGCCAGAGCAAGGCCGTCGAGGAACTCGTCGAACTCCGCCACATGGGTAGGGTCCAGGTAAGCGTGGTTGAAAAACGTCGAGAACGCCTCGCGCGGCAGCCCTGTCCTTTCGACCACGCTTTCCAGAAAATCGACCCCCGGCGGGCCCTCCAGCACGGCGATGTAGCTCATGTAAGCGATCGGATGATAGTGGTGCAGCCAGAAATACTGCGCGCCCACCAGCTCCGCGACCGCCAGTGACGGCATGCGCCGCAGCACCTCTTCCCGCGACACCCCCATCACGCCGAGATCGTCGATCATCCACTCATCGTGGCCCCGCTCTTCCTCGGCGTGCCTGAAGAGATACCGGGCCAGATCCGCACAGACCGGATCGTGCTCCTCGCGGGCCTGCGCCTCCTCGGCGGCCGCGCGCATGCTCGGCGAAGTCGCGCGGATGATCGAGTGCATCATGAACTGGAACTCGGTGAGCATCTCCCCCAGCCGGGGGTGATTCCAGATTCTTCCCGCCGCCTCATACAGCGGCCCATGCACGAGGTCGATCTTGTACCGTAACCGCTGGCTGTTCGTCACGAGTCACCTTGTGGGGCGGATCGGCCGATCGGCGCGGGGATCGCCAATCGGTCCCCAACACAATGTCGGATCAACTAGAAGCTTAGAAGCTGATCGTCGCCGGATGCGGGAACTTGCCTCCCTTGGCCGTCTGTTTGATGAAGTCGTCGCCCAGCTTCTTCCTCACCGAGATGAGCGCGTTCACCTCGTCGCCGGTCAGCGTCTCGACCAGAGCCTTGTGTTTCTCGCTCATCGTCGTCTCCGGATGGACGAGTCCCGCCTTCTGGAGCTTCTTCAGATTACTGGTTGCTGCTTTCATAATCACCTCTCTGACGATTCGTTTATCCTAACACGAACCCCGCGCCTGTCAATGCAAAAATGCGTCCTTGTCCATAAGAATCCAAAGCGCCTTCAATACCCGCTCCGCCCGCCACAGACTCTCATCTCCGGCGGCCGCCAATCTCCGCCGCGCCGCTTCAAGACCGCAGCGCTTGACCGGGACAACGCCGCCCCCGCCCGCCGGTACAGTGAACCTCGGGATGTCCAGGCGCTCGATGGCCCGAGCCTCACCGGCCTCAAAGGCTTCGTAGATCAGCCCCTCCCGGAGCATCCGCGCGATCCGCTCCCGCCTCACACACGCGTCGCGCAAACAGGATGGCCGGAGCGATGCGTTGATCATCTCGACATACTCTCGCGTTGGCCGCAGCAGAAACCGCACATCGACCTCCTGCCACGGAGCCAACAACTTTTCCATCCCGCCCTTCTTGCGCCGCAGCTCGGCGATCTTGCGCCATGCGCCCGCGAAGCCCTCACGAATCTCCGCGCCATAGAGCGTGGCGTCCACCGGCGTCCCGCCGAACCGCGCGCGGTTCGGCTGTCCCTTGATCCTGCCCGCCCGCATCCTCAAACTCATCGCATCGGTGTTGACGTCGCGCCACTCCGGCACGCGAAAATCCGTGAGCTGTCCCGCTGCTCCGCCGATCCCGCTCAAGTCCGCCCCGCCGGACTCGGGCCGCGGAAGAAATGCCGTGCGCAGCAGCAGACCGGCCAGCGCGCCTTCATCCGGACGCGCGATATCCCCCTCCCTGTCGTGAAGCAGCGCCGGCTGCAACATACACTCCGCGTCCACGAGCACCGCATCGGACCGCGCGGCGATCACGTTCCCCATGTGCGCGTCACTCCCGCGCAAGAGATACAGCACGCACAGCAGCGCGCCGGCGCAGCGGTAGAATTGCTGCACCTCTTGCTCCGACCGGCACTCTTCGGCCGCGATGAACTCCTGCCATCCGTATTCGCCCTTGTCCACGGTCCGCGCCGCACGCATGCCCAGTAAGGCGAGCGTCTTCTCGAATGCGGCCTCCGCGCCCATCCCGCGAGGTTTGTAAACAACCGCGCGCCCGCCGGCGAAATCGAGCCTGACCGCGCTCCGCCCTCCGTGATGAGGGTCCGACAGCCCCGCACGCAGCGACGACGCCGCCTCCCCGCCCGCCCCCACTCCCGCCAGCCGCAACACTTCCGGCCAATCCCGGTCGAGCCGTGCTCCAAGCTCGCGCGCCGCCGCAACCCAGTCCTCGCGGACGCTCTCTGCCAGCTTGCCCAGCACCGGATATCGCGCAAACAGGGAGTCCAGCGGCCCCGTCTCCACAAACCGCGCGAAGCCCCCCCGGCCCGCCTTTCTGAACCGCTCGAACAAGCCTTGCATCGCAGGCGCGCAGAGGTCCGACAGTCTCTCCACCAGATGTTCTTCCAGCCTGTCGAGGCACTCCGCCGAAAGCCGCTTCGCGTCCAGCCGCCCCCGGGCCTTCAACGCCAGATCGCGGAAGAGCGCCGCGAACGGCACGTCACCCCCTCCGAAAACCTCGCGCCAATTCATGGATGGTGGATTCGCCCGGCCTAAAACACGTACCGCAGCCCGATCTGAATCTGCCGCGGAGGCTTCAGGCCGCTCGCATTCGCCGATTGCACTGCCACGAACGCCGCGGAATCGAAAACCCTGTTCGGAGTGTCGAAATTCGGATGGTTCGCCAGATTGAAAACCTCGAACCGCACCTGAAGCCGGTGACTCTCCCGCGGCATCGGGACAATCTTGAGCAGAGACAGGTCCACGTTTTGCAAGCCGGGGCCGATCAGGTTATTCCGCCCCGAATTGCCGAACCGCTGCGCCGCCGGCGCCGCGAAAGCGCACGGATTGAACCACGACTCCGGCGCCCTCACCCGGTCCGCCGCCTTCCCGCCCTGCGATGCCGTCGCTCTGCACGCCGCGTCCGGATGGTTCGCCACAGGCCCCGCGGCAAACGGATTGCCCACTGCGTCGGGACGGTCCTTGAACGCCAGATCCGTGCCCGTGCCGCTCTGATCCACGCCCCGGTTCACCGTGAACGGACGCCCGCTGTTCATCCCCCAGATCACGTTCAACTGCCAGTCCCCGAACATCGCGCGCGCCACGCCCGGCCCGCGCAGCCACTTGTGATTCGCTCCCCAAGGCAGCTCCTGCTGCAAGCTCAATACGAAGCGATGCTTTGCATGAAAGTTGGAGAGGCCGCGCTCCGCCGCGGCGTCGAACGAGTCCTGCGGAAAGGCCGGCTCGGAGTTCGTGCCGATCAGTGACGACGCATTGTCGATCGCTTTCGAGAACGCGTATGAAGCCAGAAACGCCACCGACTTCGCCCACCGCCGCTCCGCCTTCATTTGGAGCGAGTGATACGTGCTGTGCGCGTCTGACGCGATCAGCCGCGACGCCCCGAACTGCGGATACGGCTTCGGGCCGCCGGGCCGCGGCTGATTCATGTCGCGCTGCCGCACAAGGTTCGTCCCCTTCGATCCCACGTACGACAGGTCGAAGACCAGATTCCGCGCCGCCTCCACCTGGACGCCCGCGTTCCAGTTCTGCATGTAGCTCTCGCGCGCGTCGCGCTCGATCAGCCCCACCTGCGGCGGCTGCGGCAGGCTCGCTCCGCTGACGATGTTCTGGATGTTGTTCGCGCCGTTATTCAGATACACGTTGATCGAGAAGAACGGCGGGTTGATCCGCGCGAAGATGCTGCGGTTGAGCAACGTCGTGTCGTAGAAGACGCCATAGGACGACCGCACCACGAATCGCGATGTCCGCCCCGGCGTCCACGCCAGCCCGATCCGCGGCGCGACATTGTTCCAGTCGCTGTTGAATGTCGCCCGGGGAACGCCCGCGCTCCCGGCCCGCAGGAACAGGCAATTGGGCTGCGGCGAGCACTGTGAGCGCCCCAGATCCGGCACGCTCAGCCGGTCCTGCGCATCCACCGGCGGCCGGTTGTACTCGTATCGCAGCCCCACGTTCAGCGTCAGCCGGTCCGACACGCGGACGTCGTCCTGCCAGTAGAAATTCCACGCGCTCGTGCGGAAGTCAGCCTCCGTCGTGCCCGACGGCGCCAGCGCCAGCAGCGGGATGCCGAGCAGCAGATCCTGCAACGGCGGCCCCGTAATGCCCAGGAAGAGCCACTGCCCCCTCGCGAAGAGATTCAAGTATGACTCCGAGCGGATCCAGCGCACATCCGCGCCGAGCTTCATCTGGTGCCGGCCGCCGTTCCACCGCGGCCTCCAGCTCATGTTCTCGGCGAATTGCAGCGTCGCCGTCTTGCCGTCCTGCGGAGTCACAATCGACTCGCCGAGCCCGTCGTAGCCAGGCACCGCGATCGCAGGATATCCGTGGTTCACCGCCTCGTCCCAGATCACGGGAAAACCAAGCTCCTTGGCCCGGTTGATTCCGGAGTTCTCGTTCAGCACGCCGTTCCGCCGGCGGTTGAATCCGAACCTCGATTCCACGAGCGTCGTGGGACTGAACGCGTGCGTCCATTGCAGCTTGGCGTTTTGCCCGCGGTCTCTCTTCTGCGTTCCGAAACCCGGCAGGTTGGAGAATGACGCGATGATCGCGTAAGGGTCCAGCCGGTCGCCGTCGGTCAGCAGGTAATGCGCCGACACCGTGTCGTTCGCGCCCGCGATCCAGTCGACTTTGCCCAGATACTGGTCGTGCTCGCCGCGAATCACCGGCGCCGCGACGTAAAGGTTCGACGTCAGCAGATTCGTCCCCGTGTTCGCGAACGGATACAGTTTCAGCGCCGCCTCGCCCGCCGGGTTGCGAAGAAACGGAGGGATCGCCGCCAGCAGCGCGTCGCGCTCCGCTCTCGACGGCACGGTGGCCTGACGCGTGCTCGCCTGCCGCAGCCTCAGCCCTTCATACGATCCGAAGTAAAACAGCTTGTCCTTCCGGATCGGACCGCCGAGCGTTCCGCCGAACTGGTTGCGGTTGTATTTTGGCTTGCCCCCGCACACCGCTGACGCGCTCGCCGGCCCGCAGTCCGGCAGATCGAAGTAGTTCTTGGCATCAAGATGCCGGTTCCTGAAGAACTCGAACAGCGTCCCGTGCGGCGCGTTCGTCCCGCTCTTCAGCGTCATGTTGATGACGCCGCCGCCGCTGCGGCCGAACTCCGCCGGCGACCCCGTCGCCTGCACGCGAAACTCCTCGATCGCGTCGATCGATGGCAGCGCGCTGTACTGGTTCAGCAGCGTGTTGTTGTTATCCACGCCGTCGAGCAGAAAGTTATTCGCCTGCTCGCGCGCGCCCGACACGCTCACCGCGCCCCCGCCGGCCTCCGAAGAATTCTGCGAGCCATCCGCGGGCAATTGCACGCCCGGAGCCAGCAGCGCGAAGCTCAGGAAATTCCTCTCGTTCAGCGCCAGCTCCGTCACTTTGCGATTGTCGACAAGCTGCCCCTGGCCCGAAGTCTCCCGCTGCAAGAAGGTGCGTTCGCTCACTTCCACGGTGAACGTCACGCTTCCGATCTGAAGTTGCACATCGAGCCTTACCGTCTCCGCCGTGTCCAGTTTGATGTTCTTCAGTACCTCTTTTCTGAAAGCGGCGGCTTCCACCGTGACTTCGTAGATGCCCGGCGGCAGCAGTGTGGCCGCATAGGCCCCCTGCTGGTCCGTCGTCATCTCCCGCGCGGCATCGGTCCCCTGATTCCGGATCCTGACCTTGGCTTCGGCGATCGGCTTCCCCGACGGATCGGTCGCCACTCCAGTGATCGTCCCCGAGGCCGGAGAGCCCCAGGACTGCATCGACACTAGTACCACCACCCCGGCCAGAAGGCCGTTCTTCAAGTGCATAGCAAATTCCTCAGGATGCCCTAATCTACAACACGTTTCCCCCGGAATGGAAGCCGGAATTCGCACTCCGCCCTCAATGCCGGCCGCCGGCCTGTCACTGAAAGGGAATCCGCAGTGACAAGCTTGGCTCGATCGGTCCCCCGTCTTCCACACACCATAGCGACAAGCTTCCGGGAATCCGCTGCGGCGTGCTCGCCGGAAGGCGAACCGACAACAGGTAAACGCCCAGCATCTCCGGCGCAAGCCCTGCATAAAGCACCTCAACCCGCGGCCCTGGAATCGAGCCTCCGTGGTAACACGCCAGCGGCCACGACAGTACAGGCGCCGGCTCGGCCGGCTGCGGCACGCCCGTTTGCACGGGTGCAACCACTTGCCCAAGCCCTGTCGCGAAGATGTGAATCTCCTCGTTGGGCCGCGCCGGATCTCCCTGCCAGACGGGGCGCACTCCATCCTCGTGCAGTGGCCGGCCAAATGCCCGCGGCAGGCGATCCGACACTCGCACTTCAAAATCGAGCGGCGCCGCGAAAGCGAATGACCCCGCGGACTCCACACGCAGAGGTGCCTGATCGGCGAGCCCGGCCTCCCATGGAATCTGCACGGTCAGCTCGGCCGCCGTCGCGCCAATCAGCGGAGCCGGCAGGCCGCCGATGGTCACCTTCACGTCCGCTTCGTCCAGCGCGGCGCCCGGGATCACCAGCGCCGAGCCGCGCGCGCCTTGAAATGCGGCCGCGGTCACCGACAACGTCCTCCCCAGCAGTTCGGCGATCGCGCCGGACTCCACATCGATGCGCAGGATTCGCCCGCCGAAGGTCAACGCATACGCGACGCGCCCGTCCCCCGAGAGGATCGCGGTCTTGATCCTGTCGGGCTCATCGGTGAGCTGCCGCACATCGCCGCCCTCGCTGCGGATGAAGAACAACTGCCCCACGCACAAGACAGTCATCACTGAGCCGTCGTTCGAAACGCTGGGCTGCGTGTAATCCACGAAGCCTTCCACCACCGTCCTGAGTTCCCCGGTCGCCAGATCGAACCGCCGGATCCGCGTGTTGGCATCGTGCGGAGCCGGCCAGCGCGATGTGAAGACCACGGCGCGCCCCTCGGCATCAATCGTGGCCTCGAGCACACTCTCGCCGCCGAAGGTCAATTGTCGCCGCTCATTCCGCCGTTGGACGAACAGGTCCTCCCTTCCTGCGCCCAGCGCCGTCCCGTCGTTCGCGACGATGCGGCCCGTCCACACCGGCTTGAGTGAAAACAGATCCCGCACAAGGGGCCAGGACTCGCCGGTCTCCAGGTCCCACTGGCGGACCACGCCGGTTCCTCGGGGAATCCCGCTGTCCGTGTTCACGAGATAGCGGCCATTCTGGCTCAACTGCGCCGGCCCCGGGAATTGGCGCGCCTCATCGCTCCCGCTCAAGGTCGTGCTCGTATTGACCAGCGAAGCGCAGCCGGCCACCCCGCACTCGCGGCGCGCCGCCACGGCCCGCAAACGCCCGTCGCCCGAGATGTCGACGCCAGTGATGAAGTAGTTGTTGGTGACGCGCGGCTGGCCCGGCAATGCCTCCCGCTCGCGCACCTCTTCCACAAGCAATCCGTTTGGGGTGATGCGGAACACTTTGCCGTGTGCCGGCTGGCTCGTTCCGGTTTCCGCCAGCCGTGTGGTGAAGTAGAGTGCGCTGCCGTCGTCCGTCGTCCTCAGATTCTCGAACTGCGCGTTCAACAACGGCGCCGCCGCGGCCAGGAAAGTGAGAGCGCACAGGATGCGAAACATGATGCATCTGTCTCCTGCCGCCTCCACCCTAACACCGCCCGCCGCCAGGCCCAAGCCCCCGCGCGTTGAGATATCGTAGTGGCCGGCATGCGAGTCCTCGTCATCGGCGGTTCCGGCCACATCGGAACCTACCTCGTCCCCCGCCTCGTCGAAGCCGGCCACGAAGTCCTCAACCTCTCTCGCGGCGAACGCGAAGTCTACTCGCCCCACCCCGCCTGGCGAAAGGTCCGCCAAATCCTCGCCGACCGCCCCGAGCTCGAGAAAGCCGGCGACTTCGGCGAGCTCGTGCGAAAAGCCGAAGCGGACACCGTCATCGACCTCATCTGCTTCACGCCTGAGAGCGCCCGCCAGATTGTCGAAGCATTGAAAGGCCGCATTCAACACTTGGTCCACTGCGGAACCATCTGGACTCACGGCCACAGCGTCGAGGTCCCCACCCCCGAAGAAGCGCCCAAGCGCCCCTTCGGCGACTACGGCGTGAAGAAGTTCGCTATCGAGCGGTACCTGCTCGAGGAAGCCCGGCGCAACGCCTTCCCCGCGACGGTCCTCCACCCCGGCCACATCGTCGGACCCGGCTGGCCGCCCGTCAATCCCGCCGGCAACATCAACCCGCAGGTGTTCACCGACATCGCCCACGGCCGCGAAATCGCAATCCCCAACCTGGGCCTCGAAACGGTTCACCACGTCCACGCCGATGATGTCGCGCAGGCCTTTATGCGCGCCATCCATCGCCGCTCGGCCGCGCTCGGCGAGTGCTTCCACGTTGTCTCCCCCGCCGCGCTGACCCTCCGCGGCTACGCCGAGCGCATCGCCGAATGGTTCGGCCAGCCCGCGCGGCTCCGCTATCTCCCCTTCGAAGAGTGGCGCAAGACGGCGTCGGCGCGCGACGCCGAGATCACCTGGGACCACATCGCCCGCTCCCCCAACGCCAGCATCGAAAAAGCGCGCCGCCTCCTCGGCTACGCGCCGCGCTACTCGTCGCTCGAAGCCGTCAAGGAATCCGTCGCCTGGCTCGTCCGCAACAACATCGTGAGCGTCCCCGAAGGCCATTTCCTTAAGGAGTAATCGCCATGAGCGTTTCCCGCCGCCGTCTCTTCCGCAGCGCCGCCGCCGCCGCCCTCGGACCTCTCCTCAAAGCCACTCCCGGCGCCGTCCAGCAATCTTCGACAGTCAACAAGAGCTCCGCTCCCAGCGCGCTCCGCATCACCGACATGCGCGCCTGCCGCGTCGCCGCCAACTACGACTACCCCATCATCAAGCTCTACACCAACCAGGACGTCTACGGCCTCGGCGAAGTCCGCGACGCCGGCGTCGAAGGCATCGCCCTCATCCTCAAGGCCCACATCGTCGGGAAAAACCCGCTCGACATTGAAGGCGTCCTGCGCACCATTCGCCCCTTCGCCGGCCAGGGCCGCATGGGCGGAGGCTACAGCGCCGTCGACGCCGCGCTCCACGACATCGCCGGCAAAGTCTACGGCGTGCCCGCATGGCGCCTCGTCGGCCACAAGCAGCGCGACCGCATCCGCCTCTACTGCGACACCACCTCTCACCACGACCCCAAGGTCTACGCCGACCGGATGCTCAAGCGCAAACAGCTCGGCTACACCTTCTTCAAAATGGACCTTCAGACCTCGCTCGTGAAAAACCGTCCCGGCGCTCTCGCTTACAACGGAGCGGCCACCGACAAGGGCCTCGGTTATCTCTGCGAATACATTCAGGCCATCCGCGACGTCATCGGCTGGGACGCCCCGCTCGCCGCCGACCACTTCGGCCGGCTCACCGTCGACGACGCCATCCGCTACGCCCGCGCCTTCGAGCCCTACCAGCTCGCCTGGGCCGAGGACTTCATCGACTGGCGCGACTGGCGCGGCATGAAGCGCATCGCCGACGCCTCCACCACGCCCGTCCTCACCGGCGAAAACCAGTTCGGCCTCGAAGAGGCGTTCATCGACATGCTCGAGAATCGCGCCATCGACATCGTCCACCCCGATCCGCTCACTTCCGGCGCGCTGCTCGAAACCAGGCGCATCGCCGACTTCGCCGAATCGAAAGGCATCCCCACCGCCGTCCACTTCGCCGGCTCGCCTGTCGGCTGCATGGCCAGCATCCACATGGCCTGCACGATCAAGAACTTCCTCGCCATGGAAAACCACGCCGTCGACATGCCCTGGTGGGAGGATCTCGTCACCGGCATTCCGAAGCCGATCGTGAAAGACGGCTACATCGCGGTCCCCGACCGCCCCGGCCTCGGCGTCGAACTCAACGACGACGTCGTGAAGCAACATCTCCGCCGCCCCGGCTACTTCGAGCCCACGCCCATGTTCGACGACTTCATCGTCTCCGGCTTCAAGCCCGGCGGCCCCTGGCCCCACTACGACGAGAACGGAAAATGGTGCAACTGCGTCAGCTATCAATAGCGGCCTTCGGCTGCCTCTCGCTCTGCGCGACCGACCCGACGTTCCTCCGCCGCCGCATCGCCGATGTGGCCCCCGCGCCGTCCGATCTCACGACGGACACCGCGCGCTATCGCCCCGTCTTCGGCGCCGGCGACAAGGACGCCCGCCTCCTGCGCGGCATCGCCCGCTTCGGCGAGCTCACCGTCGATCCCAACGGCCGCTCGCAGGCCGTCAACTACCCTGCCGAAGAGCAGGCGTGGGTCGTCATGGAAGGCGAGTGTCATGCCGTCTACGGCGAACTGCGCGTGCCCATCCGCAAGGACGACTTCATGTACCTCCCGCCCGGAGTCGTCCACGGCGCCGAAAACAAAACAGCGGCGCCATGTCGCATCCTGATCATGGGCTACAAGATCCCGCCGGGCGCAAAGACGGCGGCGCCCCCGGCATTGGCGAAGGCCAACATCAACGAAATCCAGAAGCAGGTCGTGGGAGGCCACCCCCCATCAACGCTCTACCAACTCTTGATGGGAACCACCGAAAGCAAGCGCGACCGCCTTGCCACGGCGAGCATTCTCACCAGCCTCTTTATCATGAACTTCGCCCCCGGGGGAACGAATATCCCGCACCACCACGAAACCGAAGAAGAGATCTACCTCGTCCTCGAAGGCGCGGGCGAGATGGTCGCCGGCGGCGGCCTCGACGGCATCGAGGGCCGCTTCCCCACCACCCCCGGCGAAGCCTGGTTCTTCCGCCTCAACACCACCGTCGGCTTCTACAACGGCAACCGCCCCGCGCGCATCCTCGCCGTCCGCTCCAGGTTCCCGTTCCGCTAGACCGCATTCTCCGGGCTGTCGCCTCGCGCGCCCCCATCCGCCGGCGTCTGCGCCGCATCCTCCGCTTGTTCGAGCATCCGCAGCGGCACATAAAACGCCTTGTACCGGACGCCGTCCGAATAGAGCAGCCCTTCGCGATCGGCCACCAGCACGGTCGCACGTTTCGTGATGCGATTCACCCGGCCTCTCAGCCGCCGCCCCTCGAACTCGAACGTCACCTCAGACCCGGCGTGGATGCCGGAGTCCGCCGCCCGCTCCTGCCGCGTAATGAGTTGATGGGTGTGCGCCTCGTGCATGAACAGGCGCCACGCAATATCCTGAAATCGCGCCCCGCAACAATGGCTCTCGCCCCAACACAGCATCTCGATCAGGTGCACCAGCTCGTGCTCGAAGACCCGCTGCAACGCCTCCAGGCGGCTCCGGCACAGCGCCCCGCAAACGGTCGTCGGCCGGTCCCCGCTTTTGAATCCGTCGAACAGCAGATCGACCGCGATCGCTATTTCAAACAACTCCTCGCCGCTCCTCAGCCGCACGCGCGCCGTCCGCCCGCCGGCTCTGGTCATCCGCCGCGAAAGTCTGAATCGCAATCGCCGCGCCCCCAGCGCACCCTTCAGGGCGTTCGAAAAGAACTTCTCATCGTACGCGTGAAACAGAATCTCCAGGTCTCGGGGGTGGATCACGCTGAAGTTCGACGCCCCCAGGTGCGCCGACCGCGCCAGCGCTTCTTCGTGGATCTCCCGGAGGCGCTGCCGGATGACCTCGCCGGGCAGGCGTGCTGAGAGAACGCTCGCTTGCAGCGCGGCCGCCGGCTCGGCGTTCAAAGGAGTCCCCATGGCAGAGATTGTCTCCTCCGTCGCCCGGCGAGCTCAACTCGGGCATCGAAAGCCGCATCGCCCGCCGTTTTCTCCTGCTCCCTCTCGCGTACCCTGGGCCGGGGCTTCTCCTCAACCCCCGCTCCTGTCGTCTGGGCCACGCTCGCCAATCCCGCCGGAATCCGCGCCGTTCCTCCGGCGCCGGCCGCCCGCACTCTCCCCCGCCGCGCGCCGCCTCAAGAATTTACGCCTCAAGTGATTCACGAAATTGATTGCACACGGAGTCAATTCGTTTTAGTTTTGCCTATCTTCTGGGAATGAATCTTTCGATAAAAACTTAATTCCTTGTATTTCCCGGATACTAGGAAAAAAACAGCGAAGAGGAGGCATCGGATGAGCGAACATCTCTTGAGCGTGCGTGGCAAATCTCCCGCCGAGGTCAGCCGGCTCCTGCGGGAGAAGGGCTTGCGGGTTCTGCACCGCTTCGGTTCGAACCTCGTCGTCGAAACCGCTTCCCCCGCCGGCCTCGACTCCCCGGAGGTGAAACACGTCGCGGAGGCCGTCGCCGCGCAGCCGCTTCCGGCAGCGCCCGCGGTCGCTTCTGACGGCGATCCCCCCGAGCTCGCCTTCAGGCTCCGCCAAACCGGTCAGTACCGCCGCTCCAGGAAGTCTCGCGCAACGCAGGACGAAGACTGGGGCAGAGTCCTCGGAAACCTCTGATCCCCGCGGCCCCGCGAGATCAGAAATCACAACTGCGCCCGCTCATCTGCAAATAGGAGGAAATCATGCCGCTCAATCAAAGGCTCATCAACGAAGTCGCCGTCGGAGTCGTTTTCGCCCAGGGCCCGACTCCCGATTTACAAATGACTTCCGCCGAGCGTATTCAAGCTCTGGCCGACGTTGAAGAAGGTCTCGCCTGGATGGCCACGCTCGAGCCCGACGCCAAAGTCTCGTGGATCTACGAGCCCAAGACGGTCTCCATCACCGCAGCCCCCTGGCCCAACGCTCCCTGGGCCGGTCTGCCCCGCGAGCTGTATCAGCAGAAGATCGACGCCGCCCTCTGGCGCGAATCCAACGGCAAGATCCACATGTTCAACGGCGACGAGTACGTCCGCCTCACCGAAACCCAGGTCGACGACGGCTATCCCAAGCCCATCGCCGGCAACTGGACCGGCCTGCCCAGCTCGTTCGAGCACGGCATCGACGCCGTCTTCACCAAGTATCCCGTCGGTTGGCCGCCTACGCCGGAATCCCGAGAATCGTGATGGCCTGGAAGGACTCCGACAGCTTCGACCGCGCCTTCGCCCATGAAACCGGCCACACCTTCGGGGCTCCCGGCGAATACGAGTCCGGCAAGCGCTCCTGCGATACCGTCCACGGCCGTTTCTTCACAGCGAAGAACGGCAACCGCGCCCTCTGCGCCGGCGCTGTTTCAATGGACAGCGACTACCCCAGGCTCATCGCCGGCAACTGGAAGGGCCTCCCGAGTTCCTTCGAGTCCGGCATCGACGCCGCCCTCATGCGCATGGACAACCACAAGATCTACATGTTCAAAGGCCGCAAGTACGTCCGCTACGCCAGCGTCTCCGGCGGAATCGACCCCGGCTGCCCCAACTGGATCGACAAGAACCGGACGCCCTTCCCCACCTGAGCGCACACGCTCGCTTTGGTCCTGCGAGCTTGCCCCGGGCGCCCGCCGCCATTGTCCGGCGTGCGAATGGTCGCAGTTGTCGTCGCGGTGCGGATACAATCTTTCCATGCGCCGCGCCGCTCTCCTCCTGCTCGCCCTCCTCCCCCTCTCCGCCGCCGACCTCTTCAAAGACGATTTCTCCAGATTCCCCGCCGGCAAACTCTCCGCCCCCGTCGGCGAGCTCAACGCCGCCATCCAGGAATACCACTACCTCCCCCACCGCGGCGTCCCCACCTTCCCCTGGGCCAACGCCATCGTCCACAACGACTCCTGGGTCGCCTCCGACGAGGACGGCAAGCCTTACCTCGAACAGCACCTCGTCAACGCCGAAGCCCCACGCTGGTCCCCTCTCTTCATCACCGGCGACCCCGAATGGTTCGACTACGCCGCCGAAGTCCGCATCCGCCCTCTCTCCTTCGCCGGCAAGGCCGGCCTCGCCTTCCGCTACCACACCAACCGCCACCACTACGCCTTCGTCCTCACCGGAGGCAAACAGGCCAAACTCTGCCTCCAGCTCCCCGAGGAGACCCGCTTCCGCATCGCCGAATGGCGCGACCTCGCCACCGCGGACTTCCCCTACGCCACCGATCGCTATTACCTCCTCCGAGTCGAAAACAGCGGCCCCAAAATCCGCGCCCTCATCGACGGCAAGCTCATCCTCGCAATCGAAAACAGCGAAATCCTGAAAGGCAAAGCCGGCCTCACCGCCGACATTCCTGCCCGCTTCACCGATTTCAGGGTCGAAGTCAGTGACGGCGCCCTGGCGCGCATCAAGGCCGGCATCGACGCCCGCGAAACCGAGCTTGCCAGACTCCGTGCCGCGAACCCTCAACCGAAACTCTGGAAGAGATTCCGCACGCCCAACTTCGGCGCCGGCCGCAACGTCCGCTTCGGCGACCTCGACGGCGACGGCCGGCTCGACATGCTGATCGCCCAGAACATCCCCCGCGTCCGCGGCGACGCCTTCTCCCACATCTCCTGTCTCACCGCCCTCAACCTCGACGGCAAGATCCTCTGGCAGCGCGGCAAGCCCGATCCCCGCAACGGCCTCCTCACCAACGACACCCCCTTCCAGATCCACGACCTCGACGGCGACGGCCGCAACGAAGTCGTCCTCGTCCAGGACTTCCGCATCAAAATACTCGCGGGCGCCACCGGCAAGCTCCTCCGCTCCGAGCCCATGCCCCCCATGGCCGCCGACCTCAAGGAGCGCCCCTACGAGCGCAACTCCGGCGACTCCATCGCCTTCCTCGACCTCGAGGGCTTCGGCCGCCGCACGAACATCCTCATCAAGGACCGCTACCGCGACTTCTGGATCTTCGACCGCCATCTCAAACTCCTCTGGCAGGGCGCCGGCCAAACCGGCCACTACCCTTACCCCCTCGACATCAACGGCGACCGCCGCGAAGAGTTCGTCATCGGCTACGCGCTCTGGTCCCCGGACGGCAAACAGCTCTGGAGCCGCGACAAAGACTACCGCGATCACGCCGACGGCGTCGTCATCGGCAACTTCTCCGGCGACCCCGCCCAGCCCCCGCGCGTTTACGCCTGCGGCAGCGACGAGGGCTTCCTCATGTTCGACCTCAACGGCCGCACACTAAAACATCTCCGCATCGGCCACGCCCAAAGCCCCTCCATCGCCAAATACCGTGACGACGTCAAGGGCCTCCAGATGATCGTCTCCAACTTCTGGCGCAACCCCGGCATCGTCACGCTCTTCGATTGGGAAGGCAACATCCTGGCCCAGGAAGAGCCCGTCCACCACGCCACACCGCTGCTGCCCGTCAACTGGCGCGGCGACGGCATCGAGTTCGCCATGCTCTCCGCCAACGTCCGCGAAGGCGGCCTCATCGACGGACGCCTCCGCCGCGTCGTCATGTTCCCCGACGACGGCCACCCCGACCTCGCCTACCACACCGGCGACCTCACCGGCGACCCGCGCGACGAAATCGTCGTCTGGAACACCGAAGAAGTCTGGATCTACACCCAGGACCGCCCCGCCCCGCCCGGCAGGATCTACAAGCCCCTGCGCAGCCCCGACCACAACGAATCCAACTACCGCACCACCGTCTCGCTCCCCAAGTAACATAGGCTTCAGCCTGTGTGTGTTCAGCGCCACAGCCGTCAGCCTGTGCGCGACACTCAACTCATGCCTGGGAAGAAATCCGTCCGCTCCGCCGTCATCCCCGGAATGCGCTGCCGCAACGCCAAAGCCGCCATCAAATGGCTCTGCGATGCCTTCGGCTTCAAGGAGCATCTCGTCGTTCGCGGAAGAGGCGACGTGATCCACCACGCCGAGCTCGCCCTCGGAGACGGGATGATCATGCTCGGCTCCTTCCGCGACGACGACCAGCACCGCTACATGAAGCAGCCCGACGAGCTCGGCGGTGCCGTGTACCGCTTCGCCTACCAGACCTTCCTCACCCGCTTCCATATCTCCCGCCCCTTCCTCAACGCCCTCCTCATCAACTTCAGGACTACTTATCTCGCCCGGTGATTCTGGCCGTTCGTGGAAAGAGAGATGAATCTCCCGTCGGCGCCTTTGACCCCGTGGACGGGGGCGTCTGGGGGGCTCCAATGCGGGCCAGGCATTGGGGTTCCCCCTCCCATGACGCGGACTTATTCCCCAGAGTTCCTGATCCCACACGGTTGAAGTTTGTCGCAACAGCCTTCTCGGCGTGCTGTGACAGAACTAACGAAATATCAATATCTTACATGCACGTTACACGGACGTTGCTCCTGATCCCATCCGAGCCGAAGAGGGAGGTTTAGCGGGTCAGGAAAATCCCCTGGCCAACAACCGGCTCCCCGGATAGCCTTGTGGAATCCTATCGTGCTGGTACCCGGGTGCAATCCGAGTTCCACCACCGTTCCGCAGGAATCGGGATCAACTCTGTTTCCTCGGGATCAGGAGGACTGAACTTCCTCTTCTGGCGCGCCTGGATCCACCGCAACAACCACCACTTCGACCAGATCCCCATCTCCGACACCTACCGCCTCGTCCTCAACCTCCACGAGGCCCTCCTCATCTACCCCCACTACTCCCGCGCCCTGTTCGCCCTGGTCGACTACATCCGCCTCCACGGCATGCCCGCTGAGCTCAAAACCCACCCCCTCAGCCTCATCCACACCCTCGAGCCCTTCCCCCGCGACCTCCTCCGCGCCGCCTCCCTTGAGCCCGAATGGCTCTTCTTCTTCCGCCGCCCCCGCCAGGCCCGCCGCACCCGCCCCCATGTCCCCCATCCGCCCCTGCTCCCTCCGCGAGTACCTTGAAAGACGCCGCCTCCCGCCCCAGCCGCCCCCGACCTATTACCTCTTCTCCCACCCAGGCGGTGTCCAATGAGCGCGCGCCCGAAACCAGCCGCGGGACTCGCGCCCGTTCTCCAACCCGCACCCGCCGGCCACGCTGCTAGAATCGACTTCGTGGCGGCTTTGACCTTCGAAGAGGCGCGCCGGACTGTCTTGGACAGGGTCCGCGCGGGGCGGACGCTGCTCGAAACCGAGTTCGTCGGCATCGAGGAGGCCGCCGGACGTGTCCTCGCGCAGCGCGTCGAGGCCGACCGCGATTACCCGCCCCTCGATCGCTCCGTCCGCGACGGCTTCGCTGTCCGCGCCCAGGACGTGCCCGGCGAGCTCAACATCGCCGGCGAGGTGCGCGCCGGCGAGGTCTACGAAGGCGCGCTCCAGCCCGGCGAAGCCGTCGAGATCATGACCGGAGCCCCGGTCCCCCCGGGAGCCAACGCCGTCGTCATGATCGAGCACGTCACCGTCGCCGGCAACCGCGTTCGCATCGAGCGGGCTCTGGAGCCCGGCGAGAATATCAACCCCCGCGGCTCGGAAGCCGCCTGCGGCGAGTGCGTCCTGACCCCCGGCCGGCGCATCGGCTGGGCCGAGGTCGCCATGCTCGCCTCCGTCGGCGTCTGCCGCGCCGAAGTGTTCCGCCGCCCGGTCGCCGCCATCGTCGCCACCGGCGACGAGATCGTCGACCTCGGCCTCGCGCCCGCCCGCCACCAGATCCGCAACTCCAACTCCTGGTCGCTCGCCGCCCAGGTGATGCGCGCCGGAGGCCAAGCCCGCGTCCTGCCCGTCGCCGGCGATACCCTCGAACACACCCTCGAGCTGGTTGAAGAGGGCCTTCACGCCGATCTCCTCCTGCTCTCCGGCGGCGTCTCGGCCGGCAAGTACGACGTCGTCGAGCAGGCGCTCTCACGGCTCGGCGGGGAGTTCTTCTTCACCCGCGTCCTCATCCAGCCCGGCCAGCCCCTCGTCTTCGGCCGCGTCCGCGGCAAGTTCTTCTTCGGGCTCCCCGGCAACCCCGCCTCCACCATGGTCTGCTTCGAGCTCTTCGCCCGCGCCGCCCTCGAGTTGCTCGCCGGCCAGGACGACATCCTCCTCCCGCTCCTCGAAACCGAGCTCGCCGCCGGATTCCGCCACCGCCCCGGCCTCACGCGCTTCCTCCCCGCCCGCCTCAGCGAGGACGGACGCACCCTGACCCCCCTGAATTGGAGCGGCTCCAGCGACATCGCCGCCCTCGCCCGCGCCAACGCCTTCCTCGTCGCCGACCCCGCCAAGGCCGAATACCAGGCCGGCGACAGAATCCGGGTGATGCTCAAATGACAGCCAGACTCTCCCACTTCGACGACGCCGGCGGCGCGCGCATGGTCGACGTCTCCCCCAAGGCCGCAACCAAACGCACCGCGCGCGCACGCGCTTTCGTCCGCATGAGCCGCGCCGTCCTCCAGGAGCTCGCCTCCAACCCCAAGGGCGATCCGCTCGAGGTCGCCCGCATCGCCGGCATCCAGGCCGCCAAGAAGACCTCCGAGCTGATCCCCATGTGCCACCCGCTGATGATCTCGCACGCCGCCGTCTCCGTCGCCATCAGGAAGGACGGCGTGCTCGTCGAAAGCACGGTCGCCGCCGCCGGCCCCACCGGCGTCGAAATGGAAGCGCTCACCGCCGCCGCCGTCGCCGCGCTCACCGTCTACGACATGACCAAGGCGCTCGACAAGGGCATCGCCATCGAGCGCCTCGAGCTGCTCGAAAAAACCGGCGGCAAAAGCGGCGCCTGGAAACGCAAACGCAAAGGCGGATCGCGATGAACGTCCGCTGCGCTGTCCTCACCATCAGCGACTCCTCGCACGCCGGCGCGCGCCAGGACCTGAGCGGTCCCGCCGTCGCCGCGCGCCTCGAGGAGTTCGGCTGGTCCGTGCTCCACCGCGGCCTCGTCCCCGATGAGCGCGCCCGCATCGCCGAAAGCCTCGCCGCCCTCGCCTCCTCCGGCGCCTGCGACGTGGTCTTCACCACCGGCGGCACCGGACCCGCCCTCCGCGACGTCACCCCCGAAGCCACGCGCGACGTCATCGACCGCGAAATCCCCGGCCTCGGCGAGCTCATGCGCCTCGAAGGCCTCAAGTCCACGCGCCGCGCCGTGCTCTCCCGCTCCACCGCCGGCATCCGCGGCGCCACCCTCATCGTCAACCTGCCCGGATCCCCCAAGGGCGCGCTCGAATCGCTCAACGCCGTCGCCGACCTCGTGCCGCACGTCGTCGATCTGCTGCGTGGGCAAACCGAACACGCCGAGGAGGCGAAACGGGGCTGATCATGCCGCCGTCTCAAGAGGATGGGACAATGGTTGTATCGATGATGCATCAACGGATGACGCCGCTCGCGCTTCTCTTCTGCCTGCTCGCGGCCCTGCCGGCTTCCGCCGGGCAGCGCATCCGCCCCGGCGCCCTCGACCCCGCCAAGGCCCGCCCCGCGCCCGGTACGCCCAAACCCCCCGCTCCGCCCCCCGCGCCGCAGATTGAAGGGCCCACCATCCGCACCACCGTCCAGGTCGTGCTCGTCCCCACCACCGTCACCGATAAGGACGGCCGCATCGTCAACGGCCTCCAGCCCCACGACTTCCGCCTGCTCGACAACGACAAGCCGCAGGACATCAATCGCGACGTGGCCTTCCTCCCGCTCTCGATGGTCATCTGCATCCAGCGCAGCAGTCACGTGGACAACGTGCTCCCCAAAATCAAAAAAATGGGAAATGTTTTGCGCGACCTGCTCATCGGCC
Source organism: uncultured Solibacteraceae bacterium (assembly GCA_964472745.1). Classification (GTDB taxonomy): domain Bacteria; phylum Acidobacteriota; class Terriglobia; order Bryobacterales; family Bryobacteraceae; genus CAYYNC01. The sequence goes on from CAYYNC010000023.1 coordinate 71,275, forward strand.
AGGACGGGGAAGCGGCCATCGTCGCCTTCGACCACCGCATCGAGACGCTCGTCAACTTCACCAACGATCCCGACAGGATCAACGAGGCGATGGAGCAGCTCCGCCCCGGCAGCAGCAGCAGCCGGCTCAACGACGCCGTTCAACACGCCGTTCGCCTGCTCCGCCCCAAGCGCGACCGCCGCAAGGTGATCCTCCTCATCGCCGAGACGCTCGACCGCGCCAGCGAAGCCAAACCCCGCGAGGTCGCCACCGAGCTCCAGGTCCACAACGTCGACGTCTACACCCTCAACATCAGCCGCCTCGTCACCACCCTCACCGCCAAGCCCGAGCTGCCGCGGCCCGATCCCTTCCCGCCCGGCGCGCGCCCCCGCCCCGGCATCGCGCCGATGGACCCCACCACCACAAACCAGTTGGGCGGCCGCCTCGGCCAGGGCGGAGACCTCATCCCGCTCCTCATCGAAATGTTCCGCGCCGCCAAGGGCATCTTCATCCGTAACCCCGCCGAGCTTTACACCCAGTTCACCGGAGGCCGCGAGTACAGCTTCATCACCCAGGCCGACCTCGAGCAGGCCATCAGCAAGATCGGCGAAGAGGTCCGCAGCCAGTACATCCTCAGCTACACGCCCAACAACAAACTCGAAGGCGGCTTCCACCGCATCGAGGTCGAAGTGCTCCGCGCCGGCCTCAAGGTCCGCACCCGCCCCGGCTACTGGATGGCCGCCGTCCCCGAGTAACATAGCCTTCAGGCTGTGTTCTTTGTTACTCCTCGCTAAACGTCACCGCCGCAAAGCTCACCACGCTCTGCGCGTCGATGTTCCACTGCTGATACCGCCGCAGTTCCCCGCGCACTCCGGCTACGGCGCGCATGAACGTATAGAACGGAGTGCTGCCGCACCACTTGAGATCGTCGCGGTTTTCTTGCACCAGCGACCAGAACCCCTCGGCGTCGCCCAAGCCGATCCGCTCGATGCGCGCCGCGTCGCGCCGCTCGACCTCGGCCATCCAATCGTCGCCCGTGCGGGCGGCGCGAGGGTCGCCGTAGCGCCGGCCCATGTGGGCCATGTCGACGCCAAGCACCCAGCACAGCGACGCGCCCTCGCGGTCCTGCATCTCGGCGAGCGCTTCGATGAACGCCTTGACGCCGTCGTTGTCCTCGGGCTTCGATCCGTCGAGCATGCTCGACGCGAACGGCCCGCACAGCACCGGCAGCACGCGGATGTCCGGCCCGTAGATGGCTTGCAGGAAGACGACCTGAAACTCGATCGAGTGCTCGATCGCGTGGCAGTAGTCCTCCATGCGCACCGCGCGCGGCGCGCGGCGCTCCAGCCAGTCCACCAGGCGCGTCTCGGTGCGCGCTTCGCCGAACGGCGTGACGTACGGCTTGCGCGTGAGGCCGAACGCTTCGGGCTCGCCGTAGTGCGAAGTGCCAAGAATGACGAAGATGCGGTCCTTGTAAGTTGCCGGCAGCGCGCGAAACGCGTCGCGGTAGGACTCCCAGCCGCCTTCGGGACTGACGTGCGGCGCGGCGATGGCGACGACATTGTCGATCGGGCCCGCGCCGTCGGCGAGGTAGTTGTCCATCACGCCGCGCAGCTCTTCCGGCTCGTCCGGATAGGCCGAGCCGGCGTGCGAGGGAAAACGAGCGGGATGCTCGGCGAACTCGCGCATCCGCGCCTCCTTCATCTCCGCGAAGCGCTCGTTCTCGAGAAAGCCGGCCTGGTCGAGTGTGCCGCGCAGATGCTCGATGAGGTGGCCGACGTCGAGCTGGCCCGTAATGCGCGTCAGCCTGGCGCGCAAATCGAGCTCGGTCTGCTGGCCGTCGAAGCACTCCACCGCGGGAACGAGCGCAGGCGGAATGATCATCGTTACGCCCGAGTAGCCGTACGGGTCGCGGATCAGCAGCCCCGGCCGGTCTTCGACGGGCGAAGGCATGAAGTCGAGATCGAGCCGGATGCGGGGCAGGGTGACTGACACACCTTCATGATAGATCGCGGCTTAGAATGGTCACTGTGACGGTTCGACTGGATGGCAAGTGCGTGCTGATCACGGGCGCAAGCGGCGGGCTCGGCGGCGCGGTGGTGAAGGCCTTTCTCGATGCCGGCGCGAGCGTGGCCGGCACGGCGCGGCAGTGGAAAGAGGGCGCTGCGCCGGCGGGCGAGTTCCTCGCGATCGGCGCCGACCTCACGCGCGAGGACGACGCCGCGCGCGCGGTGGCCGAAGCGCGCGCGTGGCGCGGGCGGCTCGACGCCGTTGTGCATTTGATGGGCGGCTTCGCGATGGACGGCAATGTCGAACAGACGCAGATCGCGACCTGGGACCGCATGATGAGCGTGAACCTGCGCGCGGCGTTCCTCGTGTTTCGCGCGGCGCTGCCGGCGCTTGTTGAATCGGGCGCGGGGCGCGTGATCGCGGTCGGAGCGCGCGCGGGAGAGACGCCGGGAGCGGGGATGTCGGCCTACGCGGCGTCGAAGGCCGGGCTGCACGCGCTGGTCAAAGTGATCGCCGCGGAGAACAGGCGCACGGGCGTCACCGCGAACGCGGTGCTGCCGTCGACGATCGACACCGCGGCGAATCGCGCGGCGACGCCGGGAGCGGACTTCGCGAGGTGGGTCGCGCCGGAGTCGATCGCCGCGCTGCTGGTGTGGCTGGCGTCGGAAGCGTCGCGTGATGTCAACGGCGCGCTGATGCCGATCTACGGCCGCGCGTGAGAGGAGTGACGCGATGAGAGAGAAGATGTCGGAGCAGGAGATTGCAGAGGCGCTGGCGGCGCTGCCCGAGTGGTCGGTGAAGGACGCGAAGCTGCATCGCGAGTACAGGTTCGAGGACTTCATTCACGCCTTCGGGTTCATGGCGGCGGCCGCGATCGCGATCGAGAAGATGAACCATCATCCCGCGTGGACGAACGTGTGGAGCAGTGTGACAGTGGACCTCTGGACGCACGACGCCGGCGGCATCACGAAGCGCGACTTCGAGCTGGCCGCGCTGCTCGAAAGGCTGGCTTCGAGATTCAAATGAAAAAACTGATCCTGGTCATCGCGCTCGCGGCTCTCGCCGCGGCACAGGAGAGATTCGCGGGCTCGGATGCGATCGACGCCGCGATTGAGGAAGCGATCAGGCTCGACCAGATTCCGGGAGCGGTCGCGTGGGTGGGACAGCCCGGCAAGATCCTGCACCGCAAGGCTTACGGGATGCGGTCGCTCGAGCCCGAGCGGGAAGAAATGACGCTCGACACGATCTTCGACGCCGCGTCGGTGACGAAGATCGTGGCAACGACATCTTCAGTGATGAAGCTGTTCGAAGAGGGAAAGATCCGGATCGCGGATCGCGTCACCCAATACCTGCCTGAGTTTCAGGGCGGCAAGAGCGACATCACGGTGCGGCAGTTGCTGACGCACTTCTCGGGGCTGAGGCCGGACCTCGATCTGAAGCCGGAGTGGAGCGGCTACGAGACGGGCGTCAAGCTGGCCTTCGCCGACAAGCCCGCGGCCGAGCCGGGCGAGCGCTTCATTTACAGCGACATCAACTACATCCTGCTCGGCGAGATCGTGAGAGTGGTGAGCGGCCAGCCGCTCAACGAGTACGCCGGGCGGCACATCTTCGCGCCTCTGGGGATGAACGAGACGCGCTTCCTTCCGCCCGAGGAGTGGGCGCCGCGCATCGCGCCGACCGAGTGGACCGACGGCAGGATGCTGCGCGGCATCGTGCACGATCCGACGACGCGTTGCATGGGCGGCGTGGCGGGCCACGCGGGGCTATTCACGACCGCGGCGGATCTCGCGCGCTGGGCGGAGATGGCGCTGAACCTGGGGCAGCTCGACGGCGCGCGCATCTTCAGCCCGCTCACGGTGCGCAAGTTCACCGAGCCGAACACGCCTCCGCACCAGCCGGTGCTGCGCGGCCTGGGCTTCGACATGGACTCTCCGTTCTCGTCGAACCGCGGCGAGCTGTTTCCGATCGGCTCCTTCGGCCACACGGGCTTCACGGGCACGTCGGTGTGGATCGATCCGATGACGAGGACGTACGTGATACTGCTCGCCAACAGCGTCCATCCGAAGCCGAGGCCGGCGATCTCGCCGTTGCGGAGCAAGGTCGCGACGATCGTGGCGGCGGCGCTGGGCGTCGACGTCCAGGGCGTGCAGTTGACGGGCTACATAGAGACGTCGGCCGGCGCGCCGCCGCGGCGCATGGCGGCGCGGAACCAACAAACATTGACGGGCGCCGACGTTTTGGCTGAAGAGGGCTTCGCAAGATTGCAGGGGCGCCGCGTGGGCCTGATCACGAACCACACGGGGACGACGCGCGACGGCAGCCGCAACATCGACGCGATGCTCGCGGCGGGCGTGAGGGTGACGGCGCTGTTCTCGCCGGAGCACGGGCTGGCGGGCAAGGAAGACCACGAGAACGTGGCGCACGGCAAGGACGAGAAGACGGGCCTGCCGGTGTGGAGCCTCTATTACGGCAAGGAGCGCAAGCCGAGCGCGGCGATGCTCGCCGACATCGACGTCCTGGTCTTCGACATCCAGGACATTGGAACAAGATTCTACACTTATGTTTCGACGCTCAAGAACGCGATGGAGGCCGCCGTTGCGGCGAAGCTGCCGGTGATGGTGCTGGACCGGCCGAATCCGATCAACGGCGTGAAGTGGGAAGGTCCGCTGCTCGACGCGGACAAGATCTCGTTTGTCGGCTGCACGGTGATGCCTCTGCGCCACGGGATGACGCTGGGGGAACTGGCGCGCCTCATCAACGAAGAGGACAGGATCGGGGCGAAGCTCGAAGTGGTGCGGATGAAGAACTGGCGGCGCGGCGACTGGTGGGACTCGACGGGCCTGGTGTGGGTGGACCCTTCGCCGAACATGCGCAGCTTAAACGCGGCGCTGCTCTATCCGGGCGTGGCGCTTCTGGAGTACTCGCCGAACTATTCAGTGGGACGCGGGACGGACGCGCCGTTCGAGCAGGTGGGGGCGGACTGGGTCAAGGGATCCGAGCTCGCAACGTACTTAAATCGGCGGTTTGTGCCGGGGGTGCGATTCTACGCGACCCGGTTTACGCCGAACGCCTCCCATTTCCAGGGAAAGGCCATCGAGGGCGTGCGCATGGTTATCTACGACCGGGAGGCCTTCTCAGCGCTGAGGCTGGGACTGGAGATTGCGGCGGCGCTTCAGAAGCTCTACCCGGGGAAGATCGACTTCGACAGGAACACGCGGCTGATCGGCAACGCGGAGATGATCGAAGGACTGAAGCAAGGGATCGATCCGCGAACGCTGGAGGAGCCGCTGCGGATCGGGGCGGGGGCGTTTGCGGAGAAGCGCGCGAAGTATCTGCTTTACGATTAGCGGAGCGCGAAGACAGAAGAAGCCGCCCGGCGCCTCCTGCCGGGCGGCTTCAGGCAATCTCCGGTTCGAGCGATTAATCGGCGGCCGGCTTCACCGCGGACTTGGGCGGACGTCCCCGGCGGTGACCCGGCGCTTCTTCCTGCCGTTTCTTGAGGGCGACCATCCAGGCGGGCGGGCGTCCCCGGCGTTTTCCCTGACCCCTGGCGAGCCTTTCCAGGGTGATAATTGCTTCTTCAATCGCTTCCCTCTCGCGGCGTAAATCAGCCAGGATTTTGGTTACATCCATCGTGTGTCTCCCTGCGACTTCATTTCGGCGTTGTCCAGCCCGGCCCGCGGTCATTCTGAAAACAGAACGCAGCGAAGCGACTGGCATTGCGCCTAGGAGCAGTTGTAACGCATTTTTATTGATTTTTCAAGCACTCTGTTCTGAATTCGGAACAAAATCTTTCGATCCTGCCCAATCAGGAATCAGGTGGCCCGCCCAGCCCTCTTGCGCCACTTGGCGTAGAAGGGCAGGCCGGCGGCGATTATAAGGAAGCCGAGGAGGGATTCGCGGGGAGAATTTTTGATGGTAAACCCGAGAAGCAGGAGCGCGACCAGGACGAAAAGAGTGGGAACGAAGGGGTACCCGAGGGTGCGGTAGGGGCGAACCGCCGCGGGCATCTTGCGGCGCAGGACGATGACGGCGGCGGCCGACATGCCGTACAGGATCCAGCTCGGAAATATAACAAGCGTAAGGAGTTGATCGTACCGGCCGCTCAGAATCAGGAGGCAGGACCAGGCGCTGAGGGCGAGAATCGAGAATCCGGGCGTGGCGTGCGCGGTGTTGACGGAGGCGAAGCGGATGAAGAAATATCCATCTCGGGCGAGGGCGTAAGGAACCCGGGAACCGGAGAGAATCGATCCGTTCAAAGCGGCAAAAATCGAGATCATGGCCGCCAGGCTGACGGCGGCCGCGCCCGAGGAACCTAGTACTTTCTGCATCATTACGGCGGCGACACGGTCGCTGGAGGCGACCTGGCCGGCATCCAGGACGAAGAAGTAAGCGAAGTTGGTGACCAGGTAGACGACGACCACGAGGGCCGTGCCGAGGATCAGGGCGCGGGGCAGGTTTCGTTGAGGATCTTTAATCTCGGACGCCACCATGGTGACGTTGTTCCAGCCGTCGTAAGCCCAAAGCGCGGCCACGAGAGCGGCGAAGAAGCCTGCGGCGCCGCCGGCGACGGGGAGGGCGGTTGAGAAGTTTGCGGCAGCTCCCTGGCCGCCGAACAGAGCGGCGGCGACGATGCCGGCGATGAGAGCGATTTTGAGCAAGGTGACGGCCACCTGGACGCCGCCGCCGACCTTCACACCAAACCAATTCAGAATGCCGAGCAACAAGATGACCGCCATGGCGAGAATCTGGCCGGCGCGAACTTCGACCGGCCCTCCGTTCTCGCCGAGCGGGAGGGGGAGGCGGCCTAGCACGTTGTCGAGCTCGGGGCGGAAATTCGCGAGGTAATAGAAGAAACCCGTGGCGAGAGTCGCGACGGAGCCGCTCTTGGCGACCCACAATTGAGTCCAGCCATAGATGAAGCCCCAGAAGGGACCGTAGGCTGCTTTGAGGTAGTTGTATTCGCCTCCGGCCTCCGGGAGCATGGCGGCCAGCTCGGCGTAGGTGAGAGCCCCGGCGAGGGAGAGGATGCCGCCGAAGATCCAGACCAGAAAGACCATCGACGGCGTGCCCACCTGGAGAATCATCGTCTTGGGGACGAGGAAGATTCCGCTGCCGATGACGGTGCCGACGACGATGGAGGCCGCGGCCCAGATGCCGAGGTCGCGGCGGAGGCCGACGGGGTGGGGATCAGGCATGGGGGGCCTCAGGCGGGCGGGGGGTAGCGGGGGCGCAGGCAGAGCCTGAAGGCTGTGCTACTGGGGCCGGATCAGGCATCGGCGGGCTCCTGGCGGGCGGGGAGGAAGAACGAGGCGAGGAGGGCGACGGCGACGGTGACGGCGGAGCCGATGAGCACGTACCAGGTCCAGGCGATGGGGGTGGCGAAGCGGACCCAGAGGTTGATGAGGACGCCGGCGGTCATACCGGCCATGGCAGCGCTTTCACCGACGCGGCGGGTGAAGACGCCGAGGAGGAAGACCCCCAGCAGGCCGCCGTAAAGGATGGAGGCGATGCCGAGTCCGGCTTCGAGCACGGAGGAGACGCGCTGCGAGACGAGGCCGATGACGAACAGGACCGCTCCCCAGAACAGAGTCGCCACGCGGGCGAGGGTCAGGTAATGTTGCTCGCCGCGGGCGGGCCGGATCTGGCGGTAGAAGTCCATCACCGTTGTCGAGGAAAGAGAGTTCAGCGCAGCGCTGAGATTGGACATGGCGGCGGCAAGCACGGCGGCGATGACGAGTCCGGCGACACCCGCGGGCAACTCAGACCAGATGAACTGCGGGTAGATGCGGTCGTGCTTGGCGGGGGGGAGCGCGCCAGTGTTTCCGTACCAGACCCAGAGGATGGTGCCGATGACGAGGAACAGGGTGAACTGGCAGAAGATGACCACCCAGGAGGAGAACAGCGCGAGGCGGGCCTGCGCCTGGTCGCGCGCGGCGAGCAGGCGCTGCACCATCAACTGTTCGGTGCCGTGGCTGGCAGTGGTGAGGAAGCAGCCGCCGATGATGCCGGCCCAGAAGGAGTAAGTACGGCTGAAGAAGCCGAGGTCGGGAGAGAAGCGGAAGTCGAAGAGCTGGAATTTGCCGGCGGCGGAGGCGGTATTGACGACCTCGCTCCAGCCGCCCGGGATTTTGCCGAGGATGACGATCAGGCTGACGACGGCGCCGGCGATGTAGAGGATCATCTGAACGACGTCAGTCCAGATGACGGCGGTCATGCCGCCCTCGAAGGTGTAGAACAGGGTCAGGCAGACGATGACGACGATGGCCCAGATGGGATCGAGGTTGAGAACGATCGAGACGACGATGGAGATGGCGAAGACGCGGACGCCCTCGGCGAGAGCGCGCAGCACGAGGAAGAGGCCGGCGGTGAGGCGGCGCAGTCTCATGCCGAAGCGTCTCTGCATGAGCTCGTAGGCGGTGAACAGCTCGCCCTTGAAGTAGTGCGGGAGGAAGACGGTGCTGATGAAGATGCGGGCGAGGAGGTAACCGAAGACGACTTGCAGAAAGCCGTAATTGCCGTCGAAGGCGATGGCGGGCGTGCCGATGACGGTGAGCATGCTCGTTTCGGCGGAGACGATGGAGAAGGCGATGGCCCACCAGGGAGTGGAGCGCCCGCCGAGGAAATAGTCGCGCAGGCTTTTCTGGGAGTGCCTGAACTGCGCGCCGAACCACGTGATGCCGACGAGGTAGACGGCGATCACGCCGAGGTCGAAATAGCGCATGAGTTGGGCATTCTAGCACAGCACGGGCGAACGGGATTCGCGGGCGGCGGCGGGCGGCGGCGGGAGCAGAGGGGGAAGGCGGAGTTGACAGGAAGGCGCAGTCTCCGGGAACAATCCTTCGACAGGGCGCATCTAAGTGCGCAGGCGAGTATGATGTTTGGGTGGCGCCGGACTCGTGTGGCAGGCCGGATGTGATGCAGCGACAAACAGTTGCGGGCCTGTGCGGGGTTCGGCTATACTCCGCATTTGTCGAGCAAGTTCACCGGGGAAGAGATTCCCCGGCCTCATGGTCAAGCAGTGATAGAGCGTGATCTGATTTAATGAGATCCGAGCACACAGGAGGCTAGTGGTGCAGTATTCAACGAAGCGCGCGTTGGCGACCGTCGCCCTCATCGCCCTTTGCGGCGTGGCCCTAATCGCGCAGGGCCAGCAGAACCAGAAGCAGTGGAAGGACCGCGCCGAATACGACCTCTGGGAATCGATCAACAAAGAGCAGAACGCGAACACCAAGCTGGGTCTGCTCAACACCTGGAAGCAGAAGTACCCTGCCAGCGACTACGCGGACGCACGGATCGTTCTCTTCATCCAGACCTACCAGGCGTTGGGCAACGCCAAAGGCATGATGGAGAGCGCCAAGGAACTCGTGGCGATGGACGCGAAGAATTTCCAGGGCCTGTACTGGATGAACCTCTTGACGATCAGCATGAACGACAACAGCCCGGCCGCGCTGGACGCCGGGGAGAAGGCGGGCAAGGGATTGCTGGATGCGATCCCCGAGACGTTTGATCCGGCCAAGAAGCCGGCCAACGTGAGCGACGACGTCTGGAGGCAGGAGCGCGCCAACATGACGGCGATCGCGAACCGGACGTTGGGCTGGGTAGCGATGTCGCGCAACCAGAACGAAGTGGCGGAAAAGTACTTCCTTGAAGTTCTGAAGATCAACGGCAACGACGCGCAGGCATCGTCCTGGATGGGGACGGTGCTGTTGAAGCAGCGCAAGCTGGAGAAGATCTCGGCGGGCCTGTACCACATCGCGCACGCGGCGCACCATGACGGACAGGGCGCGCTGCCCGACGCGGTGAAGAAGAGCCTGCAAACCTACCTTGAGAAGCAATACGTCAACTTCCACGGCGACAAGGGCGGCCTGGCGGAGATCATCGAGATGACGAAGAAGAGCGCGCTGCCGCCGCCGGACTTCAAGATAAAGTCAAAGGACGAGATCCTCCAGGAGCAGGAAGAGGAGTTGAAGAAGACCAATCCGCAGCTCGCGCTGTGGATCAACATCAAGCGCGCGCTGACCGGCCCGGAGGGCGCCGGCTACTTCGAGAACAATATGAAGGGCGCGGCAATCCCCGGCGGCGCGGGCGGCGTGAACAAGTTCAAGTGCACGGTGGTGAGCACGGCGCCCGAGAAGCGGCCGAATTCGATCATCTGCGGCATTTCGTCCAAGGACATGTCGGAGGTGACATTGAAGTTCGAGAAGCCGCTTGCGGCTCCGGCGCCGACGGGGACCGAGCTCGAGTTCTCCGGCGTTCCAGCGGCGTTCACAGCCGATCCGTTCATGCTGACGTTCGACGTGGAGCCCGATGAGGTGATCGGCCTGCCGAAACCGGCTCCGCCGGCCAAGAAGGCCGCGGGCAAGAGGAGCGCGAAGAAGAAGTAAGAAGCCGCAGAGCCGCGATGCAGACCGAAGGCGGGCGCGATGCCCGCCTTCGGTGTGTTTGGAGGGGGCCTCGAGCGGGGAGCGCGGGATCCGCAACGATTACGAGGCGGGGCGCCGGGAGACAGGGCGGAGTGGCGGCGTCACGATGCCTGAACGAATACAAAGGCGGGCGTGGCGCCCGCCTTGCGTGTCTCCAGTCCGAAATCCCGCCGGCGATTGGCCGGAATCAGCTCCGGCAGGCTTCCGAGCGCGGAGACGAGGTTCTGGAGCCCGCCGGCTCATTCGCGGCAAACAGCAAGCTGAAGGTGACGCGCTCCCAGAGACTGAGCGGCTGATCACCCCGCCCGGCGGCTTCAAAGTAAGAGATGAAGCTGGCGGCCTGGGCGGGCAGGAGAGCGAGCGGTTTCGCCTGGACGGCGAAGGCCAGAGCGACGATCGCGAGGGCCGCCGCGAGGTTGGTTCTCCACATCCTGCCGATTTGCCTCCTCATGCCATTGAAGACGCGCGAGGAGGAGTTTTGTTAGCAGGGGAAGATGCGGCGGGCGTCGGCAAACAGGCGGCGGGCGGCGGTCGACTCTTCCGGGGTGGCAGGCCGGGCGGCGGTTTTGCCGACGAACCAGGGGACGCCGTCGCGGTCGACGAGGGCGGCGAAGCCTCCCGCTTCTTCGATCAACAACCCCGGAGAGCCGACGGCGCCGAAGGTTTCGCCGCGCCTTTCGACCAGCACGACGCAGCCGTCACGCTCGAGGATGAAATGCGTGGTGATCTGAGGCGCGGGGACGATGCGGACGCCGGCGGCGGCGAGGGCTGCAAGCTGGGCCAGGGTTTCCGGGTTCATGCGGGCGAGTCCCGATGGGGGGCGGGGCAGATCGGCGATCCGCCCCACATTCTGATCACATTTTGTAGCGGCCGAAGTCCTCGTCGTTGAGGCCTTCGAGCCAGCGGCGGAGCTCTTCGTTGTTCACCTTGTCGGAGACTCCGGCGGCGCTTTTCGAAGAGCGCAGCACCTGTTCTTCAACGTAGATCGGGCAGTCGAGTCGAAGGGCGAGTGCGAGGGCGTCGCTGGGGCGGGAGTCGATGCTGATCAGGCTGCCGTCCTTCTCGAGCCAGATGACCGCGTAAAAGGTTTCTTCCTTCAACTCGCTGACCACGACTTTGCGCACTCCCGCCTGGAGGCCGAGGAGGACGTTCTTGATGAGGTCGTGGGTCATGGGCCGCGGCGTGTTCACCTTTTCGATTTCGAGAGCGATTGCGTTGGCTTCGTAGATGCCGACCCAGATGGGCAGTATCGCGTCGCCCTTGGCGTCCTTCAGGATCACGATCGGCATGTTGGTGACCGGATCCATCATCAGCCCGCGGATTTTCATTTCGACTTCCATGGTGACCCCTTCTTCAGACTACTAACAAAACGGGCGAGGCGGCGCGGCGCGTTGAAGGACACAGCCTGAAGGCTATGTTACGCGGCAGAGGCGGCGTGGCGCGTTGAAGGACACAGCCTGAAGGCTATGTTACGCGGCAGAGGCGGCGCGGC
>CAYYNC010000023.1:83281-95327 GCA_964472745.1 uncultured Solibacteraceae bacterium
GGCGCGTTGAAGGACACAGCCTGAAGGCTATGTTACGCGGCAGAGGCGGCGCGGCACGTTGAAGGACACAGCCTGAAGGCTGTGCAACACGGAACACACACAGCCTGAAGGCTATGTTACGTGGCAGAGGCTGAAGCGTGCGCTACTAAGGAGTTGGGGCCGACTCTGGTGACCTGGACATCGAGGTAGCGGCCGGGGAGAACGCCGGCGTCGTCCGGGGCGGTGAAGTTGACGACGCGGTTCTGCGCGGTGCGGCCGATCCACTGTCCGGTGCGGCTGTTGTAGCCTTCGACGAGCACTTCCTGGCGCGCGCCGATCAGTTGCGAGTTGCGCTTGAGCTGGATGGCGCGCTGCCGCTCTTGGAGAATCGTGAGGCGGCGGCTCTTCTCTTCTTCCGGGATGTGATCGCCGAAGGCAAGCGCGGGCGTGTTCGGGCGGGGCGAATACTTGAAGTTGAAGATCTGGTCGTAGCCGACTTCATCGAGCAGCGAGAGCGTCTGCTCGAAGTCCTTTTCGGTTTCGCCGGGGAAGCCGACGATGATGTCGGTGGAAATAGCGATGTCGCGCGGCGAGTTCTTGAGCCAGTCGATGCGGCGCATGTATTCGTCGCGGGTGTACTGGCGCGCCATGGCCTGGAGCACCTTGGTGGAGCCGGACTGCACGGGCAAGTGGACTTGGTTGCAGAGGGCCTGGTTGCGATCGATGGCGTCGACGATGTCCTTGCCGAAATCGCGCGGATGGGAGGTGGTGAAGCGCACGCGGCGGATTCCTGCGACGCTGGCGACCGCTTCGAGCAGCTCGGCGAAGCCTTTGCCTTGGGGCGAGGGATCGCGATAGCTGTTGACGTTCTGGCCGAGCAACTGAATCTCGGTGTAGCCGGCGGCGGCGAGCGAGCGCGCTTCGCTCAGAATGTTTTCGAACGTCCGGCTGCGCTCGGGTCCGCGCGTGAACGGCACGACACAGTAGGCGCAGCTCTTGTCGCAGCCTTCGATGATGGTGATGTAGGCGCGGTGCGGGTTGTCGCGGCGCGTCATCGGGGTCTCGAAGGTTTCGCCGGTGTCGAGGCTGAGTCCGGTGACGCGGCGCGAGCCGTTCTCGATCTGCACGAGGAGCTCGGGGAGACGCGAGTAGCTCGCCGAGCCGACAACGAGGCCGACGTGCGGCGCCTTTTCGAAGATGCGCTCGCCTTCCTGTTGGGCGACGCAGCCGAGGACTCCGAAGACTTTGCCGTTGGAGGCTTCGCGCTTGAATTGCTGGAGGCGCTGGAAGACCTTCTGCTCAGCCTTGTCGCGGATGCTGCACGTGTTGTAGAGGACGAGGTCGGCCTGAGCGGGAGAGTCAACCTGGACGTAGCCGCGCTGCTCGAGCGTGCCGACGACTTTTTCGGAGTCGTGGACGTTCATCTGGCAGCCGAAGGTCTCCAGGTAGAAGCGCTTCATTCGAGGTTGAGCCCGGGTGGGATGCTTCTATTATAAAGTACGGGGGCGGGTGTGCCGATGGTGGGGCATGAGAAGGGTGCGTGAAAGCCGGCCCGATCGGCGATCGAGGGGCAGATCAGTCGATCTGCCCCACAAGTGGAGCACCCTGTTCGTGGTGATGGGGTGTCTTTCAGCAGGCGCTCAGGAGGGGGAGAGGCGGCTGTCCACGTATGTGTTCGATGTCAATGGGGGGCGGCAGCTTTGGTCGGAGCGGACGGTAGGGGCTTCGCGGCAGATTGAGCGGCGGCGGGATCTGAACGGGAAAAGTTCGCCGGCCGAGACGGTGGAAGAGAAGGTGGTGCGGAGCGAGGGGAAGGTGCGGGTGGTGGAGCGGACGGTGAGCCGCTACTCGCCGGACGGGAGGCCGCTGCCGGCGGAGCGGGCGGTGATCGAAGAGGTCGACCTGGGGGGCGGGCGCAAGGTGACGTCGACGCGAGTGTATCGCGGCGATGTGAATGGGCGGATGGATGTGGCCGAGATCGCGGTGACGGAAACCAGGACCATGGGGGACACGACGGAGACGGCGACAACCGTGGAGCGGCGTTCGCTGAACGGGCGGTTCGAGCCGGCGGAGAGGCGGCTGGAGGTAACGAGCGTTTCCGGCGCCACCAGCATCACGAACGAATCGGTGCTGGAGCCGGATACGAACGGGCGGTTTCGCGAGACGTCGCGCTTGAGCGTGACGAAGACGGAGCGGGAGGGACGAAGGGAAGAGACGCGGGACGAGTACCGGCTGGCGACAGGAGACACGCCGGAGCTTGTCCGGCGCAGCGTGGTGCGGGCGGTGAGGTCAGGCGAGGGGGAGCGGCGCGAGGTGGATGTGTATGGCGTGGCAGCGCCGGGGCGGCCCGTGCGCGACGGGCTGGCATTGAGAGAGCGGCAGATTCTTGAAACGAAGGCGGCCGCGGACGGGAGCGTCGTGGAAGTGTTCAGCTTGCAGCGTCCTTCGCTCGCGAGCGAAAAGGAGTTGAGCCCGCCGCAGAAAGTCGCCGAGACGGTGTGCAGAGGGCAGTGCCGGGATCCGGCCGATCGATAGAATTCATCATCGATAGAATTCATCCTGGAGGCGCGGGTTCAAGTCCGGCCCGTGTCAACTCAGCGTGGACCTGCCTGTCCGGGTGCGGCGAGCTCTCACCAGGAACAGAGAGGCCGCTTCCGCGCAAGAAGAAACCCAGCGCGGGGCGCGGGTCTGGAGACCCGCGGCAGGCGTGGACGCCTGCCCCACGGGGGCTCACGCCGCCCGCCGAAACGTTCACGCTCCAGAAGCGTGCGGAGAGCCCGCCGCGGGCCAAGGGCCCGCCCCACAGCCGTCGAGGTGCAATTCGATACACTGGCGGCGTGAAGAGATCGCGGCTGTTGCGGGTGTTCGCGCTGGCCGCCGTGCCGTTGTTCGCCTGGCTCGCCCTTGGGCAGCACGACAAAGCGGGTCCCGCGCTGCCCAAGGACGAGTCGCCGTTGCGGAAGGCCCTGCTGTTGTTGCGGCAGGGCCAGACACAGAATGCGCGCCAGGAGATCAACCGCCTGCTTCAGGCGAACCCGTCGGACGCGGAGCTCTACTACCAGCTTGCGCGCACGTACCTGACGGAGTTCTACTCCGGCAGCGATCCATTGAAGAAGAGGACCTCTCTGGCGCTGGCGAT
This sequence comes from uncultured Solibacteraceae bacterium, assembly GCA_964472745.1. GTDB lineage: Bacteria > Acidobacteriota > Terriglobia > Bryobacterales > Bryobacteraceae > CAYYNC01. The sequence goes on from CAYYNC010000023.1 coordinate 86,400, forward strand.
GGAGGCGCTGGCCAACGCGCTCAAACGTTCGCCCGACCATATCCCGGTTCTGAAGGCGAAGGCGATTATCCACGCGCGGGCCGAGCTCCAGTATTACGACCCGAACCTGGCGTACGAGTTGGCGGAGCGCGTGGCGAAATTGCAGCCGTCGGCGACGGAGTACTTACTGAACCTGTCGGACTGGATGTCGGGCGAGATCCGATTCATCGGGGATAACGTCGATCGCGTGCCGCACGATCCGCAGTTGGGCCTGGACCGCTCGATCAAGCTGCTGGACCGCGTGATCGATTCGGCGATGCCCTATAGCAATGAAGAGGCTTTCGGCTTTCTCGGGATGGCGAGGACGCTGGCGAAGCGCGGCAACCTCCGGGAATCGATCGAGTATTATCAGCTCGCGCTGAGCCGTCCGGCGGCGCAACCGTACAAAGGCGAGATTCTGCGGGATCTGGGAACGAGCTATTACCGCATGGGGAACTTCGCGGAGGCGGCGCGGACCTTTTACCGGGCAATGCAAGAAAAGCCGAACGCGATCGACGGCTGGCTTCTGAAAGTGGCGGTGGACCAGTGGGGCGAAGCGGGGATCAAGCTGCCCAACGAGATGGCGTTTCCAATGCGCGAGACGAGCGTCGCGCCGGATGTTCTGGCGGGGCTGGAGTTCAAGGACGCCGCGCGGGAACTGGGGTTGAACCGCTTTGGGGGCAACGGGACGGTAGCCTGGGGCGACTATGACGGCGACGGGCGGCCCGACGTCGCCGTGGCCAACAGCGGGATGTTCATCACGCTGTATCGCAACGAGGGGGCGCGGTTCCGGGAAGCGACGGCGGAGGCGGGCCTGGCGCGCATGCCGTCAGGCTACAGCGTGAACTTCGTCGACTACGACAACGATGGGGCGCTGGACATGTATCTGTCGCTGAACGGGTGGAGCGGCCCGCTGGAGAACATCCTGCTGCGCAACACGGGCGACGGGAAGTTCGAGAACGTCACGAAGAAGAGCGGTGCGGGCGATGCGGGGTCGGGGTTCGTCTCGTTGTGGGGTGACCTGGACAACGACGGGGACCTGGATTTCGCCGTGGCCAACGGGGTGCTGAAGGACGGCTCGACGCCGCAGGTTTACCGCAACAACGGCGACGGCACGTTCACCAACATGACGAAGCAGGCGGGCATCGACGAACCGCCGCAGTGGGGGACGATCGGGATTGCGTTGGGGGATTACGACAAGGACGGCGACCTGGACCTTTTCATCAACGGATTGCAGGGCGATCCGAACAGGCTGTATCGCAACATGGGCGGGTTCCGGTTTACGGAGGTGTCGAAGCAGGCGGGGGTCACACAGCCGGGGCACTACGGCTACGTGGCGTTCTTCACCGACTACAACAACGACGGGTGGCCGGATATCCTCGCGACGAGCCTGGCGCCTTGGGAGGCGGTGGTACAGTCGCTGACGAAGTTCTTCAGCGTGCCGAACGCGGCGGCGGTGCACGCGGACTCGGTGCGGCTATTCAGGAACAACAGGAACGGGACGTTCACGGATGTCACCTGGAATGCGAAGCTGTATTATCCGATGGGGGTGATGGGGGCCGGGGTGGCGGATCTCGACAACGACGGTTTCGTGGATTTCTATTTCGGGACGGGGGACCCGCAGTTGAGCCGTCTGGAGCCCAACCGGTTCTTTCGGAATAACGGGGATGGCACGTTTACGGAGCTGACGTGGCAGATGCCGTTCGCGCGGCCGGGACATAAAGGGCACGGGGTGGCGTTCATCGACCTGGATGAGGATGGGGATCTGGAAGTCTTCACCCAGTTGGGGGGACATTTTCAGGGGGACCATACGGAGAGCGCGTTCTACCGGAACTTGAAGGGGAATCGGAATCACTGGCTTCAGATCGATCTCGTGGGAACGAAGTCGAACCGGTTTGCGGTGGGGGCTCAGGTGACGGTTCGGGCGGGTTCGCTGATCGTGTATCGCGAGGTGAAGGGGAGCGAGGGGTTTGGGGCTACGAATCAGTACCGGCAGCATTTTGGGCTGGGCAAGAATGCTCGGGTGGATTCGGTGGAGGTGGTTTGGCCCAGCGGGATCAAGCAGTCTTTTGCGGGGGTGGAGGCGGGGCGGATTGTTGAGATTGTGGAGGGGCGGGAAGGTCTTCGGCGGGTGAAGTGAACGTGAAAAGAGCCCGCCTTGGGCGGGCTCTTTTCAGGAAGAAACAACACACAGCCTGAAGGCTATGTTACGTGCTGCACAGCCTGAAGGCTATGTTACGTGCTGCACAGCCTGAAGGCTATGTTACGTGCTGCACAGCCTGAAGGCGGTGTTTACCAGAAGACCTTGAAGCCGAGCTGGACCTGGCGGGGGTAACCGTTGCCGATCCAGGCCTGGCTGGGGAACTGGGTGCCGAAGTTGGGGTCGTTGGGGTTGGTGTTGAAGTTGTTGTCGCGTCCGAAGAAGTAGTAGTTGGTCAGGTTGAAGGCTTCGCCGCGGAACTGGAAGCGCAGCCGCTCGGTGATGTTGAACATTTTGCTGACGGACATATCCACGTTGAAGAGCTGCTGCTTGCGGATCTGGCCGCTGCGGAACGGAGTCAGCCGTGGCGCGTAATCGGCGGTCATGAGCCAGGCGTAGTTGGCCGGATCGGTGCCGCAGCCGCGGTTGATGCTGAACTGCTGCGGGCGGATCGAGCCGTCGTTGAACTGGCGCAGGACGCAGGGGTTCCAGCCAACAGGCTGGTGAGCATTCCAGTTGACTGAACCGGTCCAGTCGCCGCCGAGCGTGCGCGGATCCTTGATCGGGATCGCGTTGCCGGGGAGGTTGTTCGGCTCGCCGGAGGACCACTGGGTGTAGGTGCTGACCTGCCAGCCGCCCAGCAGGAGGTCGCCCATCCGGCCGACGCCGCCGGCCCACTTCTTGCCCTTGCCGAAGGGGAGCGCATACACGGTGTTGAACTTCACGTAGTGCGGGCGGTCGTTGAAGTAAAGGCCCTGCTGTTTCACGCCGGCGAAGGGATCGTTGTAGCCCCAGCGCTCCACCATCTTGGAGAGGGTGTAGTTGCCGAGCAGAGTCAGGTCGCGTCCGATGCGCTGGTTGAAGTTGATTTGCAGCGAGTTGTACCAGATGTTGGATTCGTTGAGCCCGCGGCGAAGCATGTTGCCGTTGAACTGCGGGTACGGGCGGTTCAACTGGTAGCGCGAGAGATTGGCAGCGGTGAAGAAGCCCGTCCCGCGGAACGCTTCGAGTCCGCGGAAGGGATTGGGGAGCTGCGCATTGCAGTAATCGGGATTGCCGCCTTCCAGAAGGTTGCAGCGTTTGCGGAAGTCGAGTGAAGGGATGTTGAAGTCCCGCTCATCGTTCGCTCCAATGGTGCGGCTGCCCACGTAGGAGAACTCGAGCGTCGAGGTCTGGCTGACCTGGTACTGGAAGCCGAAGGAGAACTGATGCACGTACGGGACGCGCATATTCTCGTCGTACCAGTTGGTATTGTTGCCGACGAAGGTGTTGTAGCCTCCGCTGGCGCCGGCGGGCAGGAGGATCCCGGCGGGATAGGGGTTGCTGAGGATGTTCTGAGAGATCAGAGTGCGGCCGTCGTCCAGACTATTGACGAGCGGTGTAGTCACCGAGAAGCCGGCGAAGATGAGCCCGTCGTTGTTGGGGTTCATGGAATAGAGCCCATAGCCGCCGCGCGCCACCAGCTTGGAGCTGATCTGGTAGGCGGCGCCGATGCGCGGCTGCCAATTGTTGAGATCGCGTTTGGCGATGATCCGAGGGTTATTGTTGATGCCGGCGAACTCCAGGCCGCCCTTCAGGTTGCGGAGCTCAGGGTAGAGCGCCAGCATGTCGGAGGGGATCTGGCTGGCAACGGGACTGGCGGCGTTCACGTTGAAGCCGCGGTTGATCCGGTTCCACTTCTCATCCGGAGGCCCGTTGTAGTCCCAACGCATGCCGAGGTTGACGGTCAGCTTACGGGAGACTTTCCAGTCGTCCTGGAAATAGGGTGCGAAGTACCACTGGCGATTGAATGGGTAGAGCGGGTAGTTCGCGGAACCGTCCACGCCGCCGATCAGGAACGAGGCGTAGCCGTCGCCGGCAGTCGCTTCACCCTGATTCCAGAGCCGCTGGGTCCACTGGGTGCGGCCCCGAAAGAGGATGATGTTGCCCGTGTTCTGCTGGATGAAGTGAACGCGGCGCCAGTCGACTCCGAACTTCATCGTGTGCGAGCCGCTGATCTTCGTCGCGTTGGCCATCAAGTTGTAGTTGTTGGTGATGTTAATGCTCTGGTAGCGGCCCAGCGAGCTGTAGTCCTGAGGCTCCCAGCGGCCGAAGTAACGGGGCGTGGGCAGGGAGTTGATGAAACTGGAGGGGAGATTCAGCTTGCTCAGGTCGAAGTTCTCGTTGGCGCGTCCGAAGCCCTTTTCGATGAAGCGGTTGTGGGATGCGCGGACGTTGAGGATCAGGGTCGGAGTGAGAGTGGAGACCCAATCCACGACGTAGGCGTCGTTGATGCGCTGGAAGGGCTGCTGGCCGTCCTGGCCGGGGGCGTCGCAGATGCCGTTGACGCAGCGGTCTTCCGTGCGGTCGTTGGAGGCGTGGCGGAAGAAGGCGCGGTGGCGGTCGCCGAAGTTCCAGTCGAACTTGAGGATCAGGTTGTAGAACTTGTCCTGCGCGGCGTACTCGGGCATGAGGTGGTTCTGGGTGGCGTAGCGGACGCCGGCCGTTGTGGCATTGGGAAGGGGCATGTAGCCGGTGACGGCCTTGGCTACCGGGCTATGGTACTGCGCCGGGATGATGTTGCCTGCAAAGGGATCGCGCGTCACGTTGCCGGAGGCGTCGACGCGCGCAGTGTATGGGTTGTAGATGATCACCGGCTGGCCGTTGGCGGCGGTCAGCTTGCTGAAATCGCCGTTGCGCATTTCCTGGGTCGGATAAGAGTTGCGCAGGAACTGCGGCCAGTCTTCCCGGTAGTTTTCGAAGCTGCCGAGGTAGAACAGTTTAACCGCGGCGTCTTTCTTGAGGAGTTTGGGGATGTAGACCGGGCCTTCCAACTGGAAGCCGTACTGGTCCAGCGTGTGGGCGGGTTTGGGGGCGCGTTCGGTGCCGTCGGGATTGCGGCCGAGAGCGTTATTCTGGAACGTGTTCGCGTCCCACGGCTTGCGGCGCGCGAACTCCCAGCCGGTGGCGTGGAAGTCGTTGGTGCCGCTCTTGAGCACGACGTTGAAGACGCCGCCGCCGGTCTTGCCGTACTGCGCGTCGTAGGAGTTCTGCTGGACGCTGAACTCCTGGACGGCGTCGACGATGGGGACGTAGGCGATGTTGTTGCCGCCGGCCTGGCCGTTGTTGGGGGCGCCGTCCATGAGGAACTCGTTGTTGGACTGGCGTCCGCCGTTGACGGACCATTCGGCGATGGCGCCGTTGTCGAAAGGCCGCTGCCAGATGGCCGCGCCGCGGAAGACGACGCCGGACATCATAGCGCCGAGCATGAAGGGATTGCGGGTGTTGAGCGGGAGCTCGGCGACCTGTTTCTGGGTGACGACGCCGACGCGGCTGGCGGTCTGTGTTTCGAGCAGCGCCACGTCTGCGGTGACTTCGATGGATTCGGTAACCTGGCCGAGCTCGAGGGTCAGGTCGAGGCCGACGATTCTGCCGACCTCGAGGGTGACGTTCGGGCGGATGAGTTCCTTGAAGCCCTGGGCGGTGACGGTGACACGATATTGCCCTGGACGCAGGAACGGGATCGTGTATGCGCCCGAGGAGTCGGAAGTTGCGCTGGCGGTTTCGTTGGTGGCGACGTTGACGGCTTGCAGTTTGGCGTTGGGAACGGCCGCGCCGCTGCTGTCGTAGACGTGACCGGAGATGGTAGAGCGGAACTCCTGCGCAGACAATGCTGCCAGGAGGCAAAGCAACACAATGATTATCTTTTTCATGTTGTCCCCTGTTCCTGGGACACCCCTAGCGCGTACCCAAGAGCATTCTCGCTGACTGTATCGCAGTCCAGAGGGACAAGACAAACCTATCTTTAGATCAGCTAACCGACCCGGGAGGGTGCGCTTGCGGCTGCGGGGTTTTGGGGTCCCGCAGCCGCAGTGGGGACAACGGCACAGCCTGAAGGCTGTGGTGCACAACGCACACAGCCTGAAAGCTGGGTTACCAGAACACTTTGAAGCCGAGCTGGACCTGGCGGGGGTAGCCGTTGCCGATCCAGGCCTGGCTGGGGAACTGGGTGCCGAAGTTGGGGTCGTTGGGGTTGGTGTTGAAGTTGTTGTCGCGTCCGAAGAAGTAGTAGTTGGTCAGGTTGAAGGCTTCGCCGCGGAACTGGAAGCGCAGCCGCTCGGTGATGTTGAACATTTTGCTGACGGACATATCCACGTTGAAGAGCTGCTGCTTGCGGATCTGGCCGCTGCGGAACGGAGTCAGCCGTGGCGCGTAATCGGCGGTCATGAGCCAGGCGTAGTTGGCCGGATCGGTGCCGCAGCCGCGGTTGATGCTGAACTGCTGCGGGACAATCCTTCCGTCATTGAACTGGCGCAGGACGCAGGGGTTCCAGCCGACGATCTGGTGGGCGTTCCAGTTGACGGTGCCGGTCCAGTCGCCGCCGACGAGGCGCGGGTCCTTGATGGCGATGACGTTGCCGGGGAGGTTGTTGGGTTCGCCCGAAGACCACTGCGTGTATGTGCTGATCTGCCAGCCGCCGATCATGAGATTGCGCATCCGGCCAGCGCCAGCGCCCCACTTTTTGCCCTTGCCGAAAGGAAGCTCATAGACGGTGTTGAACTTCACGTAGTGCGGGCGGTCGTTGAAGTAGAGGCCCTGCTGTTTGACATTGGCGTAAGGATCGCTGTATCCCCAACGCTCCACCATCTTGGAGAGGGTGTAGTTGCCGAGCAGGGTGAGGTCGCGGCCGATGCGCTGGTTGAAGTTGATCTGGAGCGAGTTGTACCAGATGTTGGATTCGCCGCGGCCCTGTTCGAGCATGCTGCCGCTGAACTGCGGGAAGGGGCGGCTCAACTGGAAGCGGGAGGTATTGGCGGCAGTGAACAGGCCCGTGCCGCGGAACGCTTCGATGCCGCGGAACGGGTTAGGAATCTGCGCGTTGCAGAAATCGGGGTTGCCGCCTTCGAGCAGGTTGCAGCGCTTGCGGAAGTCGAGCGTGGGGATGTTGAAGTCGCGTTCGTCGTTGGCGCCGATGGTGCGGCTGCCGACATAGGAGAACTCGAGCGTCGAGGTCTGGCTGACCTGGTATTGGAAGCCAAACGAGAACTGGTGCACGTAGGGGACTCGGAAATTCGGGTTGAACCAGGAGGTATTTTGCCCGACGAACGTGCTGTAACCCAGGCTGGCGCCGGGTGGAACGAAGATTCCGCCGGGGTATGGGTTGCCGAGCAGGTTGTTTGAAGCGAGTGTGCGGCCGCCGTCGAGGCTGTTGACGAGCGGGGTTCCGATCGAGAACCCTGCGGACTTCAGGGGGTCGTTGTTGGGGTTCATCGAATAGAGCCCGTAGCCGCCGCGGGCGACCCATTTCGATCCGAGCTGGTATGCGGCGCCGATGCGCGGCTGCCAGTTGTTGAAGTCGCGATTTCCGGCGATCCGCGGATTGTTGTTCACGCCGGCGAACTCCAACCCGCCTTTCAGGTTGCGGAGCTCGGGGTAGAGAGCCAGCATGTCCGCCGGGATCTGGCTGGCGATGGGGCTGGCGGCGCTTGCGTTAAAGCCGCGGTTCAAGCGATTCCACTTTTCGTCCGGCGGGCCGTTGTAGTCCCAGCGCAGGCCGAGATTCAGGGTCAATTTGCGGGAGATCTTCCAGTCGTCCTGGAAGTAGGGCGCGAAGTACCACTGTCTGTAGAAGGGATAGAGCGGGTAGTTCGTCGACCCGCTTACGCCGCCGATGAGGAACGAAGCGTAGCCGTCGCCGGCGGTTGGCTCGCCCTGATTCCAGAGGCGCTGGGTCCACTGGGTTTGGCCGGTGAACTGGAGGATGTTGCCGGTGTTCTGCTGGATGAAGTGAATCCGGCGCCAGTCGATTCCGGCCTTCATCGTGTGCTTGCCGCTGATCTTGGTGATGTTGGCTCCCAGGTTGTAGTTGTTGGTGATGTTGATGCTTTGATAGCGGCCGAGCGAGCTATAGCCATTGATGTCCCAGCGGCCGAAGTAGCGGGGCGTCGGGAGCGAGTTGATGAGACTCGCCGGGAGACCGAGCGAGGTGAGGTCGAAGTTCTCGTTGGCGCGGCCGAAGCCCTTTTCGATGAAGCGGTTGTGCGACGCACGGAGGTTGAGCACGAAAGTCGGGCTGAGGGTTCCGACCCAGTCGGCGACGTAGGCGTCGTTGATGCGTTGGAAGGGCTGCTGGCCGTCCTGGCCCGGAGCGTCGCAAATGGCATTTACGCAACGATCCTCCGTCCGATCATTGGAGGCGTGACGGAAGAAGGCGCGATGGCGGTCGCCGAAGTTCCAGTCGAATTTGAGGATCAGGTTGTAGAACTTGTCCTGCGCGGCATACTCGGGCATGAGGTGGTTTTGCGTCGCGTAGCGGACGCCGGAGGTGGTGGCGTTCGGGAGAGGCATGTAGCGGGTGACGTTGCGGGCGACGGGGCTGTGGAACTGGGAGGGGATGATATTGCCCGGGAAGGGGTCGCGGATGACGTTGTCGTTGGCGTCGATGCGCGCAGTGTATGGGTTGTAGATGATCACCGGCTGGCCGTTGGCGGCGGTCAGTTTGCTGAAGTCGCCGTTGCGCATCTCCGCGGTGGGGTAGGAATTGCGCAGGAACTGGGGCCAGTCTTCGCGGTAGTTCTCGAAGCTGCCGAGGTAGAACAGCTTGACGGCGCCGTCTTTCTTGAGGATCTTGGGAATGAAGACGGGCCCTTCCAACTGGAAACCGTACTGGTCCAGGGTGTGGGCGGGTTTGGGGGCGCGTTCGGTGCCGTCGGGATTGCGGCCGAGAGCGT
>CAYYNC010000024.1:0-94962 GCA_964472745.1 uncultured Solibacteraceae bacterium
AACCGAGGCCTACAACATGGTTCCTGGCCGCGATCCCCAAAACCGTTAAGCACCCGGTCCCCGGCGGTTATACGATGGCGAACGGGAGGCGTGCCGGTTTGCCGCGAAGATCATTGGGATTGCTATTGGGGCTCTTGTCTGCCGGTGCGAGCGGTTCGCAGGCAGCGGAGCAATTGGTGCGCGTTGTTGTGCCGCAGCCGCTGCCGCGCCCGGCGGAGTTCGGGCTGTCGGCGCTGGAGGCGTCGCTGAAGGCGAAGGGAATGCGCGTCCAGCGAGGGGAGCTCGCCGATGCCGCACCCGCGGACTTGCTTGTCGTCGCGGGGTTGGCTGGGAATGACGCGGTGGTCCGGCTGCTTCAGCAAACGCGGGCGGCTCTTCCGTCGGGAACGGAGGCGTTGACGGTACAGCGCACCGTGGTCCAGGGAAAGCCGGCGCTCGTGCTTTGCGGCGCGGATGCGCGCGGGCTCATGTACGCGGCGCTCGATGCGGCGGACCGTGTCGCGTGGTCGTCGCCGGGAGAACCGCCGTTCGCGCACATCCGTGATGGCAGTGAGAAGCCGTTCCTTGCGGAGAGGGCGGTGTCAATCTACACGATGAACCGCGCGACATTCGAGAGCCGCTTGCATGACGAAGAGCAATGGAGGCGGTATTTTTGGATGCTCGCGCGCAGCCGCATCAACAGTTTCGTCGTGATCTTCGGGTACGAGAACGGCGGCTACATGGCGCCGCCCTATCCCTACTTCTTCGACACGCCGGGGTTTGCGGGGGTCCGAACGGTAGGAATGACGGCGGCGCAGCAGCAGAAGAACGCGGCGGCGTTCCGGCGCATGATCGAGCTTGCGCACGAGCGCGGGATCGATGTCACTGCCGGAATCTGGGACCACATCTACCGCGGCGGCGTTCAGAGCGGCGGGATTCCCGGCGCGTCGGAGCTGGCGGGGAAAGAGGTCCCCGGGCTCGTCACGGGCCTGGACGAGAAGAACCTGGGGGCCTACACGACGGCGGCGCTGCGCAAGTTCCTCGACACATTCCCGGATATCGATGCGTTGCAATTCAGGATGCACGGCGAGTCGGGGTTGAAGCGAGAAGAGATGGAGGCTTTCTGGCACGACGTCTTCCTGCTCATGCGGCGGCACAGGCCCGGCATGCGCGTCGATCTGCGCGCGAAGGAGCTGCCGGACTCGATCATCGACGACGCCCTGAAGCTGGGATTGAAGGCGCGCGTGACCACGAAGTACTGGATGGAGCAGATGGGCCTGCCCTTCCATCCGACACATATCAACCGAGAGAACCAGCGCGACCGGCGCCACGGCTACGCCGACCTGCTGCGTTATCCGCAGAGATACAAGGTCCATTGGAGGCTGTGGAACGGGGGGACAACGCGATTGCTGCTGTGGGGCGATCCGGAGTATGTCAAACGGTTCGTCCACAGCGCGCGGTTGTACGACGGGGACAGTTTCGAAGTGAACGAGATGCTCGCGACGAAGATGCTGGGCGAGCCGCACGACGCGCCGCCGCGTCCGATTCACAATGAGCGGTATCGCTTTTACGACTACGAGTTCGAGCGGTACTGGTATTTCTACCAGCTTTGGGGGAGGCTCGGCTATGATCCCAACACGCCGCAAGACGTCTGGGGGAGGGAGTTCCTGCGCCGATTCGGCGATGCGGCGGGGCCGCCCTTGATGACCGCGCTCAACAGCGCGAGCAGGGTGTTGCCGCGCATTGTCGCCGCGGCCTACCGCTACCAGTTGTTCCCCACGACGCGCGGCTGGGCTGAGATGATGCGCCAGGGCGATCTGCCGCAGTACGCCGCGCTCGAAGGCAGCGACACCGAGCAGTTTCTTTCGCCGCGAGATGAGGCGAAACGCATTCTGGCGCGGGAGGACACTGCAAAGCGCCGCCCCGAGGAGACGGCCGCATTCCTTGGAAGCCTCGCAATGAACATTCTGGAGCACGCCGCTTCCGCGGAGAAGACGCGCCGCGCCGGCGCTAACAAAGAACTGTCGACCACGCTGGCCGACGTGAGGATTCTGGCGCACCTCGCGTTATTCCACGCGTCGCGCCTTGAAGCGGCGGTGAGCTACAACCTGTGGAAGGAAACGGGGCAATCCTCGTACTTCGACGATGCGATCGGGAAAGAGAAGCGTGCCGTCGCGGAGTGGGAGAAGATGGTTGCCGCCGCGGGCGATGTCTACGCGACTGATCTGGCATTCGGAGTCCACCGCGTCGGCTTCCCGCGACACTGGAAGGAGGAGTTGGAGCGGTTGCGAGAAGGCCTCGCGAAGCTCACCGCCGAGCGGGGCAAGCTTCCGCCGTCCTCACCATCGGTCCCGCCGAGGCCCCCGCGCGGGACTGGAGACGGGCAACCGCCCGTGGTGCAGATCATGCCGGGCGGCATGGCATCTCCAGGTCTCGATTTTAGGGTGACGGCGAAGGTGAACGATCGCTCCGGCCTGAAGTGGGTCCGGCTGCGTTACCGCCACCTCACGCAATTCGAGGACTACGAGACTGCTGAGATGAAATGCGACGCAACGAGCAGCATGTGCACAGGAGTCATCCCCGCCGCCTTCATCAACCCCAAGTGGGATTTGATCTGGTTCATCGAAGCCGTCGACCAAGCGGGCAACGGCAGGATGTACCCGGACCTCGAGCAGGAGACACCTTACGTGGTCACAGGTGTGAGACGCTGATATTGAATGGGTTGGGGCGCCTGGTGGGATTCGAACCCACGACATCCAGAACCACAATCTGGCGCTACTACCGACTGAGCTACAGGCGCCGTGAAGACGCTTTCAGTGTAGCATCAGAGGCCCGCTTTCCTCCATAGCTCGCCGACGCGCGCTTTCACCTCGGGGGACATCGTGATCAGGTCCGGCCAGCGGCGCGTGAAGCCCTCCTGCGGCCATTTTCGCGTGGCGTCGATCCCCATCTTCGAGCCGTAGTCGGGCAGCCGCGAGGCGTGGTCGAGCGAATCGACCGGCCCCATGGAGAACTCGATGTCCCGCTGCGGGTCGATGTTGTTCAGCGCCTTCCAGGCGACCTCGGACAGGTTCTGCACATCGACGTCTTCGTCCACCACCACGATCACCTTCGAGAACATCGCCTGTCCCAGTCCCCAGATCGCGTGCATCACTTTGCGCGCGTGGCCTGGATAGGACTTGCGGATCGAGATCAGCATCAGGTTGTGGAAGATGCCCTCGGCCGGCATGCACATGTCGCGCACTTCGGGAAGTTGCAGCCGCATCAGCGGCAGGAAGATGCGCTCGATGGCTTTGCCCATGTAGTAGTCCTCCATGGGCGGCGGGCCGACGATCGTGGTGGCGTAGATCGGGTCTTTGCGGTGCGTCATGCATTCGACGTGGAACACCGGATACTCGTCTTCGAGCGAATAGAAGCCCGTGTGATCGCCGAAGGGACCCTCGGTGCGCATCTCGCCCAGCGTGACGTAGCCTTCGAGCACGATCTCGGCGTTGGCGGGGACCTCGAGGTCCGTCGTGCGGCATTTCACCATCTCCACGGGCTTGTTTCGCAAAAAGCCGGCGATCATCATTTCGTCGAGGTCCGGCGGCAGCGGCAGGATGGCGGAGTACATCGTGGCCGGGTCGGCGCCGATGGCCACAGCCACCTCCATGCGCGTGTCCTTGCCCTCCTTCAGCCTGCGGCGGTAGTGTTCGGCGCCCTGTTTCTGCGTCTGCCAGTGCATGCCGGTGGTGCGCTCGTCGTAAATCTGCATGCGATACATTCCGCAGTTGCGCTTGCCGGTTTCCGGGTTCTTCGTGAACACCATGGGCAGAGTGATAAACCGCCCCCCATCCTTCGGCCAGCAATGGAGCGCCGGCAGCTCAAAGAGCGAAAAGCCGCTCTGCCTGACGACTTCCTGGCAAGGGCCGCCCGAAACCGTCTTGGGGAAGAAATTGGCCATGTCGGCCAGCTTCGGCAGCATCTTGAGCTTGTTGATGAGACCCTGCGGCATGCGCATCTCGAGCATCTCCGAGATGCGCGCCGCGTGCTCATTGACAGACTGCACCTCGAGCGCGATCTCCATCCTGCGCATCGACGCGAAGGCGTTGATCAGCACCGGCATCGAGGAGCCCTTCGGGTTCTCGAACAGGAACGCGGGCCCGCCGCTCTTCACGGAGCGGTCGGCGAATTCGGCGATCTCGAGGTACGGATCGACCTCGAACGGGATGCGCTTCAGCTCGCCCGCCTGCTCCAGCGCCTTTACGAACTCACGCAGGTCCGAATAGGACATCGCGGTGATGAACCTCCGTAATCTACTATGATGAGGTTTTCGGCAGTCATGCTGTAGGGAGATTGTATGTTCGAACGAGTTGCGCTCGTCACCGGCGCCAGCCGGGGCATCGGGCGCGCCATTGCCACAACGCTCTGCAAGTCCAATTTCGGCATCATCGTCGCTTCCCCCGAGATCGAGAAAAACGAGGAAGTGGCCGCGGAGATCTGCGCATGCGGCGGCACCTGCATGACGGTCGACTTCGACGTGACTTCGCAGGAATCGGTGAAGGAAGGCGTCGCGAAGGTGCTCCAGGACATGCGGCGTATCGACGTGCTGGTGAATAACGCCGGGATCACGCGCGACGCCCTGTCGATACGCATGAAGGCGGAAGACTGGACGCGCGTGCTTCAGGTGAACCTGACCGGGGCGTTCTTCACGGCGCAGGCCGTGATCCCGGCAATGATGAAGGAACGCTGGGGCCGCATCATCAACATCGCGTCCGTGGTCGGCGAGATGGGCAACGTAGGCCAAGCCAACTATGTGGCCTCGAAGGCCGGCCTGATCGGGCTCACCAAGACGCTGGCGATCGAGCTCGCCGGCCGCAACATCACGGTGAACGCCATCGCACCCGGCTTCATCGAGACGGACATGACCGCGGTGCTCAGCGACGACGTCAAAGAACGGATGCTGAGCATGATCCCGCTGAAGCGCTTCGGCAAGCCCCAGGACATCGCCAACGCCGTCAAGTTTCTCGCCAGCGAGGAGGCAAACTACATCACGGGCTGCGTCATTCGCGTGAACGGCGGGATGTACATGTAACTCCGCCTCAGGCGCTTCTTCTCTCCGCTTCCTGGAGGTTCTTCGGCAGAATCGCGAAGTAGTCGATGAAGCGCTTCTTGGTATCCAGTTCGGGAGCCTTCTTGTGGGTGATCTGCTCGGCGAACCGGGCGAACTGCTTGCCCAATTCGCAGCCCTGATCCAAAGTCGTCCCCTCCTGCAACGAGCGGTGGACGCCGTTGTAGTCGTTGGCGAAGGCCGCGTAAACCGGCTTGCCGAGCAGGCTCTCGATCTGCGCGTTCGATATCAGCGCCCTGCGGTGGCTGCGGTTGAGCAGCAGGTAGGTGCGGTCCCAGAGGTCGATTTGCTGGAGGAAGGCCAGCTTCTCCCGCGCGAGATGGAGCGCCGGGATTTCGGGCGTGACGACCAGAAACACTTGCTTGGACTCGTGCATCACCTCCATCGAGTACCGCTCGAGGTTCCCCGAAAGGTCCAGGCAGATGGCCTTGTAGTGCCGCCGGGCGAAATCGAGAATGTTGCGGATTTGAAGATTATCGATGCGGAATCCCGGGTTCAGGGGGCCCGAATGCAAAACATCGAGCTGCCCCTTGGCGCTCACCAATTGCGGCCAGAGCGTTTCATCAAGATCCAGGGCTTTCTCGGCCGCCTCAAGCACCGAGTGAGCGTTGTTCAGTTTCAACATGAAGCCAACGATGCCCGAGCTGAGGTCCATGTCGATCAGGAGTCCGGAGTGGGATCCCGATCCTCTGTTGGCCAGCGCCATGGCGGTGTTCACGGCGACGGTTGTTGTGCCGACGCCCTGCTTGGCTGGGAGGAAACTGAAGACCTGGTCGGTCGCGCCGATGGACGGCGGGCGCTTCTTCAGCGATTCGATCGCACGCTGCAAGGCCGACCACACAGCCTCGCGCGTGAAAGGCGCCGGAAGGTATTCGCGCAGTCCGATACGCATTGCTTCGAGCAGGGTCGCCGGCTCGCAGGTCTTGCTCAGAGCAACCAGATAGATTCCGGGCGTCTCCTCCTCGATCGTGCGCACGATCTCCGCCATGTAGTCCACGGAGGAGGCCGACAGGAAGATGATCTGCGGCGCGTGCGCCCTGACCAAACGCATCAGCTCGACCGCCGACGGATGCCGGTCCAGTTCGCGGACGAGGCCAACTCCCCCGGTCTCTTCCAACGCCGACCGGAATCCCAGCGCCAGCGCCTGGTCCGGACAAATCAGTAATCCCCTCAGCATGCGGGTCTCCACACATAGACTACGGCCCAAGCTTGAAGCCCGACAATCAGGGTTTCGACTTAGAGCCGCGCATGGAAGACCTCAGACGCCGCGCCGGTTGCCGTAGAGCAGCACGTGGAGACGCGGGCAGAACCGGTAGCCCCGCCTCTTACACTCCTCCACCAGCCAGACCGACCGCTCCGCCAACGTCGCGGCATCCGTCCCCTCCGGCATCAGCAGGACACGCTCTTGATCGGCCTGTGCGAGATGCACGACCCGCTCGATCTCCTCCATGTCTCCCGGCGATTGGACGACAAACTTCAACTGGTAGGCGAAGTGCCGGACCAGCCGCTGGAGCACGTCCACATTGAGCCTCCGCTCCTCATGACGCTGCGCCCAAGCGCCCGCTTCGCGCTCCCGCGGCGTCGAATTGCGCAGCTTGGGCGAAACGCTCATCAGGTCGCAAGCGACGTTCTGCCAGACCGTGCCGGCCGTTTCGATCGTCACGTGCAGCCCGCGATCGCTCAATGCAAGACTGAGATCGCGTATTTCAGGAAACAGCATCGGCTCGCCGCCGGTCAGGACGACGTGCCGGTAGGCTTGGTAGTCCCTCGTCCAATCTACAATCCTCCCGACGCTCCACTCCTCGCCCTCCGGGTTCCAGGAGGCGTAGGGTGTGTCGCACCAGACACACCTCAGATTGCATCCTGAGAGGCGCACGAACAGCGATGGGACCCCCGCCAGCAACCCCTCGCCCTGAATCGAGGCGAAGACTTCACTGATCGTCATGCGGGGTACTCCAGCGGGTCTTCGATTCCCGCGGCTTCAAAACCCGCGCGCCGCAGCCGGCACGAGTCGCACTGCCCGCATGGTACTCCATGCGGCGCCGGGTCGTAGCAGGAGTGAGTGAGGGAGTAGTCCACACCGAGCGACACGCCGAGCCGGATGATGCCGGCTTTGCTCAGTTGAATCAGCGGCGTGTGGACCCTGATCTCAAGTGTTTTCTCGACTCCGGCTTTCGTTGCCAGATTCGCCATGCGCTCGAAAGCCGCAATGAACTCCGGACGGCAGTCGGGGTAGCCTGAGTAGTCGATCGCGTTGACGCCGATATAGATGTCGCCCGCACCGAGGACCTCGGCCCAAGCCAGAGCGAAGGAGAGGAAGATCGTGTTCCTGGCGGGCACATAGGTGATCGGAATCCCGCCGGCCATCTCCTCAGCCGACCTGCCCTTGGGCACCTCGATCTCGCCGGTCAGAGCGGAACCGCCGAATGCTCTGAGATCGATATTCAGGATGCAGTGCCGCGCCACCCCTGCGGCCCCCGCTACTCTCCGCGCCGCTTCAAGTTCTATGTGATGTCTCTGTCCATAATCAAATGACAATGCATAGACTTCAAAGCCGTCACGCTTGGCGCAAGCAAGGACTGTCGCCGAATCCAGCCCTCCGCTCAACAGGCAGACAGCCCTCTTCACCGCCCAAACTCCTTCGGCAGCCTTCGTGTCAGAACAAAGCCAATCACCGGGAACACCAGCAGCGCCGCCATAGCCGCGTGCAGTGAAGTCAGCTCGGCGAACCAGCCCGTCAACGGAATGAAGATCATCCCGGCCGTACCCCACGCAAAGCCCATCATCAGGGCCGAAACCACGGCACCCTGGTGCGGAACAAGGTCCTGGGCCGCAGTGACATTCACGGGAATGGTGAACAAAAGGATCATCCCGCCTGCCGCCAGACTGAGGATGCCGGCCGGGCTGTCCGTGATGAAGAACACCAGGATGAACGGCACGGACAGGGCGAAGGAGAGCATGATCACCCGCCGCAGGCCGAAGCGGTCGGACAGCGGTCCGCCAACAAAGCCACCTACCGCCCCGGCGGTGAGGTACAGCGTAAGCGCGAGCGCGGCGTCTTCGAGCCGGTAACCTCGTTCGCGGTGCAGGTACAGCGCCAGGAACTGCGCGTAGGTGACCTGCACGGCCGAGCGGACAAAGACGGTTCCATATAGGATCGAGAGCGGCCTCCACACAGCCCGTAGTGGAGCCCAGTCAAAACCGGGCCGGACCGGGGCCGTTGAGATTTCGTGGGGCGGGCGCACCGCGCCCAGCATCACGAGGGAAACCGCCACACCTGGCAGGGCGGCCCACAAAAGCGTGTCAAAACCGAGACGAACGATCCACTGGCTGAAGAGAGCCGGGGACAAGGCGATCCCCAGGGTGCCTGAGCTGATGAACACCGCCATCCACTTGGCGCGGTGAGTGCGGAACGCGGCCGCCGCCCAGGACGATCCCTGCGGATGGAAGGCGCTCACGCCCGTGCCGCCCAGGACAGCCATCAGCAAACCCGCGCCATACGAAGGCGCCACCGCAAGAGCACAGATAAAAACCGCGGCGACCGCCGGCGCCAGACACGAGAAAAGCCGGGAACGGTAGCGGTCCGACAAGTAGCCGTAGAGCGGCTGGGTAACGGAGGAGCTGAATGCCAACACTCCGCCGAGCAGCCCGGCCTGGGTCAGCGTCAGCGAGAGCTTGGAAATCAGCAGCGGCTGCAAGACGCCGATCGCGCCGGAGTAGAGGTCGATGGAAAAGTGAGCCAGCGAATAGAGCGCCAGGATCAGCAGCGCCTGCCTGGACACACCGCGTCGCACGGCGGCGGATGGGGTGAGGACACTGGTCTCCGTGCTCATTCGAAGGGATCTCCTTCAGTATACCCCTTGCCCCACGCAACCTCTTGTGTAATCTTTGGGTTAACTCTATTATGCGGGCACGAGCAGCAATCTTCGCCGCAAGCCTCGGCGCGACTTTCACCGCGGCTCAGGCGCCCATAGGACCGGTGATTGTCCAGCGCGGCGTCTACAACGAATTCGCCATGTTGCCGGCCCCGGCCGCTGTGGCCCCCGGGGGGCTGCTTCGTGTGACGGGGCTGAACTTGGGGCCTGCGGAGGAGTGGACCTCGAAGTCGACGCCGCTCCCATTGGCCGTGGGCGATCCGCCGGTGCAGGTTCTGATCAACGGCCGTCCGGCGCCGCTCGTCCTTGTTTCGCCATCCCGTGTGATCTGCCAGGTTCCAATGGAGACGCCCCCGGGCGTCGGGGCGGTCGTTGTCCAACGCGGGGAATTGCGCAGCCGTCCGGCGCGTTTCTTCGTCCGGAATCCCGTCCCCGCGCTGTTGACGGAGTCACAAGCCGGTTTCGGCCCGGCGAAGTTTCGCACTGTTGACGGCAAACTGATCTTCGAAGCGACGGGCCTCGGCCCCACCGAGCCGCCCGCAGTCACCGGCGAGCCGGCCGCCGCCGAACCCGCAGCCTCGCCTGCGCTGCCTGTCCGTCTGCACTTGAACGGCATCGAATTGAAGATACAGGTCCGGCTCTCGACGGAAAAGCCTGGGGTCTTCGAGATCAGCGGCGATCCCCCGGCGCGCCAGCGTCCCGGCGACTCGCTCCAACTATTCGTCGCCAACCGGCCCGCCAATCCCGCGACGCTCGGCAGTGCCGTCCGCACAACGTCCCGTTTTCTGCCGTTGCCTGATGGCGCGCCGGAAATCCGCGCGATTGGGAGTTCTGCTCTCAACACCGATCTTGTGCTCGCCAGCGGCGCACGCGGCGAAGACGGCTGCTATCCTGCTCTGCTCCTCGACTTTGAAAGATCCTCTTCGAACACGCAGCCGGGCTGCCTGACAGCTCCCAATCGCACGGCGCCGGGCCCTGTGGTCTCGCCCGCCGAATCGCCGGCTATGGCGACCTACCTCGGCCCCGCCGTCACGCCCGAGCCGGGCCAGGGCTTCTCCCCGAATCTGCGGATCTTCCACCCGGCCGCCGAAAAGCCGCTCGACGTCTCGCTGCCCGCCCCGGCGCTCGGTATCGTCACCGCGCCCGACGGCGCGCTGATCGCGGTCACGCCCGGCGAGCAAGCGCGCGGCTATCGCATCGATCCGCTTTCCGGCGAGTTCGCCGAAATCGAAGTCCAGGGAGGCGGCAATCCTACATCGCCGGCCAACCCGCAGCCCGGAATCGCGAACCTCCAGATCGACCTCGGAGACGGATTGAACAAAGTGCTCGGCGTGATCAACACTGGAATCCAGGGCATCGTCGCGGTGGTCGTCGGCAACGACCTCGACAACCCCACCAAGGCCAAGCTCGCCGCGGTGCGATTGCCTGGGCCTGAGGTCCTGGGCTCGCGCGACTTCCCCGACGGCTGGCTGCCCGTCGTCTCACCCGGCCCGCCTATACGGCCCGGCCAGCCTCCTCCCGCCAACAGGCTCGGCGTCACGATGTGGATCGACGGCGGTACGCGCCGGCTGTACCTGCCCATGCGCGCAGTCGAAGGAGCGAAGGATGCGATGGCCGCGATCAGCCTCGAAGACGAATCGGCGCAGACCGACATCCTCCCGCTGCCCGACGGCTGGTTCTACGCCTCTTGCACGCCGAACCTGCGTTTCTTCAACCTCGAGCTCTCGCGCCGCATGGCGATGTTCGCCTCGCGCACACAGGAGAAGTCGTTCCGCCAGTTGTGCGGCGCGAACGGCTATCTGCTCTTCGACCTCGCGGCGATGTCCGTCTCCGCACTCGAGCTTGCCGGCCAGGGCCAGCTCAATGTCGCCGCCGGCGCCGATGAGCTGAACGACTACATCTACGGCATCAACAGCGACCCCTCGCTCCAGGGCGCCGCCGACACGATGTACGTGCTGGACGGAGTTCGAGGCGACACCTTCCGCATCGATCTCCCCGGCGTTTCGTCCTTCAATCAGACAAGGCCAGTGCCCGATACAAACCTGATCCTCGGCATCGCGCGCAACACCGTCGCGGGCGACGCCGGCTTCGTCCTGTTCGACCTCGACCGCGCCGAGGCGTCGCTGCTGCCGACGCCCGATGGATTCACCGCGGTGCAGATTCAAGGCTTCCTCCCCGGCGTCCGCAAGGTAGTCGCGCGCGGAACCCTTGAAGCCGGCGGAGGCACGCGCATTGTCCTGTACGATTACAAGGAGCCGGCCAATCCGGAAGTGACCGTCGTCCCGAATCCGGAAGGAGTGCGCTGGGTGGGCAACGCGCCCGCCGATCGTCCTCAGCCCGGCCAGCCGGCGCCCCAGCCCGGACCACTCCTGCTGCTGATCCACGGGCGCACAAACTCCATCCTCACGATGGGCTACGGAGACGACCGAAAGCAGCGCGGCCTGATTCAGATCCGAGCGAATTGATTGCACCGTGCCCAAAGACCGCACACTCCGCAGCGCCGCCTGGTTTCACGACACCGACTACTACTCGTTCTCCCGCCGCGCCTGGCTGCGCAGCGAAGGATTCAACCGCGAGATCTTTGAAGGCCGCCCCGTCATCGGCATCTGCAACTCCTGGAGCGAGCTCAACAACTGCAACGCGCACCTGCGCACCGTCGCCGAAGCGGTGAAGCGCGGCGTCTGGTCCGCGGGCGGCGTCCCGCTCGAGTTCCCCACCATCAGCCTCGGCGAGATGTTCATGAAGCCGACCTCGATGCTCTTCCGCAACCTCATGGCGATGGACGTCGAGGAGTGCATCCGCGCCTACCCGCTCGACGGCGTCGTGCTATTGTGCGGCTGCGACAAGACCACGCCCGCGCAGCTCATGGGCGCGGCCAGCGCCGGAGTGCCGGCCATCGCCATCCCCGGCGGTCCGATGCTTTCCGGCCTGTGGCGCAACCGCAAGCTCGGCGCCGGAACCGACGGCCGCAAACTCTTCGACCTCTACCGCTCCGGAGAGATCGGCGAAGAGGAATGGTGCGAGATCGAAGGCTCGCTCGCGCGCAGCACCGGCCATTGCACCGTGATGGGCACGGCCTCGACGATGGCGCTCCTTGCCGAAGCGATGGGCATGACGCTGCCCGGATGCGCCGCCATCCCCGCGCCCGATTCGCGCCGCCTCGCCATCTCCGAGCAAACCGGCCGCCGCATCGTCGAGATGGTCCATGAGGACCTCGCCCCGGCGCGCATCATGACCCGCGCGGCTTTCATAAACGCCGTGACCGTGCTGATGGCGCTGGGCGGCTCCACCAACGCCGTTGTGCATCTCATCGCCATCGCCGGACGCCTCGGCGTGCCGCTCACGCTCGACGACTTCGACAAGATCAGCCGGCGCACACCGTGGCTCGCCAATATCAAGCCCTCCGGCGAATACCTCATGGAGGACTTCTTTGCCGCCGGCGGCCTCCCGCCCCTCGTGCGCGATCTGCTGCCGCTGCTCGACGGCGATGCGCTCACCTGCACCGGCCGCACCGTGGCCCAAAACGTCGAGAGCGCCGAATGTTTTGACCGCGAAGTCCTCAAACCGCTCGCTTCGCCGCTCGGCGAGGAAGGCGGAATCTACGTCCTGCGCGGCAACATCTGCCCGCGCGGCGCGCTGATCAAGCAGACCGCGGCGTCGCCGCGCCTGCTGCGCCATCGCGGTCCCGCCTATGTCTTCGAGGACTACCAGGACATGCGGGCGAAGCTCGAAGACCCCGTACTCCCCGTGGACGAGAACACCGTCCTCGTGATGAAGAGCTGCGGACCGCGAGGCGCGCCGGGCTTCCCTGAGTGGGGCCAGATCCCGCTGCCGCGTGTGCTGCTCAACAAAGGCGTGAAGGACGTCGTCCGCATCTCCGACGCGCGCATGAGCGGCACCAGCTTCGGCACCGTCGTGCTGCACGTCACGCCCGAATCGGCCTCCGGAGGACCGCTGGCCGCCGTCCGCACTGGCGACGAAATCGAACTGGATGCCCACGCGCGCCGCCTTACGTTGTGTATCGATGACGTCGAGTTGAACCGCCGCCTTGCGGCCTTCACACCGCCGCCGCCGCACTACACGCGCGGCTACGGCAAGCTCTTCCTCGACCACATCCTCGAAGCCGACGAGGGTTGCGACTTCGACTTCCTCCGCGCTGGTGGGGCAGATCGCTGATCTGCCGCCCGATCGCCGATCGGGCCCAGTTAGGACCCCGCCCCCCGAGCCGCCAACCCCAGCCCGCCCAAAAACTCGCGGATCGCCTCGTAGATCATCTTGTTTTCCGCCGGCGAAAAGCCCCCATGCTTCCCGCCCGGAATCGTCAGCAGCCGGTTCTTCACTTTCGCCTGGTCCAGCGCCTTGTGCAGCGCCACAGCGTGCGAGTAGGGCACAGTCGGATCGGCGTCGCCATGAATGGTCAGCACCGGCGGCAAGCCCTCGCGCACGTACGTCATCGGCGAAACGCGCCGGGCCACTTCCACGCGGTCCAACATGGATCCCAGCCACGACACCGCGTACGACTTCATGTTCTGACCGTCCAGCAGATCCGCGACATCCGTAATCCCGTACCAGTTCACGATCGCCGCCACCTTCAGCTCTTCGCTGCCGGGGCAGATCCTCTCCAGCCCCGCCGACGCCGGCAGCATCCCCGTGATCAGCGACAGATGTCCGCCCGCGGAATGCCCCGTAACCACGATCTTCGAAGTGTCGAACCCCTGTTCTTTCGCATTCCGGATCACCCAGCGCAGAGCGCACCGGCAATCCTCAACCGCCGCCGGAGCCAGCGCAACGCGTCCCAGCCGGTACTCCACGTTGACGACGTTCCATCCCGCCTCGAGATACGGCAGCACCTGCAAGATCGACTGCTCCTTCGTGCCGCCCACCCATCCGCCGCCGTGAATGTAGACCAGCGTCGGCAGGGGCGTTTGCACATCACGCCGCCGGTACACATCGAGCTTGCTCTCGTAGTTGTTCTGCACCAGGTAGGTCACGTTCGGCGTCGCCTGGTACTGGTTCAGGAGCCGCACCATCTCGCTGCCCTGACCCATCGCCGCAACCGCGCAAATCGCAAATAGAATCGCTCGCTTCATGTTCAAACTCCGGACTACCAGCCTAATTCAACTCCTCAGCGCTGCACACGCCCATCCCTGTGCACGATCAAGCTCGCTGCCAGCGGAACGAACTGCCGCCACCCGCCCGCATCCACCGACACGCTCACGTGAACGTAGTCCGCGGTGCGCTCAAGCAGTACGATTTCCACCTGATAACGCCCGTCCACCTCGTAGGCCGGACCATCGGCCGTCCCGTGCGCGAGATCTTCGCAGGACTTCGCGCTCCAGGCATCCCCTTCCCGCTTCAGGCACTCCCGCAACTCGTCCGCCTTCATCGGTCAACCTCGCTCCGCCCGCTACAATATCCTCATCATGAGCGATCCGCAGGAAGCCTCCGCCTCACACCGCCTGAAACTCTGGCAGGGCCTTTGCCTCTTCCTCGCCTTCGCTCTTCTCTTCCTCGCGGCCAACCGCGCCGCGTACAAGAACTGGTTCAGCGACGACGACCTCGACAACCTCTTCATGACGCGCGAGCAGGTCCCCTACTCCGAATTCGCGCGCGGCTTCTTCAGCCCGAAACTCGCCGAGTTCAACTTCCGCCCCACCGGCCACGTCGTCTACAAGTTCTTCTCCGAACACGCCGGCCTCTCCTTCGCCCCCTGGATCGTCTTCCTCCACACCGTCCATCTCATCAACTGCTGGCTGATTTGGGTTGTCTTACGCCGGCTCGGCGCGCCGCCCGTCTCCGCGGCCATCGGAACTTTCGTCTTCGGCTTCCACATGGCCTGCTTCTACGCCTGGTGGCAGCCCATGTACATCTTCGACGTGCTCTGCGGCACGTTTCTCCTGCTGAGTCTCTACGCCTACCTCCGCGGCTGGCTCATCCCCTCACTCGTCTTCTTCTGGACCGCGTACAAAGCGAAGGAGCTCGCCGTCGCGCTGCCGGCCGTTCTGCTCGCCTATGAGCACATGCTCGGCGGACGCCGCTGGAAACGAGTCATCCCCTACGCTCTCATCGCCGCGAGTTTCACAATCCAGGGCGTTTTAACAAACGCCAAAACCGACAACGACTACACGCTGCGCTTTTCTTCCGCCGCCGTCTGGAAGACATTTTCCTTCTACTCATCGAAGATCTTCCTCATCCCCTTCGCCGGCGCCGTTCTGATCCCCCTCGCCTTCATCGTGAAGGACCGCACTGTCCGTTTCGGCCTCATCTCGATCGCCCTACTCATGGGACCGCTCTGGTTCCTCCCCGGCCGCCTCTATTCCGTCTACCTCTACGTCCCACTCATCGGACTCGCCATCGCCGTCTCCGCTCTCGCCCGCCCCTTGCGCTGGCGCTTCGCGCTCGCGATCCTCATCGGCTGGACTGTCTTCCACTACGCCGAGCTGCGCAACGCCCGCCGCAAGGCCCTCACTGACGGCCCTGAAAACCGCGCCTACGTCGAAGCAGTGGCGAAGTTCATGCGCGCCAACCCCGACCTCGCCGACTTCGTCTACGACGGCGGGCCGGCCTTGAACATTTGGGGCATCGAAGCCGCTTTCAAATACCACGGCGATTGGACCAAGCTCCGCCTCGCCCCTCTCAACAGCGATGCCGGAAAGCAGCTTCTCAAAGAGCCCTCCGTGGCCGTCGTCGCGTGGAACGGCCGCGACCGCAAGCTCCTCACGTCCGTTCGCCGCGCGGGACAGCCCGGCGAATCTTACATCGACATGGCCACCGCCGCGCCGGCGTGGCACTTTCAGGAAGGCTGGTACCCGCTCGAAACCGGATTCCGCTGGACCGGCCCCGTCGCGCGCATCACACTCCACCGCCCGGCCGCCGCGAAGGCATTCAGCCTCACGGTCAACCTCGGAGAACCGCAATTCAGAGCGCAGGGCGGCGTCGAGGTCGAGCTCCTCATCGACGGCAGATCGCTCGGCGTCCGCGAATACAGCCGTCTCGGCTGGCACGCGCAGTCCTGGCCTCTCCCTCCACAGCCCGCCGGACCCGCAACCGTAGAGTTGCGCACCCGGCGCCCCCTGAAGCCCGCCAACGATCCCCGCACTCTCGGAGCCGCTGTCGTCGCGCTCGGCTTCGTCGAGCGACAATAGAAATTCCGTCATGCTGAGCGAAACACTGCGATCCATGGGGGTCGTCGGAGCCGGGGGCGCCGGCTTCCCCACCTCCGTGAAGGCCGAAAGCACCATCGAGTACATGCTCGCCAACGGCGCGGAGTGCGAGCCGCTCCTGCACAAGGACTTCGAGCTCATGCGCCACTTCCCCGAAGGCGTCATCGCAGGCATGGTCCGCATGATGGAAGCCACGCAAGCGCAAAAAGGCCTCTTCGGCATCAAGGAAAAGAACAAGGAAGCTGTCGACGCGATCCTGCCTCACGCGCAAAAAGCCGGTATCGGCATGACCTATCTCGGCGATTTCTACCCCTCCGGCGACGAATACGAGATCGTCTACGCCGCAACGGGCCGCCTGATTCCACCCGCCGGTATTCCACTCCAGGTCGGCTGTGTCGTCAACAATGTCGAGACGCTTTACAACGTCGACCTCGCCGCGCGCGGCGAACCCGTCACACGCAAATTCGTCTCCGTGAACGGCGCCGTCCGCAAGCCCTCCAGCTTCTGGGCGCCCGTCGGTTGCACCTTCAAAGACCTGCTCGACATGGCCGGCGGGGCCACCGCCGGTGAAATCGGAGTCTTCGTCAGCGGCATGATGATGGGCCAGTTGACCTTCGACCTGTCGGGCGTCGTCACCAAAACAACCTGCGGTTTGATTGTTTTGCCCAAGGATCACCCGCTCGTCGAGCGCAAAAGCCGCCCCATCGAAGCGATGGAGCGCATCGGCCGCTCCGCCTGCGACCAGTGCAGCTACTGCACCGAGTTCTGCCCGCGCTACCTGCTGGGCTACGATGTCCAGCCGCATAAGGTGATGCGCTCGCTCGGCTTCACCCTCGCCGGCAAGGAGAACTGGAACCAGTGGGGCGAGCTCTGCTGCGCCTGCGGTCTCTGCACCCTCTACGCCTGCCCCGAGGACCTCTTCCCCAAGGAAGCCTGCGACGAAGCCAAGGTCGACCTGCGCGCCAAGGGCATCAAGTTCATTCAGCAGAAACCCGTCCGCGTCCACCCGATGAAGGAATACCGCCGCGTGCCGCAGACTCAGTTGCGCCAGCGCCTCCAGGTGGAGCGTTACGAAAGCGACACGCCCTACACGCCCGCCGAGCCCGAAGTCGCGCGGGTGCGAATACTGACCAAGCAACATGCCGGCAAACCCGCAATTCCCGTTGTGAAAGAGAACGACCGCGTCGAGCGCGGCCAGGCGATAGCCCGCATGAACCCGGGCGAGCTGGGAGCGGACGTTCACGCAAGCATCGCCGGCCGCGTCACGCGCGTCGCCCCCGACGTCATCGAGATCGAAGTAACATAGCCTTCAGGCTGTGTGTTTTCCATAGCACAGCCTTCAGGCTGTGCACGCTGCCAGGAGAACCCATTGCCCCGCAATTCCATCGGACTCATCGAGCTCTCATCCATCGCCGCCGGCTTCCAGGTCTGCGACGCGATGCTCAAAGCGGCCGAGGTCGAGCTCGTCCTCTCGCGCACGATTTGCAGCGGCAAGTACATGGTGATGATCCGCGGCGACGTCGGGGGCGTCGAAGCGGCCGTGCGGGCCGGCGTGGAGTGCGGCGACTTCTCCATCATCGACACCTTCCTCATTCCGAACGTCGACGAAAGCCTCTTCCCCGCCATCGCCGGCACGTCGCGCGTGGATGCCCTCGAAGCCCTCGGCATTCTCGAATCGTTCTCCGTCGCCAGCCTGATCGAAGGCGCCGACGCCATGGCCAAGGCCGCGAACGTCAGGCTGGTTGAAGTCCGCCTCGCGATGGCCCTCGGCGGCAAGGCCTTCGCCACCGTCACCGGAAGCGTCTCCGCAGTGCGCAGCGCTCTCGACGCCGGCGCCGCCGTCATCGCCAGGCGCGGCCTGCTCGTCAACAAGGTCCTGATCCCCCAGCCCCGCCCCGAGCTGCTTCATGAGATGATCTAGCCGGGGAGGAGTTCATGTCCTTACATGCCCTGGCCGGCCAACCCGCTCCGGCGGAACTGCTCATCGATCCCGGCGCGCTCGAACACGGCTACTACAACAACGAACCCGATCCCTCAAACCCCTTCCAGAACGTTGTCTTTGGAACCAGCGGCCATCGCGGCACAACGAAGGACTACACCTTCACCGACTTCCACATCGCCGCCATCACGCAGGCCATCTGCGAATACCGCGCCTCCAAGCAGCACAACGGGCCTCTCTTCCTCGGCAAGGACACGCACGCGCTCTCTGTCGCCGCTGAGCGGACCGCGCTCGAAGTCCTGGCCGCCAACGGAGTGCCCGTCATCATTCAGTCCGGCCACGGCTTCACGCCGACGCCCTCAATTTCCCGCGCGATCCTCACGCACAACGCGCGCGGCGACTCCGGTATCGCCGACGGCATCGTCGTCACGCCCTCGCACAATCCTCCTTCGGACGGCGGCTTCAAATACAACCCGCCCAACGGCGGGCCTGCCGCGGACGACGTCACCAAGTGGATTCAGGACCGCGCGAATTCGATCATGCGCCGCCGCAACCGCGACGTCAAGCGACTCCCCTATGAGCAAGCGCTCGCCGCGCCCACCACGACTCAGGCCGATCTCGTCGCCGGCTACGTCGACGACCTCGCCAACATCATCAACCTCGACGCCATCCGCGCCGCCGGCCTCAAGATTGGAGTTCACCCCCTGGGAGGCGCGTCCACTCCCTATTGGACCCCTATCGCGGAAAAGTACGGTCTCAATCTGCAAGTTGTCGACTCCACGATCGACCCGCGCTTCGCCTTCATGACTCTCGACCACGACGGCAAGATCCGCATGGACTGCTCCAGCCCCTACGCGATGGCGGGCCTGGTCGGGCTCAAGGACCAGTTCGACATCGCCTTCGGCTGCGACCCCGACGCCGACCGCCACGGCATCGTCACCCGTTCCGCCGGGCTGATGAACCCTAACCACTATCTCGCCGCCGCCATCCGCTATCTCATTCAGAACCGCAAGCAGTGGAAGCACACGCTCGGCATCGGCAAGACGCTGGTCTCATCGAGCATCTTGGATCGCGTTGCACACTCGCTTCACCGCCACATCGTCGAAGTGCCCGTCGGCTTCAAGTGGTTCGTCGAAGGGCTCTACGAAGGCACCCTCTGCTTCGCCGGAGAAGAGAGCGCGGGCGCCAGCTTATTGCGCCAGAACGGCGCCGTCTGGACCACCGACAAAGACGGACTCATCCTCGGATTGCTCGCCGCCGAAATCACCGCCGTCACCGGGAAGGACCCCGGCGAACACTACGCCGAGATCGAATCGAAGTTCGGCAAGTCTTACTATGCGCGCATCGACGCCCCTGCCACGATGGAGCAGAAGAACAAGCTCCGCAGGCTCTCGCCCACAACAGTGAAGGCCTCGGAGCTCGCCGGCGAAACCATCGAGCACAAGCTCACCGAAGCCCCCGGCAACGACGAGCCCATCGGAGGTCTGAAAGTCGTCGCGCACAACGGCTGGTTCGCCGCCCGCCCTTCCGGCACCGAGAACATTTACAAGGTGTACGCCGAAAGCTTCGTCAGCGAGCAGCACCTCCAGCAGATCATCGCCGAAGCCCAGCAGATTGTTCTGGCATCCCTGTAACATAGCCTTCAGGCTGTGTGTTTTCGTAGCATAGCCTTCAGGCTGTGCAATTCTACTCACCGCCCCGAATCGCCGCCAGGCGCTCACTCATCGCCTTCACTCGATCCGGATGTGCGGCCGCCAGATTCCGCCGCTCCCCCGGATCCTCCGCCAGGTTATAAAGCTGCGGCGCCGGATCATTCCCCAGCTCAATGTCCACGTTCTGATTCACCCGCGGACCCTTACTCGGAGGAATGTATTTCCACCCGCCAGACCGCAACGAAAGCACGCTAGCCTGCAAAACCAATTCCGACCGAGCGCTCTTCGACTCCCCGCACAGAGCGGCGAGATGATCCTCGCTATCCCGAGCCTGCCCGCCGGCGATCCCACGCCCGGTGAGAGAAGCAAACGAGCGCACCAGGTCCACCTGGCTGATGAGCGCCTCCGAAACCCCGCCCGCACGAATCCTCGAAGGCCAGCGCATCAGAAACGGCACGCGAGTCCCGCCCTCGAAATTCGAATACTTCCCCCCGCGGAACCCATTCGCCGGACGGTGCGACCCCAGCTTCTCCACGGCCTCGTCCACATAGCCGTCGTCCACCACCGGACCGTTGTCGCTCGAGAAGATGACGATCGTGTTTTGCGCCAGGTTGAGCCGGTCGAGAGTTTTCAGCAGCTCTCCGACGCACCAGTCCAGCTCCGCGATCGCGTTGCCGCGCGGCCCCATCGGAGTAGCCGAAGTGAAGCGCCGGTGCGGCATCCGCGGCACGTGGATGTCGTGCGTCGAAAAATACAGAAAGAACGGATTCTGTTTGTTGCGCTCGATGAACCCCTGCCCCCGCGCCGTCAGCACGTCGGCCATCTCCTCGTCCACCCAGCGCGCCTTCTTTCCCCCCGTCATCCACCCGATCCGGCTCACGCCGTTGACGATTGTCATGTCGTGCCCGTGGCTCGGACGCATCTTGAGCAGCTCCGGATTCTCCCGCCCCGTCGGCTCATTGCCCACTTTCGCCTGGTAGCTGACGCGAATCGGATCGGCCGGATCGAGATTGAACACGCGCCGGTTCTCCACGTAGACCGTCGGCACGCGGTCGCCTGTCGCTGGAATGATGAACGCCTCGTCGAACCCGATGTCCAGCGGACCCGGAGCGATCTCGCGGTTCCAATCGACATTGCCGTCGCCCAGCCCGAGATGCCACTTCCCCACAACCGACGTGCGGTAACCCGCCCCTTTCAGCATCGACGCCAGCGTCGTCCTCCCCGGCCTGATCAGCGCCGGCGCGTCTCCGGGCAGCACCTTCGCATTCGGCATGCGGAAAGAGTACTCGCCCGTCAGCAGCGAGTACCGCGAAGGCGTACAAGTCGCCGCCGAAGAGTGGAAGTCGGTGAACCGCACGCCCTGGGCGGCGATGCGGTCCAGATTCGGGGTCTTCACGCGGGTTGCCCCGTAGCAGGAGAGATCTCCGTAGCCCACGTCGTCGCCGTAGATCAATACGATGTTGGGCCGCCCGGCGGACCTCTGGTCCGCGAGTGGAAGCGCAGCGCCGGATGCGGTGGAGAGAAACTGTCGGCGGTTCATACCACCACACACGCTATCAGGAATCGCACTTGAGAGAAAATAGGGCAAGCAATGCCCGTGCGCCTTGCCCTGCTGCCGCTGCTGGCCGCCCCGCTCGCGAGCGCCGCCGATCCGTGCCTCGGCGCGTGGCGTCTCGATCCCACTCGCACCGTCTACGACCCCGGCCCGCCGCCCCGCGCGATCACCACCGCCTACGAAGACGCCGGCAGCGGAGCAACCCGCGTCACCATCAACGTCGTCCCCGGAACCGGCGAGCGCTACACCATGACCTGGACCGCGCGCTATGACGGAAACCCTTACACCGTCTTCGGCTCGCCCAATTGGGACACCGTCGAATACCAGTTGATCGACGCCCGCACCGTCCAGTTCACCTTCCGCAAAGCTGGCCGGATCATGTCCACCGGACGCCGCGTCCTCGCCCCCGACGGCGCCTCTTACACCAACTTCGCCGAAGGCTTCACCCCCGGCGGCCGCCCCTTCAGGAACACCGCCGTCTACGTCCGCATCAGAACCCCTGCCCCGCCGCCGGCCAGACGCTGACGCGGAGCGCTCAGTTCAAGACTCGAGACCCTTCCTTCCGCGCCGCGTCGTTTACCGGTGGTCGTAGCGCACAATCTCGAGCGTTCCCGGCCTCCCTCCGCTTGATTCGATCCCCGACGCCAGTTGACGCGCTCCCCCGGCTCTCAAGTCATGCGTGCGCAGCAGACGCGTCGCGATGGACTTCAGATTCTGCGCCGGAGCCACAACGTTTCACCCAACGATCAGGCGCTCCAGTTGACCGATGGCGGATTGAACCTCGTCCGCTGTCGCCATCCGTTCCCTGCCGGAGCGTGCGATGGCAGAGGCGCAATCGAATTCCGTCCCCCACCATGTCGCCACACCCCGGCCGCTGCCGAGCAGCTCGAGCGATCCTCTCGAGAACCGCTGTTCGATCAGAATCGGCAGGATGGCGGAGGCGTCCCAATCTCTCATTTCAGTGGCGCGCCTCTTCCCGCTCTTTCATCAGCGCTTCAAGAATGTCCGCGCCGCTTTTCAGCTCCACGGGGCCGCGCTTCGGGAGCTGCTCGATTTTGCCCGGATCGCCACGTCGGATGACCCCCGCCGACTTCAACTGCCGCAGCCGGATTTCATCTTCGTCCTCCACTTTCCCCTCGGATGGCACGGCGCTCACGATCCGCGCAACAGGCGCTGTTCGGTCCAGGACGACGATTGTCTCCCCTCGCTTGGCGGGATCCAGGTGCGCGCTGAGTTCATTCTTCCGCCTGGGTGTACCACTTCCGCCGCCGGAAGGCGCGCCTGGGCGAGTTGCTCGAATCCGGCGGGATCGCGACGCACAGCGACATCGTCGGCGAACTCGCATGCGGCAATCTCAGGAACCGCGAACAGACACTCTCGCTCCTCCTTCGGCTGCCCTGAATTCGCTGCGCCGGACCCGAAAAGACCCTTCAGCTCATCGGCCGCAATCGCCTGGCTGGCCGCTGGCTCGGCTGGGTCGATGTGGGCCTGCTGGCAGCCCGCCGCCTCTCCGGCGACCGCCTCTGCACTCTCGATCGCCGCCTTGATGCTCAAGCCCGCCGTCTCGGCATCGCCGCCTGATTCAAAACCGCACGCTCGAACTCGCCCCGCAATCGCCTGCTCCTGACTTGACGAACCCATCCCGCAGCGCCCTCTGCGAATAGAACGCCGGCACAGTCGCGTGGTAGTCCAGGTCGAACAAAGAGATGTTGTACGGCACCCCCGCCGTATCGGCGATCAGCGCCTTCCACCTCTCCCGGTTGGACGCGAACTTCTCTTCGTACAGGCAGAACTTCCCCGAAAGCTCCCCCTGAATCACGTAATCAGGAACCATATCCACCGTGACCTCATAGGTCACTCCCTTGCGGTACGTCGCCGCCCCGCCGTACACAATCACGTCGCGCAGCGCGCCCGCTCCCACCATCTCCGGCAGCGGCGTAATCGCTCCCGCCAGCCCCTTCATCTCGACGACGCCGCGCCAGTCGGGCGTCTGAAACCAGGGCGCAACGTGCGGCACGATGCGCACCGTTGCATCCTCGCCGAACAGCACCGCATACTTCAGCCTGATTCCGATCGCGGCCTTCGATTGCGAGTAGAACGGCTCGTAGCTCATCCGCAGCACGGCCGATTTCGCGAGCGTGATCAGCCCGCCAGGGTGGTCCGCGGCCGCCTGCGCCGCGCGACTTTTCAGTTCGCTGCGATACTGCTCAACAAACTCGGCCATCTTTTGCCGGTGCTCCTCAGGCATGCCCGGCGGCAGCATCGTCTCCTCCGCCCCGCCCGATGCCGCCGGACGCACCAGCGGCAGAGCTTGCCGCAGCGGCGCCCCCGCGCGGTCCGTCCCCGCCATCACCGCACGGAACGGCACTGCCGGTACCCGGACGAACCCCATGAACTCCCCATCGTTCATCGAGTCCGTCTCCTTCCAAAAAACCGGCGACTCCAGCAGCCGTCCTTCCGCATCCTGCAACTCGAATCGCAGCGCCGCTACCGAAGCCACCCCGAAGACATCGGCCTCCACCAGGTACTCGCGCCCTGCCCCTGGAGCTCCCTTGATCGGGAAGTACATCGGTCCTTCCCGGCCAAACGTCAGACCGAGAAACCGGAACCGCGAAAACTCCACGCGCTCCGCCGGCTGGGATTTCACAACAACGTCCCCACGGCGGCTCTGTCCGGCGAGGACGACTGGCAACAACCACAAGCCCACCTGCGCGACAGTCATGTTTACTTCCCGATCGCAATCAAATGCCCCGCCCCGCGAATATAGATCCGCCCGTTCGCAATCGCCGGCGACGCATACACCGGCTCATCCACCGTGTTCACCTTCACGACCTCGTGCTCAGCGCCCGCCCGGATCACGAACGTCTCCCCGTCCTCGCTCGTCAGCAGGATCTTCCCATCAAACGCCACCGGCGAAGCGCTGAACATCGCCGGCTTCGGAACCCGCTTGCCCTCGTAAATCACCTTGCCGGTCCGCGCCTCCAGGCAGGTCACCAGCCCGCGGTCCGTCATCACGTAGAGATAATCGCCGTACAGAATCGGCGAGGGCACATACGCCGTCCCTTTCTCGTAACTCCACACCAGCGTCCCGTCTGTCTTCACCCCGTACACCCGCTTGTCCGGATACCCCGCGTTCGGAAACAACATCCCCAGCCCGCTCACGATGCTCGGCACCGTGTTGCCGATCACGCCCTTCGTCCGCCACACCTCGTCGCCCGTCCTCACGTCATACGCGATCGTGTTCTTCATCCCCGGCGCCACAACCAGCGATCGTTTCCCGTCTTGCACGAGGGCCGGAGTGGACCAGTTCGCCGCCTCCCCCCGCGCCTTCTTCCAAACCACCTTGCCGTCCTTCGCCGACAGCGCCGTGATGAAGCTCCCCTCGCCCTCCTCCTGGTCGCACAGCAGGATCACCTTGTCCTCGAACAAAACCGGCGACGACGCCGGGCCCATGCCGACCGACCCGACCGGCCCCAGCGTCGCCTTCCACAACAGGCGCCCGTTGAAGTCGTACGCGTACACACCCTGCGATTCGAAATTGACGAACACCCGCTTGCCGTCCGTCACCGCCGTCGGAGTCGCGTAGGTGTTCTTCTTGTGCCGGTCGTCGTAC
Organism: uncultured Solibacteraceae bacterium; assembly: GCA_964472745.1. Lineage (GTDB taxonomy): Bacteria > Acidobacteriota > Terriglobia > Bryobacterales > Bryobacteraceae > CAYYNC01. Next base: position 24,887 of record CAYYNC010000024.1, read on the forward strand.
ACGCGGCCTTCGTACGCCGTCTTCTCCCACAGCACCTTGCCCGATTTCGTATCCACGCTCAGCACCATCAGCTTGTAGCTGCGGTCCCCGCCCGTCGAATCCGGATGCCTGAATTCCTGACCCTCCTGAATGTGCTTCGGGGCCTTCGCGCCAGGAATCACTTCGCCCTCCACCGACGTTGTCAGGAAGATCCGGTCGCCCCAGACCACCGGAGACGAATGCCCTCGCCCCACAATCGGAGTCTTCCAGAGAATGCCCTTTCCCGCCCCCCACTCGTCCGGCAGGCCCTGCTCGGCGGACACGCCATTGCCGCCCGGCCCTCGCCACTGCGGCCAGTTCTCCGCCCACAGTCCCGCGCCGAGCGCCAGCCATGCGAGTGCAATCTTCATAAACTCCCTAATCCAATGCAGCCAGTTCCCCTGGCACAATCTTCCGCGTCCGCGGCAACAGTCCGCGATAACTCAGGAATCCGGCCACCGCCAGCAAACTCACGAACACCACCAGTTCGACGACATCCGAAGTCCGGTTGCGCGGCAGCAGCAGATACAGGAACCACACCGCCGGCTGCGCGATGCACACCGCCCACACCGTCCCGTAAAAGTACCTCCGCTCATCCCCCTCGCCCTTCGTCGAAGGCTTCACGCGCGGAAGCTTCCCCAGAAACCCCAGGACCCACACCGGCACGACAATCGGCAAGTACGCCACCTGGTATATCTGCTTCAGCATCCATTTGCCGGTCACGATCGCCACGATCAGCCCCGTCAGGTTCAGCACCCCGTAGCTTATCGCCGCGCCCCAGGCAAATGTGTAACAAATGCGCCGGTAGAGCGGATTCGGCCGGTCTTCCGTAAACCGGATGATGTACGGCGCCGGCTCGCAGCCCGGCAGCTTGCCCTTCAAGCCGGCAATCGCAGTCCCAACAAGCACAGCCCCCAACCACCACGCCATGGTGCTGCGGAAACCGTACGCGAATAAATCAAAGGTCAGCGGCCCCGGAATGAGGAAATAAACAAAGATCCAGATCGGCCAGTGGTTCACTCGATAGTAGGTTTTGTTGCGAGTGCGGATCTTCCGCTCGCTCGCGAGTTCGACTTTGACGTTCGTTCCCATCACAGACCTTCCAGTGTGGCATACCCTCATCCGCTAAAATGGACTTCCATGCGCATCGACCTCACCGGCGCGAACGCGCTGGTATCGGGCGGCTCCAGCGGAATCGGCCTCGCCATCGCGCGGCGGCTCCGCGACTCCGGCGCCATCGTTTGGATCGCCGACGTGAAACGCTACGAAGAGCCGGGCCTCTGCCACGTTCCGTGCGATGTCACCGAACCCGCATCCGTCGCCAGGGCGATCGAGGCCGCGGCCCCTCTCGGCATTTGCATCGCCAACGCCGGAACGGGCTCGCAAGCAGACATCGCCTCCACCACGCGCGAGCTCTGGGATCGCACCCTCGCCGTCAACCTCTCCGGCGTCTTCCACACCGTCCAGGCCGCCGCCCGGGCGATGAAACCACTGCGCCGCGGCTCGATCGTCATTACCGCATCCACCAACAGTTACGACGGCGAGCCCAATCTCACCGCCTACAACGCCACCAAGGCCGGCGTCCTCGGCATTCTGCACACTGCCGCCAACGAGCTTGGCCCCTATGGCATCCGCGTCAACGCAGTCTGCCCCGGCCTCATCCGGACCCCGCTCACCCTCGGCCACTTCGACTCCCCTGCCCTGCTTAAAGAGTACTTCCGCCACGTCCCGCTCGGCCGCGGCGGCGAGCCCGAAGAGGTCGCCGCCGCCGCCGTCTTCCTCGCTTCCAGCCTCGCCTCCTACATCACCGGCGCCGCGCTGCTGGTTGACGGCGGCCAGATGGCGACCAAGTTTGGGACGTGGCACGAGGAAACGGGGCGCTTCGAAACAGATCACTGGGTCCTCAACCCGGAGGAATGACCCTGCTATGCAAGAAACCCTCGTCGCCGAAGGACTGCGCAAATCCTTCGGCGAAGTCCATGCCGTGAAAGGTGTCAGCCTGCGCGTCCGCGCCGGCGAGATCGTGGGCCTGCTCGGTCCCAACGGCGCCGGAAAAACAACGATTCTGCGCATGATCGCCGGAATCCTCGCGCCCGATGAGGGCCGCGTCTTCATCAACGGCAGCGACATGGCCGACCGCCCACTCGACGCCAAGCGCATGATCGGCTTCCACTCTGGCGACACCCAGCTCTACCAGCGCCTCAACCCGCGCGAGGCCCTCCTCTACTTCGGACGCCTCTACGGGATGGAGGAGGAAGCCCTCAAAGCGCGTATCGAGCACCTCATCGACGTGCTCGAGATGCGCTCATTCGTCTCCCGCCCCTGCGGCACTCTCTCCTCCGGCCAGAAGCAGCGCGCCAACATCGCCCGCGCTTTCCTTCACGACCCCGATGTCCTCATCCTCGACGAGCCGACAACTGCCCTCGACGTCATCAGCGGCCAGTTCATCGTTGAAACGATCCGCCAGGAGAAAGCCGCCGGCCGCGCCGTCCTCTTTTCCACGCACGTCATGGGTGAAGCCGAGTACCTCTGTGACCGCATCATTCTGCTCTACCAGGGTTCCGTCGTCGATGAAGGAACGCTTCCCGAATTGCTGGAACGCTCCGGTTGCGCCAACCTCACAGACACCTTTCTCCGCCACGCCGGCTACACCCGCTCGCAGGAGGTAAGGCTGTGAGACTCCGCCTCGTGCGCACCATCTACCTCAAGGAACTCATTGAAGCGTTGCGCGACCGCCGCACCCTGTTTCTGATGGTCGGCGTCCCGATTCTGCTTTACCCGATGCTGATGATGCTGCTGGGGCGGCTTCAGGAAACCCAGCAGGCTGTGCAAACCGCCCGCGTCTCGCGCGTCGCCATCTGGGGTTCTGTGCCCGGGGACATCGCCGCCGCCATCTCCTCCAAAGGCAAGGTGGAGATCGTCCAGTGGGGAGCTGCACCGGATTGGCTGCGCCGCGACATGGAGGCCGGGCGCATCTCTCCCCCCCCGCCGCCCCCGCCCGATCTCGAGGCGGCCGACGAGCCGCCTCCTCCTCCCAGGATCCCTACCGATCCCTGGGCCCACGAGGCGCAACGCGTCATCCTTGCCCGCGAAATCGACGCGATTCTCGTCGCCTGGCCCGGCTTCGTCGATCAAGTCCAGGCCGGAGCAACGGGCGGCGCGATGGTGCTTTTCGACATCGTCCGCCCCGAATCACGCAAGGCGCGCGACCGCGTCGTCGACGCGCTCCGCCTCTACCGCAACGATCTGCTCGTGAAGCGTGAGAAAGAGGCGAAACTCCCCAAGGGCTTCACCAAGGGCTTCGACCTCGTCTCTCAGAACATCGCCCCCGAAAAACGCCGCTCCGGCATGTTGGTCGGCGCCATCCTGCCCTACATGCTCATCATCTTCAGCGCCGCCAGCGGCCTCTACGCCGCAATCGATATGACCGCCGGCGAAAAAGAGCGCGGCACCATGCAGACCCTGCTCTGCGCCCCCGTCGAACCCCTCGAGATCATCACCGGCAAGTTCCTCACCGTGTGGACCATCTCCATGCTCGCCACCGGTGTCAACCTCGTCAGCCTTACGCTCACCTTCACCCGCATCAACCTTGTCCCCGGCATGGCTTTTCAGATCACGCCGGCCTCGTACATCCTCGCCTTCCTCGTTCTTCTCCCTGTTTCTCTTATGGTGAACGCCATCTTCCTCGCACTTGGCGCGTTCGCCAAGGACTTCAAGGAAGGCCAGAATTATCTCACGCCCGTTCTGATGTCCCTGCTCGGACCGCTCCTGGTCGCGGTGATCCCCGGCATTGAGCTGAATCCCCAGCTCGCCTTCTTCCCGATCGTCAACGTCGCCCTTCTCATCAAGGGCCTGTTCATCGGCGAATGGTCCGCGGAGATGTTCTTCCTTGTCGAGCTCAGTTCGCTCTGCTACGCGTTGCTGGCGCTGCTGCTCGCCGCCAACGTTTTCCAGCGAAACAACGTGCTGCTGGGCGGCAAGGAAAGCCTTGTCAGCCTCTTCGTCTTCTCGAGAAAGGCGGGCGATCGCCCCACGCCGGGCGCTTCCATCCTCGTCTTCTGCATCGTGCTCGTCCTGATGTTCTACGCCAGCCTGTCCCTGCTCGGCCTGTCGCTGCCGATGATGATTTCCGTCATGCAGATCGCCATCATGCTCGCGCCCGCGGTCTTGTTCATCTGGGCCAAGGGTTACGACTGGCGCGACACCCTCTCCCTGCGCCCTCTTTCATTGAGGGGCGCGATCGGAGCGTTTCTCATCGGCATCTCCGGCTGGACCATCGGCAGCGGCCTTCTCGTCCGCCTCATGCCCCCGCCCGAGTCCCTCGTCAAATCACTCGAGAAGATTCTGCTGCTCGACGAGCGCGCCGCGCCCTTCTGGCAAGTCTTCATCTTCGTCGCGCTGCTCCCCGCCCTCTGTGAAGAGACCCTCTTCCGCGGACTGATCCTCAGCGGCTTCCGCCGCTCCGGCATGTGGACCGCCGTGCTCGCCACGGGCTTCATGTTCGGCCTCGCCCACGCTTCCATCTACCGGATACTGCCGACATTCTTCCTGGGAGTTGTTTTCAGCTTCGTTGTCTGGAAAACCGGCTCCATCGCCGCGGGCATAATCTGCCACATGCTCAACAACGGCCTGATGGTCTGGTTCGCCCGCACCAAGGAAGCCTCCGAATTCCTCGGCCTCAAAGGCGCGAAGTTCCTCCCCTGGAACATCATCGGCATCGGAGCCCTCGTCATGCTGGCCGGCCTGTGGCTGGTGGCACGGCCTTCAAACCGCAGCCGTGTAACATAGCCTTCAGGCTGTGTAGGCTGTACCTCTCTTCATTCGGGCCCTCCTCACCGCCCGCGCCTCTCCCCACTTCCGCTTATCGGGGCGCATGGCCTCGAGTCACGAGCACGGATCGGGCACTCTCATCCGGTGGACGACAAACCGCGGCGTTGGCCCAGGCTCGAGTCATGCCGCGGAATCTACCACGGCCCGAATCGTCTCCGGCGCATTCCCCTCCAGCCTGTTATTGACGAACAGAAACGCAAGCTGCTTCTTGCGCCGCGCGCGCTCGATCAGCTCCTTCATCGCGCCCCGCGCCGCCTCGTTCGGCTCCTGCACGCGTTCGTACGGCTCGAAGGTTTTCACCGCCTGCTCGTAGGATCTGCCGTAGCTCAGCAAAGCGCGCGTTACCGTAAAATCCGCCGTGAACGCTTCATCGATCGCTATTTGCCGCGGAAGCTCCGGCATCCGTGTCCACGCGTTGAACACGTGCGCCACGTTGTACTGCCTCAGGCAGTCGAAGTACTCCGGAGCAAGAAACTCCCTGTTCCGGATCTCCACGGAGTAGCGATACTCCGAGGGCAGTCGCCGCAAGAACACATCGAGGTCCGCGGCGAACGGCGCCACCCCCTCGTACTGCTTCTTGTTGAACGTGCCGAATTCGAAGATCATCACCGCCACGCGCTCTCGATACGGCTCCAGCGGCGCCAGAAACGCCCGCGCAAAAAGCTCGGCGTCGAGAAACCGCTCGTTCACCGTGCCGCCGCGCATCCCGTATCTCGCGTGCGTCGGCCACTCCCGCACCGTGATCTCTTCCGGAACCTTGAACGCGAACTGCAATTCCTGCGGCGCTAAGGCGAACAGCCGCCGCCAGTAGTCGTGCGAAGGGAACTGGTAGAACGAGAAGTCGCCGCAGACCGCCGGAAACGTCTCCGCGTACTCCGCCAGGCATTCGCTCTCGAACTTCTTCAGCGAGAACCTGCCCCGCGTCAGGTACCGCTCGCGCGTATAGATGTCCCCCATCCACCCCTCGTACTTCCACGAGCTTGTCCCGATGTACACTCCCTCGCGGGCGAGCGCCTTCAATCGCGCCGCCAGCGGCGACCGCGCCCCGCCCCCGCTCTCGAACAGTGGCATCGTCATCTTCCGCCCAGTCTAACCCCTCCCCTTGACATCCTCCTCAATACTGTAAATACTTATACTGTGGAACTGACAGAGAGACAACGCGAGATCCTCGACTTCATCCTGTCTTTCCGGCGCGAGAACGGCTGCTCGCCGTCCATCCCGGAAATCCAGCGCCACTTCGGCATCCGCAGCCCCAACGGCGTCGCCGGGCACTTGCACGCGCTCGAGGTCAAGGGGGCCATCCGCCGCGCCGACCGCGGCTCGCGCTCCATCGACGTCGTCGGCGAGCGCCGCCGCCCGGCGTTTCCGCCGTCCCTGCACTCGCTCCCCGTCTTCGGCAGCATCCCCGCCGGCTCGCCGCAGCAGATTACAGCGGCGGCCGCCGAATCCGCTGCGCTGCTCGACGAATCCACGCTCGGTTTCAAGCCCCGCGAAGGCTGCTTCGTCCTCAAGGTCCGCGGCGACTCCATGAAAGACGCCGGCATCCTCGACGGCGACATGGTGGTCGTCGAACCAACCCCGGCCCCGCGCGCCGGCCAAGTGGTCGCCGCCCTCATCGACGGCGAAAGCACCCTAAAGCGTCTCATCAAACTGCGCAACCGCTGGTTCCTCAAAGCAGAAAACCCCGCCTACCCCGAGCTCCACCCGCGCGAGGACCTCGTCATCCAGGGCGTCGTCCGCACCGTCGTCCGCAAACTGCCCTAGTCGAGCTTGCCCTGATTCCCCGCGGCTGGCGGCGCCCCGTGAGGGCTCTTTCTCCGCATTCGCTCATCGTCCGGCATTCCGTTCGCCTCCCGCGCAAAAGTCTCCGTCATTTGCGGGCTTCTACAACTTTAATAATACTAAATTATCCAAAATAGTACTCGCATGAAAAACTGTTTTAGTTCTAGTACGCAAAACGGTACCACACAATTCAATCTCCAGAGGTTAAACTAAGCTCCACCCCCTGTATAGGCGGTTATTCACGAAAGGAGGCTCTGGGGACCCCTCGCGACCGCGGGGACCCCTTTCAGTCTGATGCGAACGACGACGTTATTTGTGTGCTTGCTCGCGGCTGCGCTTCCTCCCCACGCTGTGGGGCAGGTGCAAAGCCAGAATTCACAAGTCAATAGAAAGTACGAAAAGAGGCGTCAGGCCCGCCTCGATGATATGAGAGATGAGAATGGGCGAGTGCGGCCCGATCTCTGGAAAAAGGGCGTCGAGCACTACAAGGCGATGAAGGTCGCCGCGGGTGTCCGGCGCGTCCAGAAAGGCAACAACAAGAACGCCGCGAACGGCTCCCGCTCCGCGCTCGACAGCGCCGAGCTGAACGCCAACGGTCCCGTTCAGGGCGTCCAATGGGTCCAGGTTGGCCCGCAGCCTTCCGTGCCGCTGGCCAACATCAACTTTCAAGGCACCGGCCCGATGTCCGGCGAAGTCCTGGACATCGCCATCGACCCGCGCGGGACGAGCGATCAGGTCATCTACATTGCCACCAATGACGGCGGCGTCTGGAAAAGCTCTGACGGCGGCGTGACTTTCAAGGCAAAGACCGACTTCATGCCATCCATGTCCATGGGCGCCGTGGCGCTCGATCCCACAGCTCCCTGGACCGTCTATGCCGGCACCGGCAACCTCTTCGACGGCAATGGAACCACCACAACCCTCGCCGTCAAGGCGGTCGGCATTTACAAGTCTGTCGACATGGGTGAAAGCTGGGCCGTGCTCAATCCGGGCGGCATCTTCACCGGCAACGGCATCAACCGCATACTGGTCCTGCCCGGCAACGTCGTCCTCGTGGCTTCCGCCAACGGGCTGTTCCGCTCCGTCAATGGCGGCTTGGCGTTCGGCAACAACAGCCCCTTGTTCGACAACGGCCAGCCGCTGATCAACGGCTTCATCACCGACCTCGACCTTCACGTGTCGAACGGAAACACAATTTACGCCTCGGTCTCCGGCGTCGGCATTCGCGTCTCCACCGACGGCGGCATCACCTTCCCCACCAATCTTTTCACAGGCGGCTACGACGGCGGCACGGCTTTCACCGACACGGCATTCATCGCCTTCGCCCAGTCGGAATCAGATCCGCAAGTGATGTACATGAACATCCAGCGGGCGAGCGACGGCAACTTCCACGGCCTGTACCGCAGCGCCAATGGCGGCGGCACCTGGGCCCGCCGGGCCGGCGCTGACGCGCGCGCCGCGGAGAACAACGGCTGCCAGTGCGGCTACGACCAGACCGTCGGCGTCGATCCCCTCAACGCCGACCGCGTCTTCATCGGCTTCCAGGAGCTCTACGTCTCCGCCGACGGCGGCGCCAACTTCGGCACTCCGGCGGTTTCGCGCAACAAGATCCACTGGGATCACCACGCGCTCATCTGGTCGCCGGTCTCTCACCGCGGCCCGAACCCTGCCAACGTGCGCATGTGGGTCGGCACGGACGGTGGACTCTCCTCCAGCGACGACTACGGCGGGAACTTCAACAACAACTACAACGCCACGATCGGCACCAATCTGTTCACCGACATCGACATCGGCCAGGGCAGCGCGGCCAACAACGCGTTCACTGTCGGCGGCACGCAGGACACCGGAACCCTCCACAAGGGTCCCGCGGTCCCGAACGTTCCGAGCTCCACCCGTTGGAGCATGGGCATCAACGGCGATGGCGGCGGCGTCGCCATCGATCCTTCCAACCCCAACCGCATGTACGGCGGCGGCAACAACGGCTACATCGTCTCCAACGACGGCGGGCAAACCTGGGCTGCCGGAGCTCCCAATCCTTTCACCACCCCGCCCTGGCGCTACGCCATCAACAGGAACAATAACCAGCAGATGTACGCCATCACCTCGACCGACAGCGGCGGATTCCGTCCGGGCAGCACCGTGCTGAGAACCCTTGACGGCGCCGCGAGCTGGCAGACGATTGCAACGCTCTCCGCCAACGCGCGCGCCATCGCCAACACGCCCGCCGATCCCGACCTGCTCTGGCTCGGCCTCCAGGGCGGCGTGGCCGCGCGGATCACCAATGCGACCGCGGCCAACCCGGCCGATGTCGTGGTGACAAACTTCAGCATCCCCGGCTCGGTCGGTGATGTGAGCGGCATCGCGATCAACCCGCTGAACTCCAATGACGTCGTCGTCACGTTCCGCGGCGTCTGCGGAAGCTGCGCGGGCAATCCCAGCCTGCGCCAGAAGCGCGTCTATCGCACGCTCAACGGCGGAACGAACTGGACCGACATCAGCGGCACCGACGGCCAGCCCGCCGTGAGCCTGCCGAACATCCCGCATCACTCGGTCGTGTTCGACATCGGCACCAGCCCGGCCGCCGTCATCGTCTCCCATGACGCCGGCGTCAATGTCACCTACAACAACGGCTCCACCTGGGAGCGGATGGGCGTCGGCCTGCCCACCGCCGACAGCAAGCGGCTCCGCATCGACGACACAGTTTCGCCTCCGCTGCTCCGCCTCGGCACCTACGGCCGCAGCGTGTGGCAATTGAGCGAGGCCAACGGCCCGATCATCGCAGTCAACGCCGACCTCGCCTTCGACTCGCTCTGCCTCGGCACGCGCGCCACGCGCATCATCCAGGTGTTCAACGTCGGCTCCGAGGATCTCATGATCACCTCGATCTTCCGCGCGTCCGGCAGCACGGACTTCTCCGTGCTCTCCGGCCCGAACACCCCGGTGACGATCAAGCCCGGCGAGGAGCTGGATTGGACCATCGAGTTCAAACCCACCTCGGCCGGCGCGCAGACCGCCATCTTCCAGATCAACAGCACCGACCCCAACAACCCGTCGCTGCAAATCAACGCCAGCGGAATCGGCAACACTCAGGCCATCGCCGCGTTCATCGCCGACTCCGGCAACTTCGGCGAGGTCTGCACGGGCTCCTTCAAGGACCTGATGCTGAGCATCGCCAACGTCGGCTGCGGCCAGCTCACCATCTCGAACATCACCTCGAGCGACTCCAGCTTCGTGCTGCCCAACGCTCCGCCGTATCCGCTGACGATTCTTGCCGGCACTGCCATGCAGATCCCGGTCCGCTTTCAGCCGGCAACGCCGGGCGCCAAGAACGGCAACATCACCATCTCGAGCAACGACCCGTCCACTCCGTCGCGCAACATCGCCGTGAGCGGCACGGTCGGCGAGCCCAACATCATCCTGGAGGGTCTCCCGCTGAATTTCGGCGAGGTCTGCCTCGGCGGCGCGAGCCTCTCCAAGGTGCTCACCATCCGCAACTCTGGAAGCTGCACGCTGAACGTGAGTTCAGTGGCATTCGTTCCGGCTTGCACTGAGTTCACCGTGGCGGATACCTTCCCGCGCGACGTGCTCCCGGGCTCCTTCACCACGGCCACTATTCAGTTCACGCCTACCAGTGAGGGTTCAAAGAGCTGCAACCTCCGGGTGCAATCCAACGACCCCGACACTCCGACCATCAACACGCCTGTGACGGCGATGCTGCCGAACACCATCATCAGCGCCACGCCGGATACCGACCTCGTGTTCCTGCCCGAGGTCGTTCAATCGACCGGCGCCTGCTTCCAGCAGAAGCCGTTCTCGTTCACCAATCAGGGCAAGTGCCCGGTGAGGGTGGAGAGCGCATCGGCAACCGGCGCGGACTACAGCTTCGTCGGACTGCCCGCGCTGCCGCTCAACCTTCAGAAGGGCCAGTCGCTCGGTGAAAACAACCTGAAGCTGAAGTTCGGGCCGCTGGCCATGGACCGCGACGTCCTCGGCACGGTGACCGTCAACTACGTCAAAGACGCGGCCACGGGCGAAATCGCGGCCCTGTCGCGCACGGCCTGCGGCGAGGGCGTCCGCACCGGCGCCCGCGTGCTGGTCCAGGCCGGCGGCGTGCCGGTGAGCGTAGTGGAGAAGCTCCAACTCCTCCGCATTACGGCCAACCGCAACGGCAAGGGCACCAACGTTGACTCTGTCGAGACGCTTCAGAACGTGACTCTGAAGTCGGTCGACCCCGACGATCCCTGCGGCTTGTTCCAGTACCACAGGGAGTACGGCACAACGTCCAACCCGGTGCAGTTGCTGACCGGCAGCTACCAGGTGACCGCGACGATCTTGCAGGGCAACAAGCGCTCGACCAAGACCGTTTCCTTCTCCGTTGACACTTGCGACTTCAATCCGCAGGTGATCATCAACTTCTGATCCAATCAGGTTGATACTGAAAGGCAGGCGGGCCGCCCCCGCCTGCCTTTTCCTATGCGCCTCGCACTCTCTCTCATGGCAGCCCTCGCAGCAGGACAACAACTGCCGTACATCGAACGCGTCGAGCCGGCGCGGGCGCGCGCCCGCGAGAAGCTTGCGATCATCGGCAAACACTTCGGCGCCGACGATCCCGGCGGCATGGGCAAGGTCTGGATCGGACGCTGCCCGTCGATGCCGGGTGCGCCGGGCGCGGGCACGATGGTGCTGCCGCGGTCCGCGCTGCTCTCCTGGAGCGATACGCGCATCGAGTTCATCTTTCCGCCGCGGGCGTTCGCCTCTCTCGCGGTGACTTCGATGAGCGGGCGGATGACAGGCCTGTTCGACCTCGATGTGGAGAACGCCTGCCAGGATGCGCCGCCGAAGCCGGTGATCCGCGCGGTGCTCAATGCGGCCAGCCTTCAGGAGACTCCGCTCAGCCCCGGCGCCTTCATCACACTGCTGGGAACGGACCTCGCGGAGGATTCCGACCTCGGCGCCACGCGCGTTTACGTCTCGGGCGCCCCGGCCGAGATCCTCTCCGTTTCTCCACACCAGATCACATTCGTCGCGCCGCCGTCGCTCGAACCCGGAGCGATGACAACGCTGAGCGTGGCGCGCGGCGGCGTGGAATCGGAACCTTTCGCCGCCGCATCCGGCGCGGCGGCGCCGGCGATTTTCATGCCTCCTTTCCAGCCGGCGCCCGCCGGCATCTTCAACGAAGACGGGACGCTGAACTCCCCCGCGCATCCCGCCGCGCCCGGCTCGGCGATCTCCTTTCACGCCTCCGGACTTGCCGGACCGGACTCATTCACCGCGCTCGTCTCGGGGCGCGCAGCCGGGATCATCGCGTTCCAGCAGGCGCGCGGAATCGCGCTCGTCACGCTGCGTCTGCCGGCCGATCTCACGCCGGGCGACCGGCTGCCGCTCGTCCTGCGGGCCGGAAACACCGAAACGCAAAGAGGCGTTTTTGTTTCGGTGGCCGCGGCGCCTGCTCACCAGGCGCGGGCGGAGCGGTAGCCGTAAGGGTCGGCGCCGGCTTCGAGCACTCCTGAAGGAGTGAGGCGGATGAGGACGGGGGCGGAGCCGCTGGCGTAGCGGGTGCGGCGGCGGGCCTTGTGACCCTTGGCGGCGAGGTCGTCGAAGACCGGTTGGGGGATGCGCTCGTCGAGCAGCAGATCGCCGGGGTTCATGCCGTGATTGTCGAAGCTCGAGACGAGATGGCGCGTCTGGAAGCGCGGAGCTTCGACAGCCTGCTGCGCGTTCAAGTTGAATTCGAGCACGTTGAGCAGCACCTGGAGCGACGCCTGGTCCTGGTTGTCGCCGCCCGGCGTGGAGAGCGCGGCGAAGGCTTTTCCGTCGCGCAGCACGAGCGTGGGGCTCAGCGTGACGCGCGGGCGCTTGCCTCCGGCGAGCTCGTTGGGGTGGCCGGGGACCAGCAGGAAACTCTGCGCGCGCTGCGTGAGCGGGATGCCGGTGTCGCCGGCGATCACCGACGGCAGCCAGGCTCCGGAGGGCGTCGCGGAGAAGACGTTGCCGTCCTTGTCCATGGCGACGACGCACGTAGTGTCGCGGGCCATCAGCGCGTCGTCGATCTTCACCTCGCCGGTTTTGGTGAGCGAGGGGTGCTTGGCTTCCCTGCCCTGGATGGCGCCGGGCCTGAAGTCGAACGACGCCGCGTCGCCGATGAGCGCCCGGCGCGTCTTCGCGTAGTCCTTCGACAGCAGAGCGACCGGCGGTGGAGTGAATCTGGGGTCGCCGAACCACGTGTCACGGTCGGCGTAGGCGAGTTTGAACGCCTCGGTCATTATATGAATGTATTCGGAGCTATTTTGCTTGAATTGAGTCGTGTTAAACAGCTCAATCAGATTTAATGTCTCGATCATTGCCGGACCCTGGGTCCAGAATCCGGGCTTGCAGACAACCGTTTCGCGGTAGTCGCCGCAAACTGGCGCCTCGACATCGGCGCGAAAGGCGGCGAAGTCCTCGTAGCGCAGCAGTCCGCCGTTGGCCTCGCTGAAGGCGGAGATGCGGCGGGCGATGTCGCCGCGATAAAAGAAGTCGCGGACGGCGTCGATGGCTTGTGCGCGCGTGGCGCCGCGCTCAGCCTGCGCCATGGCGCGGAGCGTGCGGGCGAGGTTGGGCTGGCGGAAGATGTCGCCGGGGCGCGGCACGCGGCCGGACGGGAGGAAGACGGCGCGCGACTCGGGCCAGCCGGCGAGAACGTCGCGCGTCGAGTAGATGGTCATCACGCGCGTTTCGTCGATGGGGAAGCCGTCTGCGAGCTCGATGGCGGGCGCGACGACTTCGGCAAAGGACTTCGTGCCGAATTCCTTGAGCGCGACCAGCGCGGCGTCGACCATTCCGGGGACGAGCGCGGGCAGGAGGCCGGCGGTGGGGACCATGTGGTCGAGTCCGTTGCGCTCGATTTCGTAGATCTCTTCCTTGCGTAACTTGCGCTTGCGGAACATCTCCGCGGTAGCGAGCTTGGGCATCGTGCCGACGCCTGCGATGGCGGCGGCCTGGCCCCGTGCATGGACCAGGATCGGGGCTTCGCCGCCGAAGCCGAAGTGCGAGAACTCGGTGACGGAGGCGGCGAGCATGGCGGCGACGCCGGCGTCGACCGCGTTGCCGCCGTCGTGGAAAACGCGCATGCCGGCGTTGGAGGCGAAGTCCGATCCGGCGGCGACGGCGCCGCGGAGGCCGCGCGCGGCATGGCGGACGGGGCGCTCCGGCGCGCGCTGCTGGGCGCAGAGCAGCCCCAGGGCGGCGAAGACAATCAGAGATGTCCTTGTCTTCATGGGAATGGCGCTATTATAACGGTGTCGCAAGTCATGGAGCCGCCTGAGATTCCGCGAGAGGGGGCGGAGGGGGACGCGGGTGAGGTCGCGGACTCCGCCGCAGCCGAGCCGATGCTGTGGTGCCCCGTGTGCAGTGCGCGCCTCGCGCAGAGAAAGTGCAAGCTGTTTTGCGAGAAGTGCGGGTATTACATGAGCTGTGCGGACTATTATTGACGGATAGCCCGAATGAGCGAGATCAAGGATCTTCTGGAACGATTCCGCCGCGGTGCGGAGCTGGTGGCCGTGGTCTGCACAGGCGCCGCCGGGCCGGAGCTGGACTTCAAGCCCGCGCCGGGCAAGTGGAGCATCCGGCAGATTGTGTGCCACCTGTCGGATTCGGAAATGGTGGGCCGCGACCGCATGTGCCGCGTGATTGCAGAGGAGAACCCGGCGCTTCTGGCCTACGACGAGAACGCGTGGGCCGAGAGGCTCGACTACCACAAGCGGAAGTTCTCGCAGGCGCTGGAGACGTTCCGGCGCGTGCGCGGCGAAAACTTCGAGTTGTTGAGGGATCTTCCCGAGGAGACATATGCACGCGCCGGGATGCACTCGGTGAACGGGCGCGAAACACTTCTGGATTTGTTGCGCATCTACGCCGAGCACGCCGAGGGACACGCCCGGCAGATCAAGGAAGCGCGGGAAGCCTGGAAGGCGCACAAAGCGCAGATGAAGGGGTGAGGAGAGCCGGAGATGAATGTGCCATTGACGCCGCTGCGATGCCTGGACCGGGCGCTGGACCAGTTTGCCGACGAGATCGGCGTCGTTTGCGGGGGCAAGACCTTTACCTATGCGCAGTTCGGCGCGCGGTGCCAGCGGCTGGCGACGGCGCTGCCGAAGCATGGAATTGAGAAAGGGGACCGCGTTGCCTTTCTCAGCTTCAACACACACAAGCTGCTGGAGGGTTACTACGGCGTGGTGCAGGCGCAGGCGGTGGTGATGCCGCTGAACGTGCGGCTCACGGCCGCTGAGCTGACGGCGATCCTCGACCACTCGGGCGCGAAGATGCTCTGCTTCGAGCACGACTTCGCCGCCATCGTCGAGAAGCTTCGGAAATCGTGCCGCGAGGTGAAGCACTGGGTGTCGCTCGAAGGCGGGCATCACCTTGCGGAATTGCACTATGAGCAGTTGATCGACGAGGGGCGCTCCGAGCCTGCCGACATCTTCGCGTACGACGAGGACGCGGCGGCGGAGTTGTTCTACACCTCGGGCTCGACGGGCACGCCGAAGGGCGTGGTGCTGACGCACCGCAACCTGTATCTGCATGCGCTCATGCTGTTGAGCCTGCCGCGCACGTGCGAGAGGCCGGTAGACCTGCACACGATTCCGCTCTATCACGCCAACGGCTGGGGCCGGCCGCAGCTCTCGACCTTGATGGGGTGGAAGCAGGTGATGGTGCGGCGGTTCGAGCCGCCCACGGTGTTCAAGCTGATCGAACAGCACAAGGCAACGGACATGAGCGTGGTGCCGGTGATGGCGAACATGCTGCTCAACGCGCCTGAACTGAATGCGCACGACCTGTCGAGCATGAAGCGGATCATGATCGGCGGCGCGGCGTCGTCGCCGGAGCTGATCGCGCGGATGGAGGCGGCGTTCGGCTGCGAGGTGGTGGCAGGGTACGGGTTGACTGAAACGAGCCCGGTGCTGACCTGCGGCAACAAGAAGCCCACCGTGACGTACAGGGACGAGACGGACAGGCACAGGCGGCAGGCGATGGCGGGCTGGCCTATCGCCGGGACGAAAGTGCGCGTGGTGGACCTCTACGACAACCCGGTCCCGCGCGACGGCAAGACCATCGGCGAAGTTGTGGCGCAGGGCGACAACATCATGGAGGGCTATTTCAAGGAGCCCGCGGCGACGCGCGAGGTCATCCGCGACAACTGGTTCCGCACCGGCGACATGGCGGTGTGGGACGAACACGGCTACATCCATATCGTCGACCGAAAGAAAGAGATCATCATCAGCGGCGGCGAGAACATCAGCTCGCTGGAGGTGGAGCGGGCGATCTTCTCGCATCCGGCCGTGCTTGAATGCGCGGTGGTGGCTGCCCCGGACGACCGCTGGGGCGAAGTGCCTGCGGCGCTCGTGGTCCTGAAAGATGGGCGCACGCTCAGCGAGGAAGAACTGCTCGCCTATCTCGAGGAGCGGCTGGGGAAGTTCAAGTTGCCGCGAATTATCGAGTTCCTGGATCATCCGCTGCCGAAGACGGGCACGGGCAAGATCCGCAAGATGGTGCTGAAAGAGCGCTTCTGGGTGGGCAAAGAGAAGCGCGTGCAGTAGCGTCCAGCGATAGAATCGAAGGGTGTTTTCGCTGACGCTGGAGTGCCCGAAGTCCGAAGCGGAGCTGATTTCGGCGGAGCTGTGGGACGCGGGCGCGCGCGGAATCCAGGAAGAGGACCAGCCGGGCGGAGGCTGCCGCCTGCGCGCGTGGTTTACATGTGCGGAGGGCCTGATGGAGAGGTTCTTCGCGTTCCAGCCGCGAATCGAGCGCGAGAGAGAGACCGACTGGGAAGCGGTGGCGCGGCAGGCGTGGCAGCCGCACGCGGTGGGGGAGCGTTTCTGGCTGGCGCCGGAGTGGGACGAATCACAGGTTCCGGCGGGCAGGCTGCGGCTGACGATCCATCCGGGGCTGGCGCTGGGAACGGGCGCGCATCCGGCGACGCAATTATGTCTGATGGCGATGGAGCGGCACCTGAGCGCCGGGGAGTTCGTGCTGGACGTGGGCACGGGATCGGGGATTCTGGTGTCGGGTGCGCTGCTGCTGGGCGCGAGGGCGGCGGGGTGCGACATCGAGCATGATGCGGTCTCGGTGGCGAAGGAGAACCTGCGCGTGGACGGACGCGCGGCGCTGCTGTTCACAGGGTCGCTGAGGGCGGTGCGCGCGGGCGCGGCCGATGTCATCGTGGCGAACATCAATGCGGCGGCGCACCAGACTTTGATGGCGGAGTACAGGCGCGTCGCGCGCCGGCTGCTGATTGTGTCGGGTTTGCCGCCGCGGCACAAGGCGCGCGTGCTGGAGGCGGCGGCGGAGCACGGCTGGCGCTTGGTGGACGAGATCGAAAAAGAGGAATGGGAGTGCGTGGCGTTATGCAAAGAAGAACCTTCCTGAGGACGGCATGCGCGGCGGGGCTGGCTCCGGTGTGGGCGGCGCCGCCGAAGGCGGAGAAGATCGCGGCGGTGGAGCTGGTGCGGGTGCACGGGCGGCGCGAGTCGACGCCGGGGCTGAACGCGCAGCACCAGGTGCAGATGAATCACATCTACGACGAACTTCGGCCGAGGCCGTATCGAGACAATCCGCAGCCGGCCCGCGGGGCTCCTCTGAGCGCAATCTATCTCACGCTGAAGACGGAGGGCGGGCTGGAGGGCGTCTATGGGCCGATCGACGCCGAGGCCGCGCGCGTGATCGAAGGGCAGTTGAAGAGTTTCGTTGTGGGCAAGGACGCGCTGGCGGGCGAAGCGGTGTGGGACCAGATGCACCGTTCGAACCGGCACGCGCGGTCGAGCCACTTCATGATGGCGATCAGCGCGATCGACAACGCGCTGTGGGACGTGCGAGGCCGGTATTTCAGGACGCCGGTGTACCGGCTCCTGGGCGGCCCGACGCGCGCGCAGGTGACGGCGTATGGGAGCTGCCTGGGATTTTCGGTGGAGCCGGAGGCCGCGCGGAAGAGGTCGGCCGAGCTGAAGGCGCAAGGCTACATGCACCAGAAGTGGTTCATGGCGTACGGACCGGGGGACGGGCCGGAGGGTTTGTTGAAGTCGGTCGAGCTGGTGCGGGTGCTGCGGGAGAGCGTGGGCGACGATGTCGAGCTGATGTTCGACGCGTTCATGGGCTGGCAGCTCGATTTTGCGATCGCGTGGGCGAAGCAGGCGGAGCGTTACCGGCCGCGCTGGATCGAGGAGGCGTTTCCGCCGGACCGGATCGAGGCGTTCGCGGCGCTGCGGCGGGCGACGTCGATTCCGGTGGCGTCGGGCGAACATTTCTACGGGCGCTGGGAGGCGAACCGCTACCTGGCGCAGGGCGCGGTCAGCGTGGTGCAGGCCGACCCGGAGTGGTGCGGCGGCGTGAGCGAACTGGTGAAGATCTGCCAGATCGCAACTCTGTACGACGCGCAGGTGATCCCGCACGGCCACGCGGTGCACGCAGCGCTGCACGTGGTGGCGAGCCAGTCGCCGTCGGTGTGCCCGCTGGTTGAGTGGCTGATCACCAGCCGGCCGCGGTACTACCACTTCGAAAAGCACAAGCTGACGCCGGTGAACGGGAAGATCGAGCTGCCGGACCGTCCAGGTTTCGGGATCGAGCTGGACCCGGCGATGGTGGAGCGGCGCGAGCCATTTCGCGGCTGAAAAAGTTCCGAGGGTGTGAATAAACAGCGTGGTTATTGAAAATAAGCCGTTTATAGGTTCGTTTGATAGATTTTTTCTGTCCCTCTTTTGCAAGAACGGGGTGAAATACCCCAATCGGTCATAGTATGAACACACTATCGGCGAGGGGATGGGAACTGCGGTTCCGGCCGTGATTTCGAGTTGTCGGCCCAGTCCAGAGCGCATTGCGGCCACCGTAGTGAAGATGGCCCGGGCGCCGCAGGCCGAAACGGAGCTCGGGGGCGATTTGTTGAAAACAAAGAGAAAAAAGCCCTAAAATTCTTGTGAACGACTCATCGGGACAGTGGCGGAAGCACGAAAGGGGGACGCTGCTGCGGCCAGGAGCGACAGGCGACAAATCGTTCGAATGGAAGCGTTCGTTGCCGGCTAGACGGCTCGTGTGGAGGGATTCAGTTCAAGGTAGCATCCGCCAGAGTCCGCTTGTCCCGCGCTTCTCCGCGGTTGGCGGAGTCGGATTCGGCACGCAAGCGTGGAGCAGCGCGAGAATCGGATAGGACAGGGCTTGCAGAGCGGCGAGCGGAGCGGGGCTGTGTTCCTGAGAGGCTTGGGGCAGGGGCGAAGTCCTGGGATTGTGTTCGATCGGTGGGGACTCATGCGACCGCGAGCGCTCCGGGGGGTACGTGGCGGAGGCGGGCGAGGATCAGGGCGGTCTGGGCGCCGCGGCTGCGGGCGGCGGGGACGGTGGCGTCGCAGCCGGGGATCCAGGCTTCGAGGGCGGGGGCGAGCTGGGCGCAGGCGATCCATGGGCCGTCCTCGCCGCGCGCGCCAAGGTTCATCGCGCCCTCGAGGCCGGCGGCGAGTTCGGTCCACGGGGATTCGTCCGGCATTTCGGAGCCCTCGAGCACGGGGGCGGACGGCGAGCGATGGCCCAGGGCCGAGACGATGAGCGCGGGGTCAGAGAGGAGCTCGGGGCCTTCGCAGACCACAACGTTCTCGTCTCCGGCGGAACGATACCCGCGGGCTTCGAGCAGGCGCAGGGAAGCGGGAGTGAGCCACGGCGCGGCATCGATGGTGGCGGCGCCGGCGCGGTTGGCGGCGTAAAAGGACCCGGCGGCGAGTTCCCCGGGCGTGATCTCGGGGCCGGCTTCCTTGATGGTTGTGAGGGGAGAGCGGGGGCCCGCGTAGGCGGCGAGTCCGCCGGCGTCCGGGACTGAACATGCGCCGTCGGCCGGAGCGGTGCGGCGGTAAGCGGCGACGAAATCGGCCAGGTTGCGGGCGGCGGCGCGTTTGAGCCGTTCGGTCGTTGTTCAAGCGCTCCGCGGGCGATGGGGGGGTGAGCAGGGCGCGCGGAGCAAAGGCCGGGCCGCGGACTTGGCAGTACTTTGCCCCATTGCGGGGCGAGTGTCAAGAGCTCGCAGCGGCGGTCAGTTGGCGAGCACCGCGCGGTAGCGGATCTGGTTGTGGCGCATGCGGTCGAGGGCGGTGTTCACCTGAGCCATCGGGAGAGTCTCGATGATCGGCTTGACTTTGTTGCGGGCGGAGAACTCGAGCATCTCGCGGATGAGCAGGGGACTCCCCACCGGGCTGCCGAAGACGCTCTTGCGGCCGAGGATCAGCGGGAATGCCGGAAGGCGCACCTCGTGCTGCGGAACGCCCACTATGCAGAGCTTGCCCTTGGGCTTGAGGGCGTTGATGTAGAGGCCCCAGTCGACGTCTACCGGCGCTGTCGAGATGATGAAGTCGAACGAGTTGGCGGTTTTTTCCATCGCCGCCGGGTCGCCCGCGTGGATGAAATCGTGAGCGCCGAGGGAGCGGGCCTCCGCTTCCTTGGCCGGCGAGGTCGAAAAGACCGCGACGTCGCAACCGAGGGCGTGCGCGAACTGCACGGCGAGGTGGCCTAGACCTCCCACGCCGATGACGCCGACCCGCATGGCGGCGCGAGCCTCCTGCGAGATCGGCGCGTAAACCGTGACGCCGCCGCACATCAGCGGGGCTGCCACCTCGGAGGCCAGGCTTTCGGGAACGGGCACGGCGAAGTGGCTGTCGACACGGATGGCGCTGGCGTAGCCGCCGTAGCCGTGGGTGCAGGTGCCGCGCCATTGCGGGCAGATGTTCTCCTCGCCGCGGCGGCAGAATTCGCATTCGCCGCACGAGCCGGACTCCCAGCCGACTCCGACGCGCTGGCCTTCATGCAGGCTTTTGACGGCGCGGCCGAGGCGGGTGATATTGCCGACGATCTCGTGGCCGGGGACCATGGGGTAGTGGGTAATACCCCAGTCGTTGTTTATCAGGTGCAGGTCAGTGTGGCAGATGCCGCAGTGCGAGATGGCGATCTCGACCTGCGCCGCATCGAGCTCTTCCTGGCCTGTTTCGTAGTCGAAGGGCTCCAGGGGCAGACCCGGGCCAGCGGCAGCGTACGCTTTAATTTTCATAGTTGTCCTCCTCCAACGCCGAAAGCTCCCATGCTCCACCCCCGCCAGGGCAACGGAGAGTTCAGGAGATTACGTTCTGTAGATCTGCTTCAGTATCAGCCACGCATGCTTTGGTGTCAATGGAGTTGGATGCCGGCGCCGAGGGATGTACGCTTGAAACTGCGTATGCAATTCGAACCTATTCTTCATTCGGTGAGTTACGCGGGCGCGTGGGCCGGGCAGGCGCATCTGCCGCTGGTGCAGTTTGTGCGTAAGGCGGCGGAGCTGGGCTTCAAGGGAGTGATGTTGATGGCGAAGCGGCCTCATCTCTCGGCGCTCGACTATGACAGCGACTCGTGCAGGGGGCTGCGGGAGTTCATGGAGCAGTTGGGCGTGCGGTGCCGCGTGATTGCGGGGTACACGAATTTCAGCGCCGACGCGGAGCATGCCGAAGTGCCGCAGCGCGAGTTTCAGATCGCGCATGTGACGGAGCTGGCGCGGATGGCGCGCGATCTCGGGGCGGGCGTGGTGCGGATCTTTACGGCGTATGACCACGCTTCCGTGCCCTACCCGGCGTTGCACCGCGTGCTGATAGAGACGCTGCGGGAGTGCGCGAAGCGGGCGTCGGACTACGGCGTCACACTCGGCGTGCAGAACCATCACGATATGGCGGTGGACTACCGGTCGATGAAGGATCTGCTGGAGGAGGTCGGCGAGCCCAACTGCCGCGCGGCGTTCGACGCCTGGGCTCCGGCGCTGCAAGGGACAGACCTCGTGGAGTGCGCGCGGGCGATGGCCCCGCTGACGTGCCACACGACGGCGGCGGATTACGCGAAGCGGCCGCGGTTCCGGTATCAGCCGGGGCTGATTAACTACGCGCCGCAGACGCCGTGGGTGCAGATGGTTCCGATGGGCGAGGGGTTCATCGACTACCGCGCATTTCTGGGCGCGCTTTGGGAGGGCGGCTACCGCGGCCCGGCGGCGTTCGAGATGTGCGCGCCGTTGCTCGGCGGCGGCTCGATCGAGAACCTCGACGGGCACGCTCGCAGCTTTCTGCGATTCCTGGAGTCGCTCGAGAATCAGCCGGCCTGTCGGTAGACCTCTTCGCGCGCTTCGACGATGATGTCGCGGATCTCGTCCTGCGAGCGGGCGTAGCGGGTGAGCACCTGGCGCACCATTTGCAGTCCGCCTTCGTATTCAATCTGGACGATGCTTTCGACGCCCATCCCGCGCAGCTCGGCGAGGTGGCGCTCGGAGGTGGCGCGGGCGATGACGTGGACGGCGGGGTTCATTTCGCGGGCGCGCTCGATGGCGCGGCGGACGACATCGCCTTTGGGGACGGCGGCGACGAGCGCGGCGGCGCGGTCCACTGAGGCTGCGCGCAGAACTTCCTCGCTGGTGCAGTCACCCCACACCACGGGAAAGCCGGCGGCGGTAAGGTTTTCGGCGAGCGAGTAGTTCAACTCGACGGCGACGCATGGGATGCCCGCGGCTTGAAGGATGCGCATTACGGATTGGCCCGTGCCGCCGCACCCCGCGACGACAACGTGGCCGCTCATCGGCCGCTCGGAAAGGACGAAGGTTTTCAGGGGCAGCGGCGTCGGGCGGATGCGCCGCCACAGACGATAGAGGGAGGGTGCGAGATTCAAAAGGAGCGGCGAGACCAGCATCGTCACGACGGTCGCTGTCAGGATGAGCGAGTAGAGCTCGCGCGAGAGGGACTCGCCGCGCAGTCCGGTACGGGCGAGGACGAAGGAGAATTCGCCGACCTGGGAGAGGCCGAGCCCGACGATCCAGGGCGCCATGCGGCCGTAGCCGAAGGCCCGGGCAATCAGCCCGAAGATGACGAACTTGCCGGCCATGATGAGCAGCACCACCCAGAGTACGCGGCCGAAGTTGTCAAAGAGGTAGCGCGGGTCGAAGAGCATTCCGACGGAGGCGAAGAAGAGAAGGCCGAAGAGGTCTCGCAGGGGGATGACGTCGCTGAGGGCCTGGTGGCTGAACTGCGATTCGCTCAACACGATGCCGGCGACGAACGCTCCGAAGGCGAACGAGAGGCCGAAGAGGTAAGTCCCGTAGCCGACGCCGACTCCGAGCGCAAGGACCGTCACCATGAAGAGCTCGCGGGACTCCCATTTCACGATTCGCTTGAGAATCGCGGGAATCACCCGAGTGCCGACGACGATCATCGCGGCGAGGAAGAGCACGGCTTGCAGGAGAGATTTGAGGACTTCGGGCAGGACAGATTCCGCGTCGCGCAGGCGCGGGAGGATGATGAGCATCGGCGCGACGGCGAGGTCCTGAACGATCAGAAGGCCGATCATGGCGCGGCTGGCCAGCGTGGCCATGACACCTCGCGCGGCGAGGGTTTTGAGGACCACCATCGTGCTGGAGAGCGAAATCATCGCTCCGAACCAGATGGCTTCGCGGCCGCTGAGGTCGAGGATGTGGATGCCGAGGGCGTAGCCGAAGGCGGCGGTGAGGACGATCTGGATTGGTCCCCCGATGAGCGCGACTTTGCGGACGGGCTTGAGGTCGGCGAGGGAGATTTCGATGCCGAGCGCGAACAGGAGGAGGGCGACGCCGATCTCGGCGAGGAGCTCGATGTCATGGATGGCGCCGACGGTGGGTCCGGCGGTGTTCGGGCCGACGAGGACGCCCGCGAGGATGTAGCCGACCAGGAGAGGCTGGCGAAGTCGGTGCGCGATGAGGCCGCCGAGCAGTCCGGCTAGGACGATGAGGACGAGGTCGGCCGCGATTCCGAGTGAGGGCATCTCTACAGTCAGAATAGCCGTCCGCTGTTGAGCGACAGGCCGCCGTCGATGACGTGGACCGCTCCGGTGATGTAGGCGGCAGCGTCCGTCGAGAGGAAGAGGGCGAGGTTGGCGATTTCAGAGATTTCGGCGAAGCGCTTCAAGGGGACGCCGGCGGCGATGGCGGCGCGGGCTTCGGGGGTGGGGGCGAGGCGGCGCATGCCTTCGGTGCCGTCGACGGGTCCGGGGGCGATGACGTTGACGCGGATGCCGGCGGCGCCCCATTCGAGGGCGAGCACCTTGTTGAGCATGTCGACGCCGCTCTTGGCCGCGCAGACGTGGGCCTGATTTGCGTAAGGGTGGGAGGAGTGGGTGGCCGAGATGCTGAGGACGGAGGCGCCGGGCTTGCGCAGATGCTCGTACGCCGCGCGGCAGGTGTTGAATGTGCCGAGCAGGTCGATGTCGACCACCGCTTTGAAGCCATTGGCGGACATGCCGAGCGCGGGGGCTGGGAAGTTGCCGGCGGCGCCGCAGACGAGGATGTCGATTTCGCCAAAGGCCTCACGCGTGGCGGCGAGGGCGCTTGCGGTGGCGTCGTAGTCGCGCACGTCGGCGGCGTGGGCGATGGCTTCGGTGTGGGCGCGGAGCGCTGCTCGCGCGGCTTCGAGCTTGTCGGGATTGCGGCTCTGGATGGCGATGCGGGCGCCGTGCCGCGCGAAGAGTTCCGCGATTCCGAAGCAGATGCCGCTGGAGCCGCCCGTGATGTAGGCGGTCTTGCCTTGGAGTAGGTTGTCCTGAAATACACCCGGCATGGGGCGAGGATAGCAGGGTGGGGTAGAGGTTGTACTGTACAATCGGCAACGAAGGAGGCTTGGGGATGCGAATCGGACTTCTGCTGTGTGGAATGCTCTGCCCTGCGCTGCATGCGGAATCGATTCGTGACGCCGAATACGCGCGACGCGGCGGCATCGCGCTGACGTACGACGCTTACATTCCGGAGAAGTCCCGTCCGCAGCCGGCGGTGATTCTGGTGCACGGCGGAGGATGGGAAGCGGGCGACAAGCGGACGTACATTCAGCCGTGGTTCCCCGTGTTCTCCAAAGCGGGGCTGGCGTGGTTCTCCATCGATTACCGGCTTGCGCCGAAGGACAGATTCCCGGCGGCGGTGGAGGACGTCGAGGACGCGGTGCGCTACTTGCAGAAGCACGCCGCGCGCTTCAACATCGATCCCGAGCGGATCGCGCTGGTGGGAGAATCGGCGGGCGGGCACCTTGTGTCGCTCGTTGCGGCACGCGGGAAGGTGCGCGTGCGCGCGGCCGTGTCCTTCTATGGAATCCACGACATCGAGCTGTGGCGCCGGCAGCGCGGCGAGATGCCGAAAAACATCGCGCAGTTTCTCGGGACGGCCGATCCGAAACAGGCTTCGCCGATTACGTTTGTGACAAAAAACACGCCGCCGATGCTGTTCATCCACGGCACGGAAGACCGCGGCGTGCCGCTCGCGCAGTCGGCCGCAATGTGCGCCGCGATGAAAGCCGCCGGCGCGCGCTGCGAGGTCTATGCCGTCGAAGGCGCGCCCCACGGCGTCGAGGGCTGGGAGAAGAACCCGGCGTTCACGGGATACAAAACGAGGATGATCGCATGGCTGCGCGAGGCGCTTGGCATCGGCTGACTTTCACTCGGACCGCGCGCGGCGGATCAGCTTGACGCAGCCGGGCGTGCCTTGCCTTCGCCCTCGCCGGACCGGCCGGGCACACAGCCGGCTTCAGCAGGCCTGGCCCCGGTTATCGAGACCGTGAATACGCGCCGTCCCGGTTACGTCGAGATCGAAGAACACGCACCATTCGCCGACACGGAGACGGCGCAGCCCTTCACGGTCAGTCAGCCGTTTCACGTCGCCTTCACCGCTCTGGCCATACCGGGTAAGGGTTAGCAGGATCCTTATTGCGGCGTCCCTGTCCAAACTCCGCAAGTCGGCGCGCGCGGCGGGGTCCCAGACGAACTTCAAATCCTGAATTCGCTGAGGACATCATCGTGCGAGATGCCGGGGGACGGATGCGCGCGGGCTTGACCGATGCGGGCGGGCATTTGCGGATCGACCGGAGCTTCGTGCGAAAGCAGGAATTCGAGGTAGCGCGCCGCCGCCGCCAATTGCGATTCCGGAAGCTGGTCGATGAGTTGATGCAGTCGTTGCTTGTCCACAATCGAACCCTCTCCCAAAGGTCAGCTCACCGGGCTTCACCGGGGGATCATGCGTCAGCGACCGGGGCAGCCGCTCTTGACCAAGAAGTGCCGCGTATCGAACAACATTTCGCGTCAGCGGCTCAATCTTCAAGGCTGACCTCGTAGTCGGGGAACAGCGCTTTGAAGGCCGCGGCGGAAAGGGCGCGGCTGAGCTCGCGGCCGTAAGCGTGGCTTTGGCCGCTGAGCCGGATGCGCTTCTCGACGTGATCGGCTTCGAGCCAGCCACCTCCGGAGGGCGCAATGCCGAACTTGGAGGCGATCTGTTTGTGCCACTCGGCGGAGTCGTCGAAGACAACGACGAGCAGCTCCGGGTGCGTGCGGTGGCGGCCCACCAGGTATTTGGCTTTGTGGCTGGGGGCGTCGGCGCCGCGGAAGATCACGATGGTCTTCCCGGCGCCGTCAAGGACGATTTCGCGGCGCAGGTTCACAGCGACTCCGCGCGGGCGATCGCTTCGGCCAGCGCTTCGGCGGTGTGGGGATCGGCCTCAACGCTGACCTCCAGGCCGTGCTTGCGCGCAACCTCGGTGGTGATAGGGCCGATCGAGGCGATGCGGACTCCGCTCAGCGCCTCGCGCCCGACCGCCGCAAGAAGATTCTTCACAGTGGAGCCGCTGGTCACAGTCACCCAGTCCGGACGCGGGCCTTCAACGAACGCCTGCCGCGCATCGGCTTCAAGCGCCGCCGGCGCCACTGTTCGGTAGACGGCGATAGCATCGACCTCTGCCC
Organism: uncultured Solibacteraceae bacterium; assembly: GCA_964472745.1. Taxonomy (GTDB): domain Bacteria; phylum Acidobacteriota; class Terriglobia; order Bryobacterales; family Bryobacteraceae; genus CAYYNC01. The sequence goes on from CAYYNC010000024.1 coordinate 51,269, forward strand.
CGAGCGCCGCGAGTTGCTCCGGAACGACATCGCGCGCCGCGGCCGCGCGCGGCAGCAGGATGCGCTTGCCCTTCAGCGGCTCAACCGAGAGCGCCGCGACGATCGACTCGCCGACGTATTCCGCCGGCATCGCGTCCACCTTGAACCCGGCGTTCTCCGCCGCGGCGGCTGTCGCCGGGCCCACGGCGCAGACCTTCCCGCGAAACCGCGCCGGCGCCGCGCGCCGCGTGAAAAACGCGACGCCGTTCGCGCTTGTGAAGATCAGCCAGTCGTAGGTCTCCAACTTCGCCGCCGCACGATCGAGCGGCGCCGTGTCCTCGACCGCGACGAACTCAATCACCGGCAGCTCGACCACCTCCGCGCCGTACGAGCGCAGTTTCTCCGCCAGCGCGCCCGACTGGTCGCGACCGCGCGTCACCACCACGCGCTTGCCGGCCAGCGGCATCGACGTTCCATAGACCTCGCGCAGAATCGCGCTCGCGCCGTTGTCGAGCAACCAAGCCGCGGCCTGCTCGCCCAACTTCGCGGCGTCCTCGACCGCGCCCTCGCACTCGCGGCTCACCGACGTCCCCCCATCGGGATGAATCACCACGGCGCGCAGGCGCAGCCGCCCGCCGTCCACCGCCGCGTGCGCGCCGATCGGCACCTGGCAGCCGCCGCCGAGCGACCTCAACACCGCGCGCTCGGCCGTCACCGCCGCGCGTGTGGCGGCGTCGTCGAGCCGCCGGCAGATCTCCAGCGCCTCACCCGAATCGCGCGTCTCCACCGCCAGCGCTCCCTGCCCCACCGCGGGGCACATCACATCGGGCATCAGCAATTCCGCGATGCGCTCCTGCCAGCCCAGCCGCCGCAGCCCCGCTCCGGCGAGCAGGATGGCATCGTATCGCCCTTCGTCGAGCTTGCGCAGCCGCGTGTCGAGGTTGCCGCGGATGTTCTCGATGACAAGGTCCGGCCGCCGTGCGCGCAACTGCGCCGAGCGCCGCAGCGAGCTGGTGCCCACTTTCGCGCCCTGCTTGAGCGCGGCGAGCGTCGACCCAACCAGCGCGTCGTAGGGCAGCTCGCGCTCGGGGATAGCCGCGATCGTGAGCCCCGCGGGCAGCACGGTCGGCAGGTCCTTCAAGCTGTGAACCGCGAGGTCGATGCGCCCGTCGAGCAGCGCCTCCTCGATCTCTTTGGTGAATAGACCCTTCGCGCCCACCTTCGCCAGCGGGACATCGGTAATCTTGTCGCCGGTGGTCTTGATGATCTCGATGCGCGTCTCGACGCCCTGCGCAGCCAGCCGCGACGCGATGTGCCGCGCCTGCCACAGGGCCAGTTGCGAGCCGCGCGATCCGATGGTGAGCGTCGCCATAAATTACTCGTCGATGCGGAAGATGCGGCGGATGATGCCGATCACGTGCTCGCCGCCGGGCGCGCCGGCCGCGCGGCGCATCTCGGCCATCGGCCCGTGCGCGATCTTGTTCAGCAGCCCGCGCGTGTAGGCCTGCAAGGCCTCCTCCTGCTGGGGCGTCAATTCGCCCAGCTTCGCGCGGAAACGCTCCAACTCGGCGCGGCTCATCTCGTCGAGCTGCTGTTGAAGGCGCTGAATAGTGGGCGCCACCTCGCGCGCGCGCAGGCGCTCCACCAGGCGGTCGATTTCGCCGTCGATGATCTGCTCGGCCTCTTCGGCTTCCTTCTGGCGGGCGCGGCGGTTCTCTTCCACGGAGCGGCCGAGGTCGTCGATGTCGTAGAGGAAGGCGTGCTCGAGCTCGTTCACCGCGGGGTCGATGTTGCGCGGCACGGCGATGTCGATGAGGAACATCGGCCGGTGGCGGCGGCGGTCGAGGACGCGGCGCATCTCGTCCTTGGTGATCAGGAAGTGCGTGGCGCCGCTCGAGGTGAGCACGATGTCGATGTCGGGCAGGCGGTCGTGGAAGGTCTCGTATTCAATCGCTTCGCCCTGAAACAGCGCGGCCATCTCCTCGGCGCGCGAGCGCGTGCGGTTGGTGACGAAGATGCGATCGCAGCCTGAGCGGTGGAGATGCCGCGCGGCCAGCTCGCTCATCTTGCCCGCGCCGACGATCAGCACGCGGCGTCCCTTGAGGTTTCCGAAGATCTGCCGCGCCAGCTCGGTGGCGGCGTAGCTGATTGAGACTGCGCTGCGGCCGATCTCGGTTTCCGAGCGCACGCGCTTGGCGACGCTGAAGGCGCGCGTCAGCACGGTGTCGAGAAACCCGTTGACCGCGCCGCGCTCGCGCGCCAGCGCGTAGGCCGCCTTGAGCTGGCCGAGGATCTGCGGTTCGCCCACGACCATCGAATCGAGGCTCGCGGCGACGCGGAAGATGTGCCGGATCGCGTCGCGGTCCTCGTATTGATAGAGGTACTGCCGCAGCCACATCGCATCGACGCCGCGCAGCGCGGCGAAAACGCTGCAAACGCGGTCGGCCGATTCGGCCTTTTCAGCCGTGACGGCGATTTCAACGCGGTTGCACGTGGAGAGGATGAGCGCCTCCTCGGCACCCGTTTCCTTGCGCACGATATCCAGGGCCTCAGGCAGCGCCGCTTCGGCGATGGCGAGCTGCTCCCGCACTTCAATAGGCGCGGTCTTGTGGCTGAGTCCTGTGAGCAGAACCTTCATCGCTGCAACAACGGGCGCAATCCGATATGGGCAACCCAGGTGATCGCCCCGAATCCGAGCACGCTCAAAGAGAGAAACGCGGCCCTCCGCCCGCGCCAGCCCGCGGCGATGCGCAGGAACATCATGAGCAGGTAGAACGCCCAGGTGATGAGGGAGACGACGATCTTAGGCTCGCTGATCCAGCGCGTGCCGGATTCGATGAAGGCCCACGAGCTGCCAGCGACCACGGCCAGCGTGATAGAAACGAAACCGATGCTCATGGAGCGGGTGATCAGCGAGTCGAGCGTCTCAAGCGGCGGCAGACGTTCGGCTTCAACGAGGCCCAGCAGCCCCGCGCGGCCCTGTTTGCGTTTCAGCCGGCGTTCCTGGAGCAGGTAGAAGACCGCCGCGCCGGCGCTCAGCAGCAGGCCCGCGTAGCCGATCAGCACGAGCAGGATGTGCGTCAGGAGCCAGGCGTCGCGGACCCTGGGGTCGCTCCAGCTTGCGACGGGCGAGCCCATGGCGGCGGCCAGCGTGAGCACGCTCACCAGCGGGAACATGACGATGCTCAGACCGCGAAACTGGTAGCGCCACTGAACAAACAGGAACACGGCCGCGAAGAGAAAGGCGCACAGCGATGCTGTTTCGAAGAAATTGTTGGCCGCCAGGTGGCGCAGCGCGACGCTGTGCTCGACAATGCTGACGAAGTGCAGGATTGCGCCGGCCTGGAAGCACGCGAGCGCGAAGTTGAAGAAACGGCTGTCGCGGCGGAACAGCGTATAAAACGCTTCCACGAGTCCAACCGAATAAAGGAGAGCCGCCAGGCGGAGCCACAGCAGGCTCATCTCCTGGATCAAGCAGGATCCCCCTCTAAGAAGACCACCACATTCCAAGTATAGCCGGAGGGCGGGAGCGACCCTTCGAAACCGCATTGGGCGCGCCGGCGCGCCTTTCCCTCACACGTGCTGATCGACAAGGACCGGATTCCCGTCCGGGTCCACGGCGACGAAGCTGGCCGGCCCGGTTGTCGTCTCGTCCGCCTCTTGCGCCAACTGCACGCCTTGGGCCTTGAGCTGCCGCTGCAATTCGCGGATGTCAGTGAAAGAAGCGAGTTTCCGGGCGTCGCTGTCCCAGCCGGGGTTGAAGGTGAGGATGTTCCTCTCGAACATCCCTTGAAAGAGCCCGATGACGTGATCGCCGTTTTTCATGATCAGCCAGTTATGCGCTGCATCCCCGTGAAAGACTTTGAACCCGAACTTCTCGTAAAAGCTCCTCGATGCACCGAGATCCTTGACTGCCAGGCTGATTGAGAACGCGCCGAGTTCCATGTTTTGCTCCTTGTGTGTGGCTGAGCCCCTGATAGCCGACGATACCATTCACCGGCGTCCCCGGTCAGACAGCGCCGATTGTTGAGGATCATCGCATTTCGCCGGGCCGCTCAACAACCGCCCGATCGCAACCTGGGATTCGGACGGCTGGTCCCGGCGGAGGATGCGATGGCCGCCCGTCGTGCGACGAGAACTGCCCCTTGCGCGGGGCCGGCCGGGGCTCTTTGAGATCACCAGACCAGTTGCCGCTGCGGCGCGCGTGTTACGTGAGGATCAGCGGCCGCATCATGTCGTGCTCTTCGTGTTCCAGGATGTGGCAGTGCCAGACATATTCATGGCCGCCGGTCCTTGGGCTGGCCTGGACGATGAACGGCACACTGGGCGGCTTGAACTGCATGGCGAGCGTTGTCACCTCGCCCGGGTGCATCAACACCGTATCCTTCCAAACCGTCTCGTGAGGATCGGGCGGCCGGGGCGCGCCGAGGAGCTTCGGAGTCCCCTTGTAGCCGGAGACCGGAAACCTCTGACGGCGGAGGATCTGGACATTCACCAGGTGAAAGCGGATGGGGTGCGTGTCGGCCGACAGATTGGCGATCTGCCAGACCTCGGCGTCTGCATGCGGCGTCTCCGTCGCTTCCCCGAGGTAAGGCCGGCCGAATTCCCCGTCGTCCAGCGGCTCGTTGATGCCGAGCAGCTCTGACAACCGGCCGTGCTCATCGAACCCCTCGTTCAACGTTAACTGCCTCACCTTCGCTCCAGGCGGCGGAGTCATGACGCCGAGGGGCGCGAGCAGCGGCTCGTTGCCGGCGCTGAGGACCGTGCGCCGCTTGATGCCGAGCGGCGGATCGGACCCGGCCGCGGCCACGACATTGAATCGCATGATGACGCGCGTGTTCGGCCCCGAGCCCGGCGGCGTGACCGCGTTCACCGGATTCTTGTTCTTCAGGCCGGGGAAGTAATCGAACACCGGGGAACCGCCCGGGAACGGCGCCAGGGCGTCGTTATAGAGAATCAGCTTTTGACCGGCGCGGTTGGAGAAATCGACAATCACGCCGGCGCGCCCGGCGGGCCCAGGAATCAGCGGCCCCGTCAAAGCCGCGTGGTTGAACGGCGCATCAGAGGGCACATAAAGCGCTTGCGGCAGGAACCCGTCTTCGTTCCCGATCATCAGAAAGTCCGCCGTCGGCCATCCGGTCGGGTTGGGCGCAGCGCCATTCAGCGCAGGCTGGCTGAGCGCGGCGCCCTGATTGTTCAGGGTGACGCCGTCGGGACTGCCGTCGTCCACGAGCAACCGGAGGCTCAGGAACCGGGCGTTGAGGGCGTTGAGGATACGGAGTCCGTAACGGCGCGCTTCCAAGGTCTCTTCGGGATAGACCGTGCCGTTCGCCGGCATCTTATCGCCGAAGAATTCGGGGACCACGGATGGGTCGGGAATCGGCAGGCCACGCTTCTCCACTTCGAAGAGGCTCGGATCGTAGACGTGCTCCTACCATAGGTAGCCGGTGTGGCGCAGCGCGGCCGGCCAGGCGCTGTCGAGCGCAGCGATATTCGCGGCGTCGACGAAAACCTTCTCCTGGATCACCACAGCCAGCTCGCGGCCGCCGGCCTCGATCAATTCGGCAAGGCCGAGGTTCTTCAGGTTGGTCTCGTAGGCGTCCCTGACGATGTAGCCGGTCGCGAGGCCGGCGGAGGCGTTGATGCGAGTGATGCCGAAGGCGCGATCGTGATACCACACCAAGCGGGCGGACTGGTCATTGGGGTAGTAGTATTCAGCTTCGTTGGGCGCGGCGGCAGGATTCAGGATCACATTATTGACGAAGCTGACGCCGTGCGTTCCGTCCGGCGCCCACGAGTCGAACGGCCCTCCGTCGGTGTTCCAGGGCGCCAGACCGAAATGAAGGTGGACGGCCGTTCGATTCTGCGCGCCGCCGGCGCCCTCGATGGTGGTGTCGACCGGGAGGATGTGCCCTGGAGAGAGATTGTTCCGGAAAGTGATCTGCACCGGAACACCCTTTTGCGCGACGATGATGCCGCCGAGGCGCCTCGCGTGCTGAACCCCGCCGCCGGGCGGCAGCTCAGGATGAAAACCCCGCAGCCTGTCTGGTCCAAGGTGAGGGTGCAACCGATCTTCGAATTCCTGGATGTTGATCGTGTAATGCGTGACTCCGGTCACGGGCGCTGGGAAGTGGTTCGGCGCGGCCACTGGAATCCCCCCAGGGCCGGCGCCACGCACCCTTGTCTTGCCCAACTGAAGCGTGGGACTTTGACAGAGAGCGTATGCGCGCCGCTGGGAGGAGAGAATCCCGCCTCCGACGAGCACACCGCTCCTGATGAATTGACGGCGATTCATGGGTGCTGAGAACTCCCTTCAGCCCAAAGGACTGAACCGGCACTTTGCACCGCGGCTGCTCACGTTCCGCTTCGGACCGGTTGGGCACTACAGTTTAAGCGCTCTTTCATCCCCGAAACGGGATTATCTTCATGTCCTGCCCGGAATGCGTTGATGGCGCTGTGCGTTGATTCGCCGTCAGGTCTCGTGCGCCGTGGCATCCTGATGGCATGACCCTGGATCTCAAAGGCAAAACGGCGCTTGTCACCGGCGGCACGCGCGGTATCGGACGCGCCATCGCGGAGCGGCTGCTGGCCGCCGGGGCATCGGTGGCCGTCTGCGGACGCACGGAAGACAGCGCGGCCCGCGCTTCCGCGGAGCTTGCGGCCATGGCGCATCCCGGCGCCAAGGTCTGGGCCTGCGCCGCCGACGTCTCCGACGAAGCCGCGGTCCGCCAAATGTTTGGCGGCGTCGACACCAATCTCGGCGGCCTCGATATCCTCATCAACAACGCCGGCGTCGGCGTCTTCTCCGACCTCGCCGCGCTCGAGCCCGCCCAGTGGCACGCGGTCATCGGCACGAATCTCACCGGCGTCTACTACTGCATCCACTACGCCCTGCCCCGGCTGCGCGCCCGCGGCGGCGGCTGGATCGTCAACATCTCCAGCCTGGCGGGCAAAAACCCCTTCGCCGGAGGCGCCGCCTACAACGCCTCCAAGTTCGGATTGAACGGGATGTCTGAAGCTGTGATGCTGGACCACCGATATGAGGGTGTGAAGGTCAGCGCGGTGCTGCCCGGCAGCGTCAGCACCGAATTCGGCCGGGCCGGGCGCGCGGTGTGGAAGATCGCGCCCGAGGACATCGCCGAAGCCGTGGCCATGATCCTGGCCATGCCCGACAGGACGCTGATCAGTCACGTCGAGATCCGGCCGAGCAAGCCGCCGCGAAAGTAGCGCTCGCGCGCGGCGCGCCCGGCGAAAGGAGTCAGGCTTTGGGCGAGTGGCTTGAACAAGGAACTTCGCCGCGCGAGCGCCTGGCGGTGGAGTTTGCGGCGCGCCGCGCATTGCTCAAGGAAGACGCAAAACGCGAGCGCGCGCCAAGACGCCTCGACCCCGCCCGCTGCGGCTGGGACGCCGAGGGACTCGAGTCTCACCTGCGCCAGCGCATTGTGGGTCAGGACGAGGCCATCGCCCAGATCGTCAACGTCTACCAGATGTACCTCACTTCGATGAACGCCCCGCTGCGCCCCGTCGGCAATCTGCTCTTTCTCGGGCCCACGGGATCGGGCAAAACCCGCACCGTCGAGGCCACGGCGGAGGCATTGCTTGGCACCGCGCGCGCCGTCGTCAAGATCGACTGCGCTGAATTCCAGCACAGCCATGAGATCGCCAAGCTCATCGGCTCGCCGCCCGGCTACCTGGGCCACCGCGAGACCCATCCGCTGTTGAGCCAGGAGACGCTGGACCAGTATCACAACGACCGCGTGAAGCTCAGCCTCGTGCTGTTCGACGAGATCGAAAAGGCCAGCGACGCGCTCTGGAACCTGCTGCTCGGCATCCTCGACAAAGCGACGCTCACACTCGGCGACAACCGCAAGGTGGACTTTTCGCGCTGTCTCATCTTCATGACCTCGAACCTCGGCGCCGCCGCCATGAGCTCCATCCTCTCGCCCCGGCTCGGCTTCGGCGCAGGCGAGGCGCCGGCTCTCGCCGACAAGGCCACGGAACGTAAACTGGAGCGCACCGGCATCGAAGCCGCGCGCCGCAAATTCACGCCCGAGTTCATGAACCGGCTCGACAAGGTGGTGGTCTTCCGCCCTCTCGGCAAGGCCGAGCTGCGCCGGGTGCTTGACATCGAGATCGGCTACATCCAGCAGCGTATCTTCGATTCGCCGTCGGGCGGCTTCATTCTTCGCGTCAGCGAACGGGCCGTAGAGCGCCTGCTGACTGAAGGCGCCGATATCAAGTACGGCGCGCGGCATTTGAAACGCGCCCTGGAACGTATGATCGTGCAGCCGCTTTCGAACCTCATCGCCACAGGCCAGGTGAAACTCGGCGACCTCGTCGCGGTCGATCACGAGGAGGGTTGCGATGGTCTCGTCTTCACTTGCGAGGAGGAAAACCTCTCCGTCAAATCGATGGCCGAGATGGCGGGCCCGCTCGCCGCCATGCAGGCTACGACGGCCGCCGCGCAGGCTGCCGCTCCGGCGAAAGCGCCCGCGGCCAAGCGGCGCAACTGAAGCCGGTTACTTGCGCAACGGCTCGCCCGTGACGTTCAACACCGGCAGCCGTCCGCCCTCCTGCGTCAGGTGAATCGGCCGGTCCGCTTCCGCGCATTCCGGAAGCGGCTCCAGCGAGTAGTACCGCAGGCCGTAACGATAGCTCCGGTGCAGCACATCGATGCACACCGCGTCCCGCACCGGCCGCACGCGCTGCCAGAGCCCGCGCGCCGACACGAGGCGGTCGAGCGCCGGGTATGCCGCCGTTTTGACGTGGATGACGCCACAGGCCATGAGCGCAGCTACCAGGGCGACGGCCGCCGTTCGCTGCCCGCGCGATGCCAGCCACCAGGCCAGCGCGGCCGGGGCCAGCGCGGCCGCAAAATACTCCCACGGCACGCCGGACCAGGGCGCCCTGCGGATGCCCCCGATCATCGCCTGCGGCAAGACATCCGCCACCACTGGGATCAAGGCCAGCAGGAAGGCCGACAGCGCGATGGGCCGCCGCGGCTGCCGCGCCCGCTCCACCGCGTCCGCCAGCAGCACGCAGAACGACGGCAGCAGCGGGAGAAGGTACCCCGGAAGCTTGTTCGTGGATGCCGAGAAGAAGACGAACCCGAACGCCACCGTCGCCGCCAGCACCCTGCGCCAGCCCGCGGCCCACATCCCGCGATGGATCAGCGCCAGCAGCGGCGAGAAGGGGAACAGCAGCCCGATCGCCACCGGCACGAAGAACCAAACAGGCTGCACGTGCTGCAACCCCTCATTCGCGAAACGCCCGAAGTGGTGCCGCACGATGAACTCGCGCCAGAACTCGCCGCCGTGGCGCGCCAGCATCAGCGCATACCACGGCGTTGCGACCAGCAACGCGGCAACCGCCGCCGGACCCAGTTCCCGCCACCGCCGCCGCGCAAACCAGAGCCATGGCGCAAACAGGACGAGCGGAACCAGCCCCTTGGAGAGCGCCGCCAATCCCAGGCAGGCGCCAACGCCCCACATCGCGCCGCGCCCGGCTTCGCCTTCCAGCCACGCCACCCCCAGCCACAGCGCGGCCGTGAACGTCACCGCCAGCGGGATGTCCGTCACCCCCACCTGGCTGTAGGCCACCCACGCGCCCGACATCGCAGTCAACAGCGCCGCGATCCACGGCGTCTGTGGTCCGGTGAACCGAGGCAGAATCCACAAGCCGAACAGCGGCAGAGCAAGCGCCGCGAGCGTCACAGGCAAGCGCGCCGCAAGGTCGCCGCTCAGGCCCGCGAGATGTCCGAGGCCGATCAGCCAGTAGAGCAGCGGAGGTTTTTCATACCACGGCTCGCCCCACAGCCGCGGCGTCACCCAGTCGCCCGTGCGCGCCATCTCGCGCCCGATCCACGCGTAGCGCGGCTCGTCCGGACCCAGCAGCCCGGTCAGCGCCTGTCCGTACAGCAGCGCCCCCGCCGACACCGCGAGCGCGAACAGAGCGAAAATGAGAGCAGGACGATCGAGACGTCCGTCAGAGAACACCCACCAGTATAATGACGCCCATGCACCCAGTTCTCCGCCTCGCGTTCGCCGCGTGTCTCTTCGCCGCCGCACGCGCCGACGTCAGCAACTGCGCCTGCGACCCCGCGAAGCCGGAGACGATGAAAGCCCGCGAGTGCAGCCTGTGCGGCGAGGCCGAGAAGCAGCCCGCCGATATCGAATTCTTCGTCCTCAAGGACATCAACCCGCGCAAGCCCAACCGCTGGCTCGTGCTTCCGCGCGCTCACGGCGAAGCGGGCCACCACCTGCACGACATCCACGACAGCATCCGCACTCGCCTCTGGAAGCGCGCCATCGAAGAAGCCAAGGCCCGCTTCGGAGACAACTGGGGAGTCGCCTACAACGGCTGGCGCGTGCGCACACAGTGCCACGCGCACGTCCACATCGGCAAGTTCCTCCCGGCCGCGGAAAACGCGAGTTTCAAGATCGTACGCCGCATCGAGGACTTCCCCGTTCCGAAGGACGGCGGCATCTTCATTCACCCGGTGAAGGGCGGCTACCACGTTCACACCGGGGAAGACATCATGGAAACCTTTCTGCTGCGCTGACGCCCCATGTCTCTCGTTGACATCCAGCCTCCGCCCACCGCCGAAAACGCAGCCATCCTGCTGCACCCGTCCGACAATGTCGCCATCGCCCGCCTGACGCTTCCCGCCGGACAGGCGCTGCGCTTCGGCGGGATCGAAGTGACGCTCGCGGAGCCCGTGCCCGCCGGACACAAGCTCGCCCTCCGCGCCGTCGCGCCGGGCGAGCCGCTGCGCCGTTACGGCGAAGTCATCGGCTGGGCCAAGGAGCCGATCCGCCCCGGCTGCCATGTTCATACGCACAACGTGGCTTACGAAGACATCCGGCTCGACTACGAGTTCCCTGCCGCCGACCGCGCCCCCGCGCCGCCGCCCGCCGACGTCCCGACATTCCTCGGCTACCCCCGCGAAGACGGCCGCGCCGGCACGCGCAACTACATCGCTGTCGTCGCCGCCTCCAATTGCGCCGCCCACACGGCCGAGCTGATCGCCGCGAGTTATGCGGGCGAACCACTCCCGCCCAACGTCGACGGCGTTGTGGCATTCCCCCACGGGGAAGGCTGCGCGCATTCGATCGGCCCCGACACCCAGCAGCTTCAGCGCACCCTCACCGGCGTGTTGGATCACCCCAACGTCAGCGCCGCACTGATTCTCGGCCTGGGCTGCGAGGTGAATCAGATCGAGCGCTACCTGGGGCCCGGCGCCCGTCCCGCGGGCCGCCTCGTGGGCATGACTCTCCAGGCCAGCGGCGGCACGCGCGCCACGGTCGAAGCCGCCCGCGGCGAGATCGCGCGCTTCATCGAGCGCGCCGCGGCCGAAAAGCGCCTGGAATTGCCCGCCTCGAAACTGAGCGTCGGCCTGAACTGCGGCGGCTCGGATTCCTTCTCCGGAATCACGGCCAACCCCGCGCTGGGCCGCTGCTCCGACATGCTCGCGGAAATCGGCGCGACGTTCGTCTTGGCCGAAACCCCCGAGATCTTCGGCGCCGAGCATCTGCTTGTGCGCCGCTGCCGCAATCGAGACACGGCCGAGAAGCTCCTCGAGATGATCCGCGAATACAAGCAGTACCTCTCGCGCTTCGGCGGCAGTTTCGACGACAACCCGTCGCCCGGCAACAAGGAGGGCGGACTCACCAACATTCTCGAGAAGTCGCTCGGCGCGGTGGCCAAGGGCGGATCGTCTGCACTCAACGAGGTGGTGGATTACGCCGAGCGCGTGCACGGGCCGGGCTTCGTCTTCATGAACACGCCGGGCTACGACCCCGTGTCGCTCACCGGGCTCGCCGCCGGCGGCGTCAATCTCATCGCATTCACCACCGGCCGCGGCAGCGCCATCGGCTTTCCAACCATCCCGGTCCTCAAGATCGCCAGCAACTCCGCCACTTTCCGACGAATGCGGGATAACATGGACATGAATGGCGGCCGCATCGCGGACGGGGATGTGACGGTCGAAGAGACCGGCCGTGAGATTTTTGGCACGCTCCTGCGGGTCGCCTCAGGCGAGAAGACCGCGAGTGAACGACTGGGGCACAGGGAGTTCGTGCCGTGGAGAGTGGGACCGGTGCTTTGAACGCCCCCCGGGTTGCAAGCCCCCGGCGACCGCTCCGGGTGAAAGAGTTGAGGTAGTATCGATGGGGTCACCAGCGAAGATTCTGGTCGTGGAGGACGAGAAGCGAATCGCCGACTTTCTGTGTCGAGGGCTCGAAGGCGAGGGGTATCAGGTCTTGACCGCTCATGACGGCAAGACCGGTCTCGCCAAGATCCTCGACCCGGGCATCGAGCTGGTCATCCTCGATCTGATGCTGCCCGACATGGATGGCCTCGCCTTCCTGGAGCAGATTCGCACGCGCACTTTCACCCAGCCGGTGCTAATCCTCAGCGGCCGCGCCGGCGTCGACGACCGCGTCAAGGGACTCGAACTCGGCGCGGACGACTACCTCGTCAAACCCTTTGCCTTCGTCGAACTCCTGGCTCGCATCCGCGCTCTTCTTCGCCGCGGCCAGCCCATCCCCGAGCGGCTCCAGATCAGCGATCTCACGCTGGACTGCATGCGCCGCAAGGTCACCCGCGGCACGCAACAGATCGACCTCGCGCCGAAGGAATTCATCATGCTCGAATACCTGATGCGCAACCGCGGCAAGCCGATCAGCCGCACCATGATCGTCGAGCATGTGTGGGAAATGGAGTACGACGGCCTGACGAATATCGTCGACGTCTACATCCGCCACCTGCGCTCCAAGATCGACGACCGCTTCCCCGAAAAGTTGATTCACACCGTTCGCGGCATCGGCTACATGATGGAATCGGCCGATAGGCTCAACAACAGCGAGGCGGCCACGTAAGCGGCTTCGCGCCGGCGGACCGCGGCGCCGATGCTCTCCGTTTTCAAGCGTTCGGCCCGGATTGCCGGCGGGCTGCGCGTCCGGCTCACCTTCAGCTATCTCCTCTTCTTCAACTGGCGCCGGCCGGCTTGGACTTCCTCTTCCGCGACGTCATTGAATCGCTGCTCTATCGCCGGCGCCGGGAGTTCTCCGCGGACGCCTCGCACGGACTGCGCACTCCCATCGCAGCCGCTCGCCGCCAGCTCGAGTCGGCCCTGTTGCCGGCGCCCGCCCTGGTGGAATTCCGGGCGGCGGTTGAGGCCCCGCTCCACCTGCTGCTGCTGTCGCAGGCCGAAACGGGGCAGTTCGCGCTCAATGGACAGAGCGTGGACATCGCCCCCGTCGCGGCGGCCACGATCGAGCGCTTCCGTCTCATGGCCGCTGAGAAGAATGTGCGCGCCACCGCGGCGGCGCCCGCGGTCCGCCCGGCGTTCGCCGGCCGCGCGCGGCTCGAGCGGTTGCCGGGCCGCCTGCTCTCCAGCGCCGTTCAATTCACGGCGTCCGCGGGAGAGGTCCGCGTCACCATTTCGCGCGATGTCCGGCCGCTGTTCCTCACCGTCTCCAACACCGGCCCCGGCATCCCGCCCGAGCATTTGCCTCACATCTTCGACCGCTTCCGCCGCGTCCGGGCGAACGGCGGCGAAGCCGAAGCCGGCCCGCGCCGCGGCTTGACGTTCGCCGATTGGATCGTCCGCGCGCACGGCGGCGCAATCGAGGTGAAGAGCGCCTCCGGCCAGGCGGACGTTTTTCTCGTCACCCTCCCCGCCGGTCCCGCCCCCGCGCATATTCCCGTGCCGCCGCCCGGCGCCTCCGCGCGCTCCACGGTCCAGGCCCCCGCTGCGTCTTGAGTGGTATGAAGCGCATCGCCTTCGGAGTCGCTCTTGTGCTCTTCGCCGCCTCGTTTTGGCTGTGGGGCCAGCGCTCCCCTCGCACCCCGCTCTCGGAAGACGCCAACATTTGGGAATACCGCTGGATGCTGCCCAGAGAGCTTGGCCGCGGACGCTACATGCAAGTCGACCTTTGGGAGGTCGAGTCGCTCGGGCGCCAGGGCTGGGAGTTGGTCAGCGCGGTCCCGTGGGTGCTGCGCAACGATGAGCGCGGCCCCAAGGGCGAAGAGTACGTCGTCACCCAATCCTACGTCGCCTACTTCTTCAAACGTCCGCGCGAGCGCCCCGGCCGCGAAGGCCGCCCCGGCGACCTGCGTGTTCCGTAACAAAGCCACTGAAGCGCCGCCGGGCTGCCGGTTGAGCTGCTCCCAAGGCCGCGGCAGGAGCGCGACCTCGCGCGCGGCGGCGCCCAGCTTCGGCCGGCCCGGCTCGCGCGGCGCCGGCTTTGCTTAGACGGATCTCAGCGCGGCCTGAAGCCGCACGGCCTCAGACGATCTCCTCGCGCGCCGCGTCCCATTTCACCTTGCGCTCCCGCTTGTAGCTCTCCACCGACATCACGATTGTCACGGCTTCTTCCCACGCCTGATCGATGTCGCAGCGGGTCTTGCCGCGTGTGCGGACGCAGTCGATGAAGTCGCGCATGTGATTCGTCACTTCCAGCTCGCCCTTCTTCATCGTGTAGTCGGGCGGCGCCACCCCTTCATCGGCCGGACGGCCCGCGGCGAGCGCCGCCTTGCGCGCCGCCGCCAGCTTTTGGTTGTATTCGGGCTTCCACTCCGCCCCATACGTCCGGCACCACTCGCCGGACACCTCCAGCGAGGCGTCGCGCCCCAGAATGTACGTGTTCGTCCCCATGTGACGGTTGTGGAAGGTGCTGTTGAACTGGATGCAGAGGTCCTTCGACGGATAGTCGAGCATTGCGTGCCACATGTCGGGGACCTCGCGGTCGCTCTTCCAGTAGTACAGAGCCCCCTGCGTCATAACGCTCTCCGGAATGCCCATGCGCATGATGCAGTTCACGCCGTCCACCTGGTGGCTCATCAGGTCGCCTGCGATTCCCGTGCCGTAATCCCACCAACAGCGCCAGCGGAAGAAGCGCTCGACGTCGAACGGCCGCGCCGGCGCGTTCGCGATGAACCGCTTCCAGTCGATCGTCTGCTCGTTGGCGTCCTTCGGCGTCTCGTAGATCTCGTACGCGGTGTAGAACTGCCACTCCGGGAACTGCCGCGTGCGGTCGATGAAGGTCCGCACCAGCGCCACCTTGCCGAGCTGCCCGCTCTGGTAGATCTCGCGGGCCTTGATGTAAGTGGGGTCGCTGTTCTGATGATGCCCGAGCGAGAACACGACGTTGTTCTCCTTCACCGCTTTGCGAATCGCCTTGGCTTCCTCGAGTGTGCGGCACAGTCCCTTTTCCACGTAGATGTCTTTCTTAAGCTGCGCCGCGCGCACCGCCATCGGCGCGTGCCAGAAGTCGGGCGTGGCGATGAACACCGCGTCGACATCTTTCGATGCAAGCGCCTTCTCCCAGTCCTTTTCGACGCGCGCGTTCTTGTTGAACGCCGTCTTCCGCGCCCGTGCGATGTTGGCGTCGTACAGATCGCAGATCACGCGGATCTCGGTGTTCGGCGCCTCCTGCGCGCGCTCCAGCAGGTAGATGCCGCGCGTGCCGACTCCGATCATCGCGATGCCCAGCCGGTCGTTCGCTCCACGCTGCGCGAGGATCGCGGGCGCCCCCGCGGCCGCCGCCGGCGCCGCGGCGGCCGTCTTCAGGAAATCGCGGCGCGCGATCGTACCCTGTTGCTGCATGACATGCTCCTTTGGCCGTCAATGATATCGGATCGGGCAACTAGAATGGAGGGATGGAGCAGTCGCGTCCCAGGATCCTGGTGGTCGACGACGAGGAGCACCAGCGCACCGCGTTGGCGGCGATGATCGCCGGTTGGGGTTACCAGGCCGAGTCAGCCTCAAACGGCGAAGAGGCGCTCGAGCTGCTGGAAACCTATCGCGCCGACGCGATCGTCACCGATCTCAAGATGCCCGTCATGGACGGCCGCACGCTCCTCACGCGTCTCCGCGAGCAGGACGGAGCCCCTCCGGCCATCGTCCTCACCGCTTTCGGAAACCTCGAGACAGCGCTGCACACCGTGCACGAGCTCGGCGCATTCTGGTTTCTCGAGAAACCTCTGCAACCGTCCGCCATGCGCTTGCTGCTCGAGCGCGCGGTCGCCCAGCGCCGGCTCTCCGACGACCGCGAGCGCCTCGAACGCCGCCTTCAAGGCGAGGGGATGCTGGGCGACCTCGTGGGCTCGTCGCGCGTGATGGCCGGCGTCTTCGCCGTGCTGCGGCAGGTGGCGCCGACCCGCGCCACGGTGCTCATCACCGGCGAAAGCGGGACGGGCAAAGAGCTGGCCGCGCGCGCCATCCATCGACTGAGCCCGCGCGCCGCGGGCCCGTTCGTCGCCATCAACTGCGCCGCGCTTCCCGAATCGCTGATCGAAAGCGAGCTCTTCGGCCACGAGAAGGGCGCCTTCACCGGCGCGATCGAGAAGCGCCGCGGCTGCTTCGAGCTGGCCGACGGCGGAACGCTCTTCCTCGACGAGATCGGCGAAATGCCCGCCGCCACGCAGTCGCGCCTGTTGCGCGTGCTCGAGGACCGCAAGGTCCGCCGGCTCGGCGCGCAGCGGGAGGTGGAAGTCGACGTCCGGCTCGTCGTCGCCACCAATCGCGACCTCGCCGCCGAAGTCGCCAAGAGCCGCTTCCGCGAGGACCTGTATTTCCGCCTCAACGTCTTCCACGTCCATCTGCCGGCGCTGAGGGAACGTCTCGACGATATCCGCGCCCTCTGCGCCGCCCTCATCAACGATCTCAACCTCAAGCACAACTGCCGCGTCTCCGGCATCGACGACGCGGCTCTGGAGACCCTGCGCGCCCACAACTGGCCCGGCAATGTGCGCGAGCTGCGCAACGTGCTGGAGCGCGCTGTGATCCTGGCCGGCGAGGGCGTGATCGGCGCCGCGCACCTGAGCGGCCTGAGCGCCGCGCGCCCGGCGCCCGCCGCGGACGACTCCGTCGCGCTGCGCCCCGGCACGACGATCGAGGAGGCCGAGCGCATCCTCGTCGAGCTCACGCTGCGCCACACGGGCGGCAATCGCACCCGCGCCGCCGCGCTGCTCGGCATCAGTCCCAAGACGCTCTTCAACAAGCTGAGGGAATCGGCTTCCGCAGCCGACGGATAAAGTATGTCGCTCAAGGCCCGCCTCACCTTCCTCATCACCACGCTTGTGGCCGTGGTGGTGCTCGGGCTGTCGATCCTGCACCTGAAGAGCATCGTCACGGCCTGGCTCCGCCACACCGTGGAGGGCGCTCAAACGACGGCAAGAATCGTTCAGACCTACGTCAGCCTGCGGGCCAACGAGCACGTCGCGGCGATGGATCCGCGGCCTTCTGGCGCCGAGGTCGTCTCCGCGTGGCGCACGGCGATCGCCGGAGATCCCGACCTTCCCGACTTTCTCTTACGTACTGTGGCGCCCACGCGAGCAATCGCCCAGATCTCGGTGGCCGATAGCCGCGGCATCATCCTGCACTCCTCGACGCCCGGACAGGTGGGCGCCTCCCTCATGCCGCGGGTTCCCCTGTCCGAGTTGGAGGCCCTCCCGTTTATCGAGGTCCTCTATGCCGTCGCGGGCGGGACCGTGGATTATGAGGTCCGTATCCAGTTGGGCATGGTGGGCACGGCGGACACGCTCTTCGTCATCCAGGTTCTGGTCCCTTCCGCCTTGCTCCGAGAGATGATCATGCCCGAGGTGAAGCGCATGGGATTGGCCTCTCTGTTCGCGTTGATGGCGTCCCTTCTGGCGGCGTATATGACCTCGCTCATCGCGCTGAACCCGCTCGCCCGAATCTCGCACGACATCGACCGCCTCTCCCGGGCATCCGCGCAAAGCACACCCGAGCCCGTCGTCAGCAGCGCGCGCGAGATCTCTATCGTTCAGGAGAAGCTGCGCCTGCTTGGCCAACAGTACCGCGGCAGCGTCGAGCAGCTCGTCGCCTCCGTCGAGGAGGCGCTGCTGCTGTTCGACCCCTGGGGGTGCGCCATGCTCGCCAGCCACGCCGCCGAGCGCCTGCTGCGCCAGCCGCGAGCCTCGCTGCTCGGGCGCAGGTACGGCGAGATCTTCCCCGCCAATCAGCCTCTCGGCGCGGCCATCGAGTCCGCCGTGCAGTCGCGCACGTCGGCCGCGCTCCACCTCCAGGGGCTTGCAGTGAACTACGATCCGCTGCCCGGCGGCGGCTTCCTTCTCCGGATGCGCGACGTCGAGGGGCGCAAGCTGCTCGAGACTCAACTGGGCCTCGCGACGCGGCTCACCGCGATCAACCGCCTCACGGGCGGCGTCGCGCACGAGATCAAGAACCCGCTCAACTCCATCGCGCTGCACCTCGAGCTGCTGCGCGCGCGCGTGCTGCCCGAGGTCCCGTCCGCCAGCGGCGAGATCGAGATCATCGCCGAGGAGATCAGCCGCCTGGACCGCGTCGTCCGCACCTTCCTCGACTACACCAAGCCGGTCGAGCTTCAGACTGAAGACATCGACTTGCGGGAACTCGCCACCGAGCTGGCGCGCCTGGTCCGGCCGGAGGCGACCCGCTCCGACATCCATCTGGAAGTCCAAGTTCCGGACGATCCGGTCCCGGTTCGCGGCGACCGCGATCTGCTCCGCCAGGCCGCGCTGAACGTGGTACGTAATGGTATCGAAGCCACTCCCAAAGGCGGGACGCTGACCGTCACCTTGCGCCAAGATGAGGAAGAGGCCGTGCTTTCAGTGAAAGACACCGGCCCCGGCATCCCGGCGGAAGACCGGGACCGCATTTTCGAGCTTTACTACAGTACGAAGGAGGGGGGGTCCGGCATCGGCCTCGCGATGACATTCCGCGCCGTGCAGTTGCACGGCGGCTCGATCTCAGTTGACTCGGAGCCCGGGGCGGGCAGCGTCTTTCACCTCAGGCTGCCCCTGGCAGCCGTCAGAGAGGCCGAAGCGTGAGACTGCTCCTGATCGCCGCCCTCGTTGCCGCGCTGCTCGGCCAGGCCGGCTGCCGCCGCAGAAAGCCCGAGCCGCCGCCCCCGCCGCCGCCCAGACCTTCACTGCCGAAGGCCGGCACGACGCCCCTCCCTTCGCCGCCCCCGACTCTGCCCCCGCAGATCGATACCATCAAGCCGGCGGAGCCGCAGGAGCCGCCTCCGCAATTTCCTCCCGCGCCGCCCAAGCCTGCGCCGCCGAAGCCCGCGCGCGCCACCCGTCCGGCCCCCAAGCCGGAGCCGGTCGAAGAGACCGCGCCCGAAACTCCGCCCGCTCCCCCGCCCGTTCTGGGTGAAGTCCTCACCCCGGAGCGCCGCGCGGAACTCGAGCAGGCGATCGACGCCAACCTCATCGAGGTGAACGCCGTGCTTGCCCAGCTCAGCAAGCAACGCCTCACCAGCCAGCAGCGCGAGGCCCGCGACCGTGTGCGCAGTCTCGCCGACCAGGCCAAGACGCTGAGATCCACCGAACCGACGACCGCCGCCCAACTTGCCTCCCGCGCCTCGGTGTTGGCTCGCGAGTTGCTCCCATCGCCGAAAAAATAGAGGCGCGCCGGCGGCGCTTTCATCGTGCCGTCCCATGAAGAGACGGTCGAGAGAGAACCACCCGAGGCAAGGCCCGCTTTCAGCTCATCCGCCCTGGCGCCCGGTTGGCGGCCCGTACCGAAGAGGAGAGTCCGCACCGGCGGCGTGTTCGGCAGGCAGTCCCATTAACAGGCTGGGCGAGGGAAGCCCTGCGAACGGATCGCCCTCTTCCGCCGCATCCGAGCTGGCTCACGATTTGTGGCCCGGACTGAAGAAGCGGGCTCGCAGCGGCGTCCCGCTCCGCGTGCGGTCGCAACGGAGGGCGGGCGGCGGGAAGTCCGGCCGGCGTACAGCCCTCTCACCGGGCATCCGCTCTGGCTCGCGATGTGCCCCTGGTCATGAAAAGGCGGATGCCGGGCGGCGGCGTGCTCGACGTGGGGGGAGAAAAAAATGGCGGGCCGAGGGAAGGCCCGCCGGGGAAGAAGGAGAGGGAAGAACGAGAGACGCCGCACTCACCGCAAGCACCCGGAACACGATGGGTGCGGCATCTCCCTTCTCTCGAGCACGTCCACGCCGTGTTGTTTCGCTCTCCCCCGGAGTGGCTCGGCTTTGAGCGGCCGGATCTGGTCCGGCTTCATCCAACCCGGCGTGCGCTCTGGCTCATGGCGGACAGGACCGTCAGGAGCATCCCGTTCAAGAACCTGGCCGGAATCAGGACTAGCGGCGGGCCGAGGTGGTCACCCGCGACTTGGGCACTGCCAAATAGCCCACCACCACATCCTTCTTCACTTCGTTCACCACCAGCTCGAGCGGCTGGCGCGCGATCGACGTCACGTAGAACTGCATCGGTTCGTTGATGTTGCGATCTTTCTTTTCCACCTTTCTGTCGTTGGCCACAACCTCCAGCGTGAAACGGTTGCGCTTCGGATCCGCCTTGCGCAGCGCCAACTGCACGCCGGCGATCCGCTGGGGCTGGCCCTTCCTGTTGAGCGTGAACTCGTGGATGTCGCGGTCGCCCAGCTCTCGGAGCGCCTGAATCTCCTTCGAATTGGTGGCGATCAGGCCGCTCATCACGCCGAGATCGCCCGTCACCTGGCGCAGCTCCGAGATCGTCTTCTCCAATTCGGTCCTGGTGCCGGCCACCTCCGTCTTGACGGTTCCGACTTCGCTGGTGATGTCCGTCAGCCGCGCCGCGGCCTGCTGGGTCGTCGTGCGGATCTCGTCCAACTGTTGCGTGAGCTGCTTGCCTTGCTCTTCCTGCTTCTGGCTGAGGCGCGTTGCGACCATCTCGGCCTGTTTCCTGGCAAGCACCTTCGCCGCGGCCGCTTGCGAGCTGGTCTCGCGGCGCGTGAGGTCCAGTTCCGAGCGCAACGCTTCGACCGTCTCGCCGAGCCGGCGGCTGACCATCTGATCGCTGGCTGCGACTGTCTGTCGCACCGTGGCGAGTTCCTTCTGGAGGCTCTTCACCTCAAGGCGGGCGTTCACCAGCCCTGAATGGAGCCAAGCTCCGAAACCGAGGCTCGCCGCCAATCCGAGACCGAGCACAACCGTCGACCAGGAGATGCCTGATGTTTTCTGCTCGGCAGGCTCGCCAACCGTGTACTGTTCTTTGTTCTTCTCTTGTTCTGTCATGGGGACCACCCTTGCGCAGTCCGATTATGCACCTCCCGTGCCAAACCGTGCGCCTCTGTGTTTCGTGTGACTTAGGGGAAGTCACCCAGCCCATTCTCAGGTAAAGAGTTCCGGCCTCCGGTCAGAATTACCGGATTGCCGCCGCCGCGTCAGGGAAGCTCGAACGAGATGAAGCGCAGACGGCCGTCGCGCTCCACCTGCACGGCTACCGGATCGCCGGGTTTGAGTTTACGAAGCAGCGCCCTGAGCGCGGCCACGTTGGCCACGGCCTGCCGGTTAATGGAATGAACAACATCGCCCGCCTTGAAGGGCTCCTCGATCAATGGCCCCTCGGCGCTGCGGGCGGCCACGAGCACACCTCCCTGCTCGCGCCGCACCGGCGAGACGAACTCCAGAAGGCTCCCGGTGAGGTCCACCGCAAAGATGCCAAGCTCGGGGATCAGGTTCTCCTCGCGGCTGGCGAGGTCGGCGTAGGTGTTGGCCGCATCGTCCCGCTCCACGACTTTGACCTCGATGTCGAGCTTCTGTTTCTCGCGGAGGACTTCCAGGCGCACCGTTTCGCCGATCGCCGGGCGATAGACGTTGACGTTGAACTGCCGCGCGTTCTCCATCGGCTTGCCGTTCATGGAGGCGATGATGTCGCCGATCTTCAGCCCCGCGCGCTCGCCTGGCCCTTCCGGCTCGACATCGGCGACGACGACGCCCCACTCCTGCGCCAGATTCCAACCCTTCGCCAGAGAGGGCGTCACCGTCTGGGCGACGATGCCGATCTCACCGCGCACCACGCGACCGGACTTGCGCAACTGGTCGACGACGTTGGCGACAATGTTCGACGGCACGGCGAAGCCCAGCCCCTCGCTGCCGCCCGACTGCGTCAGGATCAGCGTATTGATGCCCACGACATTGCCCTCGGTATCCACGAGCGGGCCGCCGCTGTTGCCGGGGTTGATCGGCGCGTCGGTCTGGATGTAGATCATCGGATCGTCGGTCTTGAACTGCCGCGCCGGCGAGCTGACGATGCCCATAGTCACCGAGTTGTCGAGGCCCATCGGGCTGCCGAACGCGAGCACCACCTGGCCCTGCTCGACGGAGTCGGAGTCGGCCAGCTTCAGCGCGGGCAGGCCCTTCTCGTGAATCCTGAGCAGGCCCACGTCCGTTTCGAGATCGAGCCCGACGACTTCGGCGCGGACGATGCGGCCCGCGGGCTTGAGCGCCGACCTGCGCGGCGCGGGTGAATCGAGCGGCGCCGGCAAGGTCACCTGCACCCTCTGCGCTCCCACGATCACGTGCGCGTTGGTCACGATCAGGCCATCGCGGTCGATGACGACTCCGGAGCCCGCGCTTTGCTGCCGCGCTGCAACGCCGGGCTCGTCGCTCTCGTCTTCCCCGAGCTGGCGGTAGCCCACAGCGACCACTTTCACCACCGACGGATTCACGCGGCGCGCCAGATCCTGAAAGCTCGAGCTCAAACGCGAAAGCTGCCCCGGCCGCTGCGCGCGGACCTCGGGCTGACCTCCGCAGAGTGCGGCCATCAGAGCCAATGAAGCCAGCAACCTCAGAAACAATCAACTAACCCCGTTTTGTCCTATTCTATCTGTATCTCCAACGGAGGGCCCGCACAATGCGCAGACGCAGCTTCCTGACATCGACTCTCGGCGCCGCCGCGAGCGAGACTCTGCTTGCCCAGACGCCTATGCCCATGGTCACGCTCGGCAAGAGCGGGCTGAAGGTCTCGCGCTTTGCCGTCGGCGGATACCACATGGCCGTCGAGGGCGAGGAGACGGCCATCCGCATCATCCGCCGCGCGCTCGACCTCGGCGTCAACTTCTTCGACAGCGCCAACACCTATCACAACGGCAAGAGCGACGAGATCTACGGCAAGGCGATCACCGGCGCAGACCGGCAGAAGGTCGTCCTCATGACCAAGTGCGAGAAGTACTCGAAGCGGGAGGCGACGAGCATCCTCGAGAAGCAGCTTCGCGCCATGAAGACCGACTACCTCGACCTCTGGCAGTGCCACCAGGTGAGCGAGCACAAAGAGGTGGATCAGATTCTCGGCCCCGGCGGTTCGCTCGAGGCCTTCGTGCAGGCGAAGAAGGAAGGCAAGGTGCGTCACATCGGCTTCACCGGCCACCGCGACCCATCGGTCCACCTGAGGCTGCTGAACGCGACCGACGAGTGGGAAACGATCCAGATGCCGATCAACCTGATCGATCCGCATTACCTGAGCTTCATTCAGAACGTGTTGCCCGCCGCGCGCAAGAAGGGCCTCGGGGTGATCGCGATGAAGTCGAACGCGATGGGCGAGATCGGCAAGCGCAGCGTCGCGCCGATCGAGGACTGCCTGCGCTTCACATGGAGCCAGGACGTCGATGTGCTCGTGAGCGGAGTCCAGAACACCGGCCAGCTCGAACAGAACGTGGCGGTGCTCAAGACGATGCAGAAGCTTTCGAAGCAGGAGATCAGCGTCCTGCTGCACAAGACGAAGCAGGGCAAGTACGGCCCCGACATCGAGCGCTACAAGAAGAAGGAAGGCGCGGCTTCGCTCGCGCCGCGCCACCGCGACGGCGAGGCGATCTGAGCCGGGGCCGCAGGCCCGCGCGTGCGGACCGCGAATCCCATGCGGACCGCGAATTCCATTGACATCCACATGGGGCGGCAGTAAGATTCGGCCCATGGGGGTGCAAGATGAAACATGCTTTTCCGTTTCTGGCTCTCTGTCTTTTTGCATTGAGCCCGCTGACCCTGAATGCTCAAACCACGTGCTACGCAACTGCGGTTGTGGAATTCGGGCCCGGTCCAGACGGGGTCCAAGGCACGGCGGATGATGAACCGGTGAAGATCGTGGATTGTCACGGAGATTGCCCGCCGCCGGCAGTTTGTGAGCACGATTCAAGGAACACTCCCCACGGAGGGAGGAGGACGTGGTGCGACTGCGACGCGGACGGCGTCGAGCCCGAGCAGCCGTGCCGCGTAGTGCTCATCAAGCTCGGCAAGGGAGAAGGGGGTCCAGGCAAGCGGCTGGTCTGCGCCGGCTCCCTCTGCCCAGGGCCGGCCGACATCTGCAAGACCGGCCAGCCGCCGGACAACCTCGTTGTAGTCAAGGACCTCAACAATGGAAACCAGCGCCGGATCGTCCACTGCTGCCAGACACAGACGCCAGAGGACGGCCCCGCTTTTGCATCCCTCGTGGTGGGGAGCGTGAGCCCGTTGCCGGATGTCGAGGACTTCGAACGGGGCGGGTACGCGCTTCCCGCCGGCTTTTTGAAGCGCATTTGCCCGGCGTGGTGACGCGCGCTGCTAAAACCGGCCGGCGTCGACGTCCCTGATGAAACGGATCAACCCGTCCATGTAGACCTTCTGGTCGTCATACATCGCGAGGTGACTGCCGTTCGGGCAGTAGAGGTAGCGTGCGCGCTTCAGCTTCTTTGACATCATTTCCATGTGTGCGGGGTCCATCGTGTCGTACTTCGCGCCGATGACTAACGCCGGCACTGTGATGTTTTCGAGGTCTGCGGTGCGGTCCCAGTTGAGCAGCTTGCCGCTTGCGCCGAGCTCGCTCGGGCCTTGCATCGGGACGTAAATGGATTGGTTCAGGCGCTTGTTGCAGCGCACGACGGGCTCGGGCCATTCGGCGGCGGGCAGGCGCAGGAAGTGCTTCTCGTAGTGCATCGGCACGAGCAGCTCCATGTAGCGCGGGTCCTGATGCTTGTGGGCCGCTTCGAGCTTCAGGACCTCGGCCAGCGCCTTCTGATCCATCGCCGGCATCAGCACCTTCTTCGCGTACTCGTTGTAGGCCGGGATGCTGGCCATCATGTTGGAGATGACGACCGCCTTGAGGTTCCGCTGGTGCGCCAGCGCGTACTCGATGGCCAGGATGCCGCCCCACGACTGGCCGTAGAGATAGAAGTTGTCCTTGTTCAGGCCGAGCGCTTTGCGGACCTGCTCGACCTCGTCCACGAAGCGCGCGGTCTCCCACAGGCTCGGCTCGTTGGGCTGGTCGCTGTAGGCGGAGCCGAGCTGGTCGTAGTAGTAATACTCGAAGCCTTCGCCGGGGAAGTGGCTGTCGAAGACTTCGAAGTACTCGTGCGTCGCGCCGGGGCCGCCGTGCAGCGTCAGGATCTTAACGCGCGGGTTGTTGCCGCGGCGCTTGGTCCACACTTTGAAGGTTCCCTTCGGCGTCGTGATGGGGATCATCTTCACGCCGCCGGTTGCGATGTCGTCGCGGCCGGTGTTGTCGAACCACGATGATGCAGGCGGCGGGGCTTCGCGGCAGCCGGCGATGAAGAGAAGCGCGGCCACGAATGCTGTGCGCATGTCAACCCTCCTTGTTGGTTCAGAGCGGGCGCAGCGCGGCGCGCGCGGGTGCGCCGTCGGAGCCCATGATCTTCAGCGGCAGGCAGGCCATTTCGTAAAGACCAGGTTCAATCTTCGACAGGTCGAGCCCTTCGATCACCCACACGCCCGCGCCGAGCAGCACGTCGTGCGTTTCGATGAGGTCCTTGTGAAAGCCGCCGACGGAGAGGTAGTCGATGCCGACGGTCTGCACGCCTGCATCGACCAGCGCTTGCGCGGCTTCCCTGGAGATGTAGACGTAGTCCTCGATGAAGGCCTGCTGGCTCCAGTCGAGCGATGAGTTGCGCGTGCGGAACAGGACGCGCTCGCCGCGCCCGAGATCGGCGGGCAGCTCACGCGGCGTCACTGCGATTGGGTCGTCGATGCCGATGACGCGCGCGGGGCCCAGCACCGCATCGAGCGGCATCGCCTCCATCGTCAGGCCGCCGCGGACGAAGTGGCGCGGCGCATCCATGTGCGTTCCGGTGTGCACGCTCAGCGCCATGCGCGTGAGGTTGCACACGTCTCCTTTGTCCATGAACATCACCTGCTCGAGGGTGAGCGCCGGATCGCCCTTCCACACGACGAGCCGCGGGCTGATGCTGACGCTGACGTCGGTCCACTCCGCCATCAGCGCCCCACGATCGGCCGCAGCGGGCGCCAGTAGATGTTGCGGTAGGCGACGGGTCCGTGATCGCCCTGGAGCATGAGCGGGTTTTCCTTGGCTTCGGGGATCGCCATGTGCGCGCGCGTGCCGCCGTCGAGCTCGACGACCTCGTGGACCAGCGTGCCGTTGTGCAGAACGCGCAGGAACCTGGCGTTCTCCACCTTCTTGCCGGAGGCGTCGAAGCGCGGTGCGCGGAACCACGCCTGGAAGCTCTGCCAGTGGCCCGGCGGACGCGACGCGTTGACGCGCGGCGCGGCGCCGCCCACGGGCGCTTCGTTGATCCAGCGGTGGTAGATGCCGCCGCAATCGGAAGTCTTCACCGGCTCGGTGGAGCCGAAACTGTCGAACACCTGGATCTCATAGAGGCCATGCAAATAGACGCCGGAGTTGGAGCCCTTGGGCACCATGAACTCGAGGTAGAGCTCCATGTCGCCGAACTTCCCGTCGGTGACGAGGTTCACCGTGCGGCCCTGCGGTCCGTTGAGGATGCGGTCGCCCGGCCCTTTGCGGCCGGAGAGGCGCGCCGGCGCGAGCAGCCGGTCGAAGAAGACGGCCGGGGTGGCGAACCACTCATTTGGTTTGCCGGGCTCCTGGCCGTGCCAGCCGGAGAGGTCGTTGCCGTTGAGCAACGGCGTCCAGCCTTCTTCGAGCAGGTACGGCGGATCGCCGTGATGCTCGCCGTCGGTGATGGGCGAGCGCGGCTGGGCGAACAGCGCGAGGGCGCACGCGGCATGGAGGATGAGGGCCTTGCTGAACATGACTTCCATTGTATGCGCGGCTCAGCGGCGGGGCTTGCGTCTGGCGGGGGCTTTGGGGGGAGCGCGGCGGGTGGGCGGAGCTGAGGTCATGCGGCGGGCGCTGACGCCGGTCTGCTGTTTGAAGGCGAGGTCGGCGTAGAGGGCGAACTCTTGGCGGACGCTGTTCCAATCGCGCGGCAGCGGGATCTCGAAGCCGGCCGCGCCCGCGGCTTCCAGCGCATCGAAGGTGCGATCGGTGATCGGCTGGCCGGCTGGCGCGCGCCAGAGAGATCCGGCGGCGCGGCCGATGGTTCTGAGCGGCACGCGGCGCTTGTCGGCTTCCTTGCGCAGCGCCTCATCGGCTGCGTCGATTTCGAGCGCGATGTAGCGGCCCGCAGCCGCGAGCACTTCGAGCGCGCCGAAGGCGGAGGCCGCGTCCGCCGCGGCGGCGCGGAACGACGGCGAGGCGGAGAGCAGCCGGGCGAGCAGCGCGGAGTCTATTTCGCCGGGCGCGACCGCGAGGTCCATCGCGTACTCCTGCGCGATTGCGGCAGCGGCGGAGAGCGCTTCGACGCGCGATTCGGTGAGGCCGTCGAACTCGATGGCGAGACGATTGAAGCGGCATTTGGAGAGCGCGGCGAACAGGGCGCGCCAGTCCTCGGGCGTGCGACGCCAGTTCTCGCCGCTCAGGCGGAGCCGCGCGCCGCGGATCTCGAATCGCGGCGCGGCCTTCGATTGCCACAGCGCGCGGCGCTTGCTGAGCTGCTCCGCGGCTTCGAGGAGTCCGTACATGATGCCGCGCTGGCTGCCGCCTCGAATGACTCCGGCCTGAATCCAGAAGGCGTCCTGAGGCAGAGCCATCGAGTACTCGACGTTGATGCGCGCGATGGCGGGGGAGGCATTGTGCGCCGCGACCGCACCGCGCAATCGCGCGCGGCCGAAGTCGATTGGAGTCTGAGCGCTGACAGAGAGAGTCACGGCCAGCGCGGCCAGCATGGTCCTGCTCAACGGAGGCGCTCCAGGTGCCCGGCCAGCGCCGGAACCTCCATTGTACAGAGCCGCGGCGAGGTCCTGACACCTTTGAGGAGAGCGCCGCGTCTAAGAAGCAGTGGCGCCGACTCCTCGCATTCTGCTTGCGCTCGCCTGCCTGCCGCTTGCGGCGGGCGCGCAGGTGCTGATCCGCGAGGGGGAGAAAGAAGCGGCCGTCCTGCGCAAGGCTTTCGAAGAGACCTGGAGCGACAAGACGCTTCCCAAGCTGCCGTGCCAGGTGGCCCACTCCAAGCCCGTGCTGGATTACGGCCTGCGCTTCAGGACCGGCTTCCAGGCGACGGTCCGCGCATCCTCGTTCACGCCGGGCAAGCCGCTGCGGCTGGTGGAGGTGTTGCGTATTCAGCCTCAGGCGCCGGCTGGCGCGACGGTCTGGCTTTATTCGGAGACCCGGCTGCGCGAGCTGCCCGACGAGAAGCAGGTGAAGAAGCTGGCGTTCGCCACCGGCGGCGGATTCTTGTTGGGCGCGGGGACGTACCGAGTGGACTACGTGATGATGGACGAGGACGGACGGCGCTGCCGGGACTCGTGGGAGCTGAAGGCGAAGGCATCAGAGAAGACGCCTTTGGCGATCGCGGCGGGCCGTGTGGAGCCGTACCGATTCAGTGCATGGGAGGGGTTCAAACAGAAGGACGGGCCGCACGCGCACATCCTGTTTCATGCCTCACCGGTGAGGCCGCGCAGCCGGGTGGCGAAGCTTGCGCCGTGGGAGAGGTCGTTGCTGCTGGAGAGCCTGAAGACCTTCCTCGATTACTCGGGCCTGGGGTCGGCGCACCTGACGGCATTCGATGTGGACGGGCGGCGGGTAATCTACGAGACCGATGAGCTGAACCCGCGAACGTTCCGCGAGCTGGCGCGAGCGATCACGCAGGCCGACTACGCGACGGTGGACTGGATGAAGCTCTCGGAGACGGGTCCGGAGATGTCCTATTTGAAGAAGCTGCTGGACGATGCGGTCTCGGAGACGGCCGAACAGGAGCCGATCATCGTGCTCGGCCCGCTGCGCGGCATGTCGATGGGAAGGCCGAAGGACATCGCGGGGCTGCGCGAAAAGGTGGGGCGGATCGTGTACTTCGCGCTGGCGCCGCCGATCGGGGGCGTGGACGACAGGATCAGCACGATGGTGCGCGCTTTGGGCGGCAAGGCCATTGCGGTGCGGGCGCCCGAGGAGTTTCCGAGACTGCTCCAGCGCAACGCGGGGTTCTGGGCGCCCGAACAGCCTGGGCGGTAGCTACTTCGCGCCTTTGGGCAGCTTCTTGATCGCGGCCTCGATCTTGGCCATCAGTTTTTTCGTGTCGGCGGATTCGGGCACCTGTGCAAGCGCTTCCTTGGCCTCGTCGCAGAGGAGCTTGATGCGGCCCGCCTGGTCCATTTTCTTGGGGCCGTAGAGGTCGGTGAGACCGACCATCTCATTGGCGAGATTGTAGAGGAAGGCGGATCGCTTGACTTTGAGCTCTCCGGCGGCGAGGAGCTCTTTGGCCTTGGCGAGGTCGGCGCCGGCTCCGGCGGCGCGGATAACGGCCATCAGGACGCCTCGCTGCTGCATGAGGTCGCGGTTTTTCTCGAACTCGGCGGCTGTCGGGAGAATGCCCTTCTTGAAGCGGGCGATATCGACGGGCATACCGGAGGCTACGTCCGGGTAGCCGAAGGGCAGTGTGATTTCCTCGTCTTTGACCCTCCCGCTGAAGTTGTGCGCGATCTCGAGGAACCGGGTGACGGCCTGATGCGCACCGGCGCGCGTGTTGGTGACCATGCGCCGGAACTCCAGTTTGCGGTCGCGGGACGCGTTGGCGCTTTCATCGAGGATGTCGGCGAACTCCATGTCGCCGCGAGCGAGGCCCGCGTTAAGGACCATCTGCCAGACCTGGGCGCGGGTCTGGTATTCGCTCTCCTTACCGGTGAGGTTGCCCAGTTGCCTGACAACCTCGTTGAAGTTGCCCTTCGAGAAGTTGCTCTTGGCGGCAGCCCAGAAGAAGGCGGGCGTGCCGGGTTTAACAGGGGGCGGCCCTGAAGGCCCTCCGCAACCGACGAGGAGGATGGCCGCGACGGCCGCCAGGGTGAAAGGTGCTCGCATGAAGTTGCCTCCAGTAAGAAGTATTTCGTTGTTTGGAATCAGGGTCAAGGCTCTGAAAAGCCGAATCGGCACAAACACACGATACAGGAAGCGAGGGCCTGTTGGGTGAGCCGGGTGCGGCGAGGGATTGTGGCGGGAGGCAGGGGACCGGGGTGACTGAGGGATGGGGCGGGAGGCGGAGTGGAGGATAATGGCGGACGGGGCGCGATGAAGGCCGCGGCGTTGCTGTTGATGCTGGCGCTTGCTCCGGCGGAGTATCGCTTGCGGGGGCGGTTGGAGCCGGGGGCGAGGGCGGCGATCACGCTGCATGGTTCGACGCGGCCGTACTCGGACTCGGCGATCACGCTGGAGGACGGGCGGTTCGAGTTCAGGCGGCTGATTGCGGGGACGTACACGCTGTCGGTGTTCGTGCCGAACAAGGGCGAGATCCGGCGGACAGTGGAGGTGGGTCCGGGGACGGCGGGGGACAAGGGTTTTGTGGAAGTGACGGTGGCGTTGGAGGAGAGCGCGTTCGTGCGGGCTCCGGCGGTGAAGGCGCACATGGTTTCGGCGCGGGAATTGGCGATCCCGGAGAAGGCGAAGCGGTTGTACCAGGATGCTCAGAGGCGTTTGAACAAGCGGGATGCGGCGGGTGCGGCGGCGAAGCTCGAGGAGGCCGTGAAGGTATCGCCGGAGTTCGCCGTGGCCTGGAATACTTTGGGGACGATCTACTATCAGACGCGGCAGTACGAGAAGGCGGAGAAGGCGTTTCGGGCTTCGCTCGAGGCGGACGCCAACGCTTATGAGCCTTTGGTGAACCTGGGCGGGGTCCTGCTGAGTTTGGATCGCCCGGATGAGGCGCTTCCGTACAACTTGAACTCCGTGATTACGCGGCCCGGGGATGCGCTGGCCAATTCGCAGCTTGGGATGAACTATTTCGCTTTGGGGCATGTCGACCTGGCTCGCAAGTATTTGAGAGAAGCCAAACGGATTGATGCGGCTCACTTCTCGCATCCGCAGTTGCTTCTGGCTGAGATTCACTTGAGGGCCGGGGACAAGGCAAGCGCCGCGGATGAGCTGGAGGAGTTTGTGCGGCTGCACCCGGACGCTCCGGATGCGGCGGCGTACCGGGAGGCGATCAAGAAGTTGAGGCAGTGAGCGAACACGCCACAGCCTGAAGGCCGTGTCACAGGAAGAACACAGCCTGAAGGCTATGCTACGGCGGGCTTGACTTCGGTTTCGGAGTTCGACATCTTGTTCTCGATTGGAGCGCGAGCGATGAAAGAACAACTGGCGCCGATCGGCGCGGGATTCTCGCGGCGCGGGTTTCTGGCGGGCTGCATGGGCTGCGGGGCACGGGTGGTGTGCGCGCAGGGGAGCGCGGAGAAGCCGCGCATCCGGCTGGTGTTCAGCCACATTCCCGCGGAGAAGCCGACGTGGCCGTATCAGGGTTTCGACTACGAGGGCCGGAAGAAAGAACTGCTGGCGCGGCTGACGGCGGCGTGCCCGAACATCGAATTCCTGCCGGCGACGGCGATGAACGCGGCCGACGCGCGGCAGATCCTGACCGGCGATGCCGAGGTGGACGGATACGCAGTGTACATGCTGGGGCTGTGGCCGCGCGCGGGCGAGGTGATCGCGGCGATGAACCGGCCGACGCTGTTCATCGACGATCTCTACGCGGGGTCGGGCGAGTTTCTGATCTCGTACGCGGCGGCGAAGCGCAAAGGGCTGCGCGTGGCGGGAGTGGCGTCGTCGCGGTTCGAGGACGTGGTGCAGGCGATGAAGACGTTCGAGGCGCTGAAGAAGCTGCGAAGCGCGACGATCCTCGATGTCGTCGACCGGCCGCCGGGCACGAACGGCTCGGCGATCACCGACGTCTTCGGGACGGGGGTGAAGCAGATCACGCCGGCCGAGTACAACGAGGCGTACGCGAAGGCCGATAAGGCCGAGGCGGCGGCGTTCGCGAAGAGGTGGATCAAGGGCGCGCAGAAGGTGGTGGAGCCGGCGGCGGACGAGATAGAGAGGTCGGGGCAGATCTACATCGGCATGCGCAACCTGATGGCGCAGTATAAGGCCGACGCGATCACGGTGGACTGCCTGGGGCTGTTCTATAACGGCAAGGCTCCGGCGTATCCGTGCCTGGGGTTCTTCCAGATGAACAACGACGGCAAGGTGGGCGCGTGCGAGGCGGACCTGCAATCGACGATCACGATGCTGGCGGTGACGTACCTGACGGGGCGGCCGGGCTACATCTCCGATCCCGTGGTGGACACGGGCAAGAGCCAGATTATTTACGCGCACTGCGTGGCGCCGTCGAAGGTATTCGGACCGGCGGGGCCGTCGAGCGCCTACTACATCCGCAACCACTCGGAGGACCGCAAGGGGGCGTCGGTGCGGGTGCTGATGCCGGTGAACGAGATGACGACGACGCTGCGCATCAACCCCGTGTCGCGGCAGGTGATCTTCCACCAGGCGAAGACGGTGGCCAACATCGACGAAGACAAGGCGTGCCGGACGAAGGTGGCGGCGGAGATCCGCGATCCCTACAAGATGATCGAGGAGTACGACACGTGGGGCTGGCACCGGGTGACGTTTTACGGCGACCTGAGGCAGCCGGTGGAGCATTTCACGGGGCTGCTGGGCCTGAAGCTGGTCCACGAGGGGTAGCGGAACCTGATATTTTGTGCGGTTATGAACCGCAGAGAGTTCGTTGCGGGCGCGGGCGGAACGATGGCCGCCGCCGCGCAGAGCAGCGAGGGTCCGGAGGGCGACTACAAGCCGGGGCGGGCGGTGATGGTGGCGGGGTGCCAGCGGGGTCCGACGACGGACCAGTTGCTGGAGAACTTCAAGCGGCACGGGATCGACCACTGCTGCGGGTACGTGCCGTTCGCTCCGAAGCCCGTGCCGGACCAGGCGGAGTTCGACGCGCTGGTGGAGCGCGGGCGGAAGAAAGGCGTGGCGATCGACATGATCGCGCTGCCGCTGAGCTCGCACTACATCGCGAAGGCGGAGCACCCGAGCATCATGACGGGCAAGAGCCCGGAGCGGGACCAGGCGATCGACTGGGTGTGCGAGTACATCCGGCGGGCGAAGAAGGCGGGGATTCCGGCGGTGAAGTACAACTTGACGGTGCTGGGGGTGCTGCGGACGGAAGCGACGCCGGGGCGCGGCGGGACGATGTTGTCGACCTGGGACGTGTCGAAGGCGAAGCAGGAGCCGCCGCTGACGGAGGCGGGGCCGAGTCCGGCGCCGGTGATGTGGGAGCGGATCACGTATTTCCTGAAGCGGGTGGTGCCGGTGGGGAACGAGTACAAGGTGCGTCTGGCGTGCCATCCCCACGATCCGGGGGTTCCGCCGGAGGGGTTCCGGGGCGTGGACCGGGTGCTGGGGACGGTGGAGGGGCTGAAGAAGTTTCTCTCGATCGAGGAGAGCCCGTATCACGGGCTGAACTTCTGCCAGGGGACGGTGAGCGAGATGCTCGAGGACCCGGGGCGGGAGATTTTCGACGTGATCCGGTATTTCGGCCGGCGGCGGAAGATTTTTAATGTCCATTTCCGCAATATTCGTGGAAAGCGCGATAAATTCGTGGAGACATTTCCGGATGAGGGCGATGTCGACATGGTGCGGGCGATGCGGGTGTACAAGGAGGTCGGGTATCCCTACATGATGATGCCGGACCACATGCCGCGGCACCGGGACGATCCGGGCGGACATCAGGCGTTCGCGTTCGGGTATGGGTATATCAAGGCGCTGATTCAAGCGGTCTCCTGACGCGGCGGGGAGGCGTGGAGGACCGCGGGGGCGCCGGCGCCGCAGCATCGTTTGTATTTGAGGCCGGAGCCGCAGGGGCAGGGCGCGCCGCGCGGGATGGGCGGAGGGGCGGAATTGGGTTCGTCCGGCAAATTTTGATTTTCGGGCTCGGGCGGGGCCACTGGGGGCGCCGGCGCGGGCGGGGGAGCGCCGACGAGTTTGGGGCGGCAGGCGGCGAGGAGGGCTTCGAGGCCGTCGTCGCCGGCATCGTCATCAAGCGGCGCGCCCGCGGAGCGAGCGCCAGACATGAGGGAGCGAAGCGCGGCGCGGTTGGCCGCGTCGGCGGCACGGCGCTTGGAGTCCTGGTATCCGGTCCACGCTGCGTAGGCGCGGGAGTACTGACGTTCGTATTTCGTCTCGTAGCGCAGATACTGGGCGAATTGCGAGCACTTGTCGTGCAGCGCCTCGAAGGCGCGGGCCTGGATCTCGACCGGGTCGCACGGAGGGAGGCCGGGGCGGAGCTCTTCGATTTTGCGGGTGAGAGCGGACTGGATAAAGAGGCGGACGCGGCGCAGGCGCCATTCGGCGTCGGCCATTTCACGGACGGCGCGTTGTTCGGTAAGGTCCTCGGGGGAGAGGTGCTCGGTCAGCTCGTCGAGGAGGGCCTGGTACTCCTCCGGGTCGTCGCCGGGGAGGAGAACGGATTGGGAGCGGAATCCGTGGCGGAGGTTGTTGAGGGCGGAAGAGGATTTGCCTTCGTGGGTGCGCGGTCCGGTGGAGCGCCGGGCGTTGGCGCGGTTGGCTTCGATTTGTGCGGCAGTGGCCATGTGAAGACTCCTGAGAATACAAAGAGGGCGGATCCCGGCGCGGGATCCACCCTCAAGACCATTATCTCAGGGCGGACCAAGCGATTACCTGGAACTGATTGATTCCGCTTGAGAAAATTTTTGTGAACGGCTTTCGGTGGAACTCTCGATTCAAGAACGGGGGTTCGATCAGGGGGCGGCTGCGGAAAGCCTGACTGCCGACGGCCGCCGCGGCACACCGGCTCTTGCGAAGGAGACATTCGTCCATTGGGGGGCGTTGGGATGACGGGACGCGGGCGGCAGGGGAGGTAAGGCCGTGGCGTGAGTGCCGTGGCCGGACTCCGGGTTCCGGAAGACCCGCAGGGGGGATTTCATTCGCTGCGAGCCGGGAGCGTGAGAGTTGGACAAATCTCGAAGCATCAAAAGGGCTTGCATGGAATGGCCGCGGCCGGCTGGCGGGGACCGGCGTGGAGGTGATGCTTGCCATTGATGGGGGTTTAGACTAAGAACAGATTACGAGCAGTTTACGATTGACACGGGGCGCGGGCGTCGATAAAATTTAGACCACACAGAACTGCTGGTTGCAGCAGACGGCTGTCCCGGTCCGGGGTGGACAACCGTTCCAATGGAGCAAGAGAGGTTAGTATCAATGAACATCGATGTTCGATGGTTCAGGCGTGCGGCGCGCGTGCTGCTCGTCTTGCCGCTGCTTGCGGGCGGCGCCTTCGCCCAACAGATATCCGGCTCGATTACCGGGGTGGTGAAGGACAGCCAGCAAGCGGTAGTCACGGGTGCGAAAGTAAGCCTCATCGATCAGGCGCAGGGCGCGACGCGTTCCACAACGACCGCGGCCGACGGCGCGTTCGTGTTCACGCCGGTGCAACCCGGCACCTATACGGTGACGATTGAGGCGCCAGGATTCAAGAAGTTCGAACAAACGGACGTGAAAGTCTTCGCCAGCGACCGCGTGACGCTGGGGGACCTGATCCTATCCGTGGGCGCGGTGACGGAGACAATCACCGTCGAGGCCAGCGCGGCGCAGGTGAGCACGCAGGGCGCGGAGCGCGCGGGCATTCTCACCTCGCGGCAGGTGCTGGACCTGGCCATGACCGGGCGCAACTTCCTCGACCTGGCGAGGACGATTCCGGGCGTGGTCTACACGGGAGGCCTTGGCGGCATTCAAGCCAACGGCAACCGGGGCAACCAGAACAACCTGCTGCTGGACGGCGTGACGAACGTCGACACGGGGTCCAACGGCGGCGTTCTGGCGACGACCAACATCGACATGATCGCGGAGATGAAAGTGACCACCAACTCGCAGCCAGCGGAGTTCGGACGCTCGTCGGGTGCGCAGATTCAGGTGGTGACGAAGTCCGGAACGCGCGATTTCCACGGTACAGGCTACATCTTCCACCGCCACGAGGGGCTGAACGCGAACACGTGGCGCAACAACATCGAGAACCGTCCGCGGCAGTTCTACCGTTACAACTTCGCGGGATTCAACGCCGGCGGGCCGGTCTACATTCCGGGCAAGTTCAATGCGGACAAAAACAAGCTGTTCTTCTTTGTCGGTTGGGAATGGCAGAACCAGCTTGTGCCGCAGGGCTTGCGCAACGTGACGGTGCCGACGGAGCTGGAGCGCAAGGGCGACTTTTCGCAGTCGCGCGAGGGCGGCGGCAGCCCGGTTGTGGTAAGGGACCCGCTGAACAACGGCATCCAGTTCCCGGGCAACATTATCCCGGCGAACCGCCGGGATCCGGACGGGGTGAAGATCCTCAATTGGTACCCGCTGCCGAACGCCGCCGGGCGGGACCCGAGCTTCAACTACCAGACGCAGTTCTCCGACACCTACCCGCGGCGCGAGCAGGTGTACCGGGGCGACTACCAGATCAACGACAAGTGGCGCCTCTATAGCCGGTTCATCAAGACGTTCAGCCAGACGAACAAGAACTACGGGCAGTGGAGCGCGGACTACAACATCCCGTTCGCGCCGATGAACTTCGGCGATCCGGGCTGGAGCTTCATCACCAACGTGACGACGATCATCAACCCGACGCTGACGAACGAGTTCATCTTCGGCTCGTCGAAGAACGTGCTGAACATCGATCCGGTGGACGACACGTTTTCGCGGGCGAAGCTGAACCTGCGCTACAAGATGCCGTTCCCGGACGCCGACAAGCTGAACCTGGTTCAGAACTGGCGCTGGGGCGGTGTGCCGAACGCGCCGTTCACGGGGTTCAACGGCACGCCGTTCCGCAATTTCAACCACACCTACGACATCTCGAACAACATCGCGAAGGTGGCGGGGTCGCACACGTATAAGTTCGGCATTTACCTGCACAAGAGCCTGAAGGACCAGACGGCGTTCACTTCGGTGAACGGCAACATCTGGTTCGACCGCGACTCGTCGAACCCGTTCGACACGAACTGGGCGTGGACGAACGCGCTGACGGGGACGTACCAGAGATTGCAGCAGTCCAACGTCGTGCTGAACGGAGAGTACCGCTACTGGAACTACGAGTGGTTCGCGCAGGACTCGTGGCGCGTGACGCAGAAGCTGACGATCGACTACGGGCTGAGGTTCTACTACATCCAGCCGCAGTTCGACCGGGCGCTGCAAACGTCGTCGTTCAATCCGGCGCTGTACAACGTGGCGAACGCAGCGAGGCTGTGGCAGCCGTACCGGGACGCGTCGGGCGCGGTGCTGGCGATCAACCCGGTGACGGGCCAGACGGGGCCGCGCGCGCTGACGGGCGCGATCGTCAACGCGGGCGGGGGGTTCGTCAACGGGCTGTACGCCAACGGCATGGGCCGCGCGGGCGCGGACGGGTATCCGAAGGGGCTGATCGACGGCCAGGGCTTGCTCTATGCGCCGCGCATCGGAGTGGCCTATCAGTTCCTGCCGAAGACGGTGCTGCGAGTCGGCGGCGGCGTCTTCTACGACCGCTTCCAGGGCAACCCTGTGTTCGACATGCTGCCGAATCCGCCGTCGACCAACAGCCCGCAGTTCTACTACGGCAGGCTGGAGTCGATTCCTCCGGCTTCGGCGGGCATCTACTTCCCGGCGAACGTCAACGGCTTCGACAAGAACGGAGACATCCCGACGACGTACAACTGGAACGTATCGATCCAGCGCGAGCTGCCGTACAACGTGCTGTTTGACGTGGGATACGTGGGCTCGGCGGCGAACCACATCATCTACCGCATCAACAGGAATGCGGTTCCGTATGGGAGCGCGTGGCTGCCCCAGAACCAGGATCCGCTGAACGCGAATCCGGCGTTCGACGGGTCGACGACGAAGAACGTGCTTTTCTACCGGCCGTATCAGGGCTATGCGAACACGAGCCTGATCGCGTTCGGGGGAAACTCGAACTACCATTCGCTCCAGATGAGCGCGAACCGGCGCTTCGGGCGCGACGTGACGTTCGGCGTGGCGTACACCTGGTCGCGGGCGCTGGGCACCACGACCGACGACTATACGACCAACCACCCGTTCAACATGCGGGCGGCCGACTACGGGCCTCTGTTCTACCACCGCACGCACAACCTGGTGTTCAACTACGTGTACAGCGTGCCGCGGGCGGTGCGGGGCGACTCCGCATGGGCGAAGTTCGCCGGGCAGATCCTCAACAACTGGCAGATCTCCGGAATCACGACGATGCAGACGGGCCAGCCCGACAACCTGGGCTTCAGTATCGACGGACTGGGCAATCTGAACGAGCGCTTCACCGGCAGCGTGGACGTGGGTCCGCGGCCTGTGGTGTCGGGCAAGTTCAACTACACGAAGGGCGACTATAGCTGGATCGACGCGGGCGCGGCCGGGTTCAGGATTCCCGCGTTCAAGGGAAGCCAGGGCTTCGACTCCGCGCCACGGCTGGTCTACCGCCCCGGCGACCACAACTGGGACATCTCGATCTTCAAGAACTTCCCGTATCTGGGCGGCGAGAACAAGTACATCCAGCTTCGGGTGGAGATGTTCAACGCGTGGAACCATACGCGGTTCAGCGATTTCAACCGCAGCATGACCTTCAGCCGGGATGGTTCGCGGATCATCAACCTGCCGGATGCTCTCGGGGGCAACGGCGGGCGGTTTGGGTTCGGAGCGCTGACGGGGACGCGGGATCCGCGGATTATTCAGTTGGCGGCCAAGGTGTATTTCTAGGAGGTGAAAGTCCAGAAGAACACAGCCTGAAGGCTATGTTACATGTGAGTAGTGGGAATCGCACTGTTGATTGCGATGCTGGCCGTTCCTCAGCAGGATCTGCTGGGGGACGGCCAGCGCGCGTTTGCGGGGGGCGATCTGCCGCGGGCGGAGGCGCTGTTCCGTGAGCATTTGAAGAAGCACCCGCGGTCGGCCGAGGCGTGGTCGAACCTCGCGGCGGTGCATGCGCGGCGGGGGGATTTCGCGGCGGCGGTCCCGCTGTATGAGAAAGCGCTGAAGCTCAAGCCGGGGTTGGCGCAGGTGCATTTCAACCTGGCGGTTTCGCTGGGGCAGCTCAAGGAGCACGCGCGCGCGGCATCGCAGCTTCGGGCGTTCCTGAAGGCTTATCCGAACGAAGCGCGGGCGCGGCAGCTACTGGGATTGTGCCTGATGGAGACGGGGGATCTGCGCGGGGCGCTGGCGGAGCTGGAGAAGTCCTACGCGCTGAATCCGCAGGACGGAAGCATTCTCTATGCGCTGGCTTACGCACACGCGCGGGGAGGAGACGAGAAGCAGGCGGCGGCGTATCTGGCGAAGTCGGAATCGAATCCGGTGCAGGCGAAGTTGATCGATGGGTTGATTCACTATCGCGAGGGGCGGTGGGCGGAGGCCAAGGCGGTGTTCGAGGAGGTGGTGAAGGCGACGCCGAACTTCCAGCCGGCGGTAGCGGCGTTGGGGCGGTTGGAGCTGTTGGAGCGGAGGGATTCGAAGGCGATTCCGCTGCTGGAGAGAGCGGTGGAGCTGAATCCGCAGGACGCGGAGTCGCACTACCAGCTTGGGGTGCTGTACGACAGGAACGGGGACCCGGCGCGGGGGAAGAAGATGCTCGCGCGGGCGATCACTCTGCGCGCGAACTACGGCGACCCGCACTATCAGCTCGGGCGGATTTATCACCGCGAGGGCAAGCAGGAGCTGGCGTTGAAGGAGCTGGAGACGGCGCGGCGGATGCTTCCGGATCAGGAGGCGGTGCGGTTCGCGTTGGGGCGGCTGTATCAGTCGCTGGGGCGGAGCGAGGAGGCGCGGGTGGAGTTTGCCGAGGTGAGGCGATTGAAGGCGAAGGTGGTGGAGCGGGACCGGCTTCGGATCGAGTCCGACAGCCTGATGGAGGAGCCGGGGGAGAAGAAATGAGGCGGCTTGTGGCGGCGCTCCTGCTGGCGGGGTGCTGCGTGTTCGGGCAGGGGATCGCGAGCCGCGGGGTGACGGCGCAGGCGCGTCCGAAGGCGTCGGGGCTGCCGTGGCACGCGAAGTTCACCAACGTGGCGCGGGAGGCGGGTTTGAACGTTGTGCTGCATTATGGCGGCGTCGAACGGAGCGACTACGTGATCGAGACTTCGTCGGGAGGCGTGGCGCTGTTGGACTACGACAACGACGGGTGGACGGACATCTTCGTCGTGGTCGGGAGCAAGTTGAAGAATCCGCCGGCGGATGCGGTGAGCCGGCTGTACCGGAATCTGGGCGGGCTGAAGTTCGAGGACGTGACGAAGAAGGCGGGGCTGTGGCGGGAGTCCGGGTGGGCGCAGGGGGCGGCGATCGGCGATTATAACAACGACGGGCGGACGGATTTGTTTGTAACGTACTGGGGGCAGAATGTTTTATACCGCAACAACGGGGACGGAACGTTCAGCGATGTCACGGCGGCGTCGGGGTTGATGGAGCGGCCCGCGCCCGATCCGCCGAAGTGGGGCTCGGGGGCGACGTTCGTGGATTACGACCGGGACGGATTTCTCGATCTCTACGTATCGAATTACATCGATTTCGACATCAGAAAGACGCCCAAGCCGGGAGAGAGCGCGACGTGCAACTGGAAGGGCGTGCCGGTTTCGTGCGGGCCGCGCGGATTGAAGACGACGCGGCACTGGCTGTATCACAATCGCGGGGACGGGACGTTTGAGGATGTCAGCGCAAAGGCGGGGATCGCAGGATTCAACAAGAGTTTCGGGATGACGGCGGCGGGGTTCGATGTGGACGGCGACGGTTGGCCGGACATTTATAACGCCTGCGACTCGACGCCGAGCCTGCTGTTCATCAACAAGCGCGACGGGACGTTCAGCGAGGAGGGGATCGAGCGCGGCGTGGCGTTGAACGACGACGGGATGGAGCAGGCGGGCATGGGGATCGGCGTGGGCGACGTCAATCTGGACGGGCTGCTCGACATGTTCAAGACGCACTTCGCGGACGACACGCATGTGCTGTACCTCAACGAGGGGAAGGGGATGTTCCGCGACGCGACGCTGAAGGCGGCGCTGGGGGTGGAGACGCGGCGGGTGGGTTGGGGGACGGGGATCTACGATTTCGATCACGACGGGATGCCGGATATCTTCATCGGGACGGGGTCGGTGTATCCGGAGACGGAGGGCGCGCTGCCGGCGTATCCGTATAAGACTCCGCCGATGCTGTTTCGCAATCTGGGGAATACGCGGTTTGAGCTGATCGATCAGGAGGGCGGGCCTGCGCTGAACGAACTGCACTCGGTGCGTGGGGCGGGGTTCGGCGATCTGGACAACGACGGCGATATCGACATCGTGCTGTGGAACCGGAACGAGATGCCGTCGCTGCTGCGGAACGATTTGACGGCGAAAGACCGGCACTGGGTGCAATTGAAGCTGGAGGGGACGAAGTCGAACCGGGGGGCGTTCGGGGCGATCGTGGTCGTGGAGTACGGGGGGAAGAGGCAGGCGCGGGCGCTGCTGTCGCAGTC
Source organism: uncultured Solibacteraceae bacterium (assembly GCA_964472745.1). Taxonomy (GTDB): domain Bacteria; phylum Acidobacteriota; class Terriglobia; order Bryobacterales; family Bryobacteraceae; genus CAYYNC01. The sequence goes on from CAYYNC010000024.1 coordinate 92,574, forward strand.
GAGCTTCTATTCGGCGAACGACCCGCGGGTGCACGTGGGGCTGGGCGAGGCGACGGCGGCGCGTGTGGTTGTGTACTGGCCGGCGGGGCTGGTGGAGGAATTCGAGCTGGGCGCGGTGGACAGAGTGGCGGCGTTGAAGGAGGGGACGGGGAAGCGGCGGTGAAGGCCCGGATGCGCAAGAATGGAGACTCCGGTTATGAAACGAGCGCTTTTGCTGTTGATTGGCGCCGCCTTCGCGGGCGGCGCGCAGAATTACCAGGCCACCTGGGAGTCGATTGACAAGCGGCCCACGCCGGCGTGGTTTACGGAGGCGAAGTTCGGCATCTTCATCCACTGGGGGGTGTATTCAGTGCCGGCGTATGCGCCGGTGATTCCGGGGCGGCTGGCGTACGCGGAGTGGTATTGGAACGCCATGACCGCGGGGCAGCGGGAGAAGGCGAACCCGGTTCAGAAGGGGACGTGGGAGTACCACAAGAAGATGTACGGCGCGGATTACCCGTATGAGAATTTCGCGCCGCAGTTCCGGGCGGAACTGTTCGATCCGGATCACTGGGCGGACGTGTTTGCGCGGTCGGGGGCGAAGTACGTCGTCCTGACGTCGAAACATCATGAGGGCTTTGCGTTGTGGCCGAGCAAGGAGGCTTCGGCGACGTGGGGGCGCCCTTGGAACGCGGCGGAGATTGGTCCGCGGCGGGACTTGCTGGGGGATCTGACGGCGTCGGTGCGGCGGAAGGGGTTGAAGATGGGGTTCTATTATTCGCTGTACGAGTGGTATAACCCGCTCTGGCTGAAAGATAAGCCGCGGTATGTCCGGGAGCACATGTTTCCGCAGTTCAAGGATGCGGTGACGCGGTATCGACCTTCGATTATTTTCAGCGATGGAGAGTGGGATTTGCCTTCGGCGGAGTGGCGGAGTCCGGAATTGCTGGCCTGGCTGTTTAACGAATCGGCGGTGAAGGATGAGGTCGTGATTAACGATCGCTGGGGGAAAGACTCGCGGCATAAGCACGGCGGGTATTGGACGACGGAGTATACGCCGGGGATGAGCGGGATGGAGCATCCTTGGGAGGAGAGCCGGGGGATGGGTTTTTCCTATGGGTACAACCGGGCGGAGACATTGGAGCATTACAATTCGGGGCGGGCTTTGATTGTCATGCTGGCGGATCTCGTGAGCCGGGGCGGGAATCTGCTGCTGGATATCGGTCCGCGGGCCGACGGGATGATTCCGGTGATTATGGAGCAGCGGCTGGCGGAGATGGGGTTCTGGCTGAAAGTCAATGGGGAGGCGATTTATGGGACCAGGCCCTGGAAGAATACGCGGCAGTGGAGCGCGGGGGAGGTCCCCAAGATTGATTACAACAAGGAGTTTGAGACTTCTTACGATGTGACGAAGCTTGTGGGGAAGCCCGCCGCGGGTAAGGCGAGTATTGAGGCGTTCTTTACGGCCAAGGGGGATGCGGTTTATGCGATTTTGCCGCGCTGGCCGGGGCGGAGTTTCACGATCAAGGAGGGGTTGAAGGCGCGGAGCGTCTCGCTTCTGGGGCACGAGACGGCGCTGAAGTTCATTTCGGGGAAAGAGGGGGTGCGGGTGGAGTTGCCTGAACTGCCGGAGGAGTTGCTGTCGCAGCCGCTGTGGGTGTTGAAGATTCGGATCTGAGTAACATAGCCTTCAGGCTGTGTGAGACGAATCTCTGCGCCCGCCGACTACTTCAGTGATGAGGTACGAGCGCAATTTGCCGCACTGGTATCCCGACCGGGCCCCGATTTTCATTACTTGGCGGCTGCATGGGAGTCTGCCGGCGGGAGTTCTGCCTTCGGAGGATGGAAAGACGGCCGGGCAGCGGTTTGTTCAGTTTGACCGGGGGTTGGATCTGGATGGGGCGGGACCTCGGTTTCTGGAGGCGCCGGAGGTTGCCGTGTGTGTGGCGCGCGTGATCCTCAGAGCCTCCGCGGAGATGTTCGAGATGGGGGCTTTCGTGGTGATGCCCAATCATGTTCATCTGCTCATGACTCCGCGGATTCCGGTTGGGAAGATTATGAATTTCATCAAGGGGGTTTCTGCTCGGGAGTGTAATCTGATCCTGAGGCGAACCGGGATGCCTTTCTGGGCGCAGGAGTCGTTTGACCATTGGGTCCGGAACTCCTGGGAGTTTCGACGGATTCAGCGGTATGTTGAGTGGAATCCGGTGAAGGCGGGGCTTGCCCGCAGTCCTGAGGAGTGGCCGTATTCGAGTGCGTTCAGGAAGAACACAGCCTGAAGGCTATGTTACGAACACACACAGCCTGAAGGCTATGTTACGAACACACACAGCCTGAAGGCTATGTTACGAACACACACAGCCTGAAGGCTATGTTACGAACACACACAGCCTGAAGGCTATGTTACGAA
>CAYYNC010000025.1:0-87406 GCA_964472745.1 uncultured Solibacteraceae bacterium
GTAGGCGCCGTAGGCATTCTGCTCTCCTTCCAGATAACTGCTGGTCACGTCGTAGAGAAACAACTCCGGTTTGTGCTCGCCGCGCCGGGCGGCAAACAGCCGCTGCTCGATCTGGGCCTGGTGCTGGCTCAGCCAACTGAGATTGGCGTACAGATCGTTTTCGTCGAAGCCGCGCCGGATGCCGAGGACATCGCAGGCGGCATGGACCTGCGCCAGCCGCACGGCCGACAGGCGTGAGCCCTGATCGAGCACGCGAGCCAGGACCTGCCAGAGGGCGAGCTGGCCGGGGAAGCCGTGGCCGAGGGCGCGATCAACGCCCAGCCGGCGGGCGGTGTCGTAGACGGTCCAGACGGCGCCGACCGAGAGGCCCTGGGAGAGTTGGATGTTGTCGAGGGAGCCGAGGGCGGCGAGGTTGCCCTTGAACTTGAGAGCCAGTTCGATGGCGGCGATCTCTGCGGGGTCGCAGTGGGTGAGGTTGGCGATTTCGCGTTTGCGGACCTGGTTGCCGTCGCGATAGGACTCGCGGAGGTAGACGGACTGGTAGATTTTGCCGTTGGCGGAGGGCCAGGAGGCGCGAGCGATGTACATGTCCACATTATGAGCCATAATTATCGAATAATCAAGGGATGATTGTCGTATTATGCATGTCTACGCAAAGAAGCTCAAAAACAGGTCTAACGCAATGATGCTTCAGGGCTTATCCTAAAACGCTAGAGGTGAACATCCGCCATATGGCGCGGACGGACGGGCGGGAGTGGGCGCACGTCACCAGCGACGGCCGCAGAAATCGCGGTCCGCGCTGGTCGCCCGATGGGAAGCGGATCGCATTCTCCTCCGCCCGAGGCGGCGACAACGAGATCTGGCTGGCGAATGCGGATGGAAGCGAATTGCGGCAGGCGACGTTCACGAGGCAAAACGCCGTGTGGCCGGTGTGGTCGCCGGACGGGAAGCGGCTCGCATTCACGGTGTTCGGGGAGCGCAGCTACATTCTCGACGCGGATCGCGAGTGGACGGCGCAGTCACCGCAGGCGCTGCCGGATCCGGGCGCCGAAGTTTCCTTCAGCGCATGGAGCTGGTCGCGTGATGGGAAGTCGATTGCCGGCGCCTTGCAGGACAAGCGGGATGGGACGTTTCCGGGGATTGCGGCGTACTCGGTGGAGAGCGCGGCTTTGCGCGGGTGAGCGGCTTCGGGATGGGCCCGCTGCGGCTGGCGGACGGGCGGCGGCTGCTGTTCTACCACGAAGGGCGGATCCATCCGGGGGATGCGGATGGCGGGGCGGTGAAGGAGGTTTTGCGAATTGCTCCCCGCGAGGTTTGCCGGCGGGGGTTCAGTGTTTCGCCGGACAACCGGTGGATTTACTTCGCCTTGAGCGCGAATGAGAGTGACATCCGGCTGGCGGGCCGGTAAGTCCACAGCTTGAAGAATGCGGCACGGGGCGGAACAAACGGGGCTCCTGAGACGTCTACTCAAGCGGTGGAGATGGAGGTATGCTGCGCGCGCAGCCAGAGCGGGCGCCTTGGTTCTGCCTTTGGGCGGTGAAGGGCGCGAGCTGGCTTGCGCCGAAGCGCGACCGGCTTTCGTTTGCAGCGCATTGGGAGGGGAACATCCGGGCGCTGTGCGTGCTTGCGGAGCGCGGGGAGTTCGTGCGCAGCGCGGCGCGCGAGATGGCGGATCTCTGCCGGCGAGCGCTGGCCGAGGCGTTCTGGATGAGAGTGAGCCGCGAGGGACTGCGCGAGTTCGCGCGCGGTCCGATGCCGGTGTTCGCGTGCGCGGCGGCGGCGCTGGCGGCGATCGGGATTGCGAGCGGCGGATTCCTGGGGTCGAGTTATCTGCTTGGATCCGCCGCGGCCGCTCTTCGCGGCCTGGAGACAAGCGCGCAGCAGAACACTCTCGTGGGGCATGGCGTCACGCTCGGATTTGCGCTCGTGATCGGGATCTCGGCGGCGAAGGCGGCAGGCTTGCCGCCGCGCGCGCTGGGCTGGCGCTACATGACGTATTACGTGCTGAAGGTTCTGGCTGTGGCGTGCGCGCTGAGCTTGATCTGGATCGAGAGCGGCGCGGCCGTGCGGCGGCTGTTCGGAGGACACCCGGCGCGGGGCTTCTTCGGCGGGCTGTTGCCCGCGCTTGTGTTTCTGGGCGCCTTCGGGCGGTCGATCTACTGGGCGACGGCGGAGCAGCGGCTGCGCTGTCCGGTGTGCCTCAAGCGGCTGGCGATGCCTGTGGCGCTGGGGTCTTGGGCGAGCGTGATCGATCCGGCGCAGACGGAGATGCTCTGCGAGGACGGCCACGGCGCGCTGTGCATGCCCGAGAGCGAGATCGGCGCGGAGGAGCGCTGGATTCGGCTCGACGCGTCGTGGGGCGAGCTGTTCGAGAGCAAGGCCGGACGCGGCTGAGCGCGTGAGATTACATCGTGAAGCCGATGCCGAGCGAGATCTCGTTTTGCAGGAAACGGCCGCTCTTTCCGGGCAGATCAAAGGGCTTGCCGGTGTTGTATTGGCGGTAGTCGGCCCGCACCAGCCAGCGTTCGCTCACCTTGAATTTGATGCCGGCGCCGTAGTTGATGCCGAAGTTCGTGTCACCCTGACCGTATTGTGCGCTGGCGCCCGGCGGCACGAAGTTGGCGAAGTGGAGCCCGCCGGCGACGAAGGGGCGGACGCGGGAGCCTTCCGGGGTGGCGTAGAGAAGGTAATCGAAGAAGCCCTGGTGGATGGCCATGCCGGCCGATTCGCCGCCCGTGACTCCCAGGTGGGTGCGATTATAGGCGTAGCCGAGCTCCCAGCCGGTGCGATTGCCGGTGTTGAGGGTCATGCGGAAGGCCGCGCGTGCGCCGCTGTCGAGGGTGACCGATGTGCTGTCGACCCTGCCGATTTCGCTCTTGCCAACGCGCGACGCGCCGACGCTCACAGCGCCTTCGAAGTTCTGGCCAAACAGAGAAGGGATTGCAAGAAGTGCAACGAGAGTCGGAGTGACGATTCTCATGGTGAACTGGAATTCTCCTCTTCTTAATGACCGGCGGCGGAGCGATTCGGTTTCACTGGAGTTTCGTTCCGGACCAGAGCCAGGCGTGCGGAGCCAGGGTGTAAGCGGTTCCGTTGAAGCGGACTTCCTGCCCGCGGCTCGTGAAGTTGTAGAGCAGGTTGGCGCCCTTCCAGGAGTAGAGCGCGATGCGGGCCGGAGAGATGAGGTGGAGGCCGAGCGGTTCGAGCATCGGGTTGCGCAGGGCGCTGGCGGCCTCGGCGGGCAAAAAAGAGATGCCTCGCTGCGCCGGAGCGAGGAGGAGTTCTTTGGCGGCGGCGAAGTCCTCTTCGGTGAAGGTGCGCGCGTTCAGGACGAGGACGCGGCCGTTGCCGGAGCGCATCGAAGTCAGCACGGGCGCGGCGGGTGAGGAGACGAGGACCGTGGCGCGGGCGGCGCGAAGGCCGGAGTCAAGCTCATATGCGACCGGCAGGGCGATGGTTCGGCCGGACACGGTAAAGTTGTTCACGGCTGCGGGCGAGAATGCGGGGCCGGCGGAAACTCCCGCCAATTCAGCGAGGGCGGGCAGTCTGCGCAGCAACGCGGGCGTGAGCGCGAGGGTTGCGCCGCGGTTGAGATGGGCGCGCACTTTTGCGGGGAGGCCGATGTCAGCCGCGGCCTGAAGACCGAGGATCACGGAGCGCGCGGCGGCGGGATAGGTCGAAGCGGGCAACACGGGAATGCCGATTACCGCAAGGTAATCCATCAGGTACTGGTTTTCGGCGGCATCGCTCGAAGGCGGTTTGTAGAACGCCACGCCGCGGCGCTCGAGGCCGCGCACGCGGGCGGACAGATCCGCAAGCTCGGGGAGCTCCCGCTCCAACAGCGCATCGCCGGGGTGCGGCTCCATGAGGTCGCCGAGATGGAAGAGCGTCAACTCGCGCGCTCCGGCGAGCACGCTCTGGAAAGCCTGATCGACGAAGTTCCAGCCGGTGGATTCGATGTGATCGAACCACGCGCCGTGCACTTTCGCGCCGGCGATGGAGGAGATCCACATGAAGTTGATGAAGCCTTCGGTGGGTTGAACAAAGCCCATGCGGGGCGTGTCGGGATTGCGGACTTCCGTGCCGACCCAGACGCGATCGAACAACGCGGACATGCGCGGCGGATCGTAGCCGTAGAAGTGGAAGCGGTCGTACCACTGCGGGAACTTGATGATCAGCCGGACCTTGGGATTCGCTGCGCGCGCGGGGCGCAGCATGAGCGGCTCGATGAGCGAAACCAGCAGGTCGCGCCGGTACTCGGACCATGCGCGCGCGCCGCGCGCGGACTGCGAGGCGGGGGAGGCGTCAGCCGTGCAGTAGAAGTCGTCGACGATGATTTCGTCGAAGACTTGGGCGTTTTCGGTGAAGAAGCGCGTGATGGCGGAGCGGGTTTCAGGAGCTTCCCAATTGAGCCACGAGTAGCCTTCACTCTGGCGCGCGCCAAAAGTCTTTCCGGGCACGGTGGCGATTGCGCCGGTGACGCTGAAGCCGCGGGCGCGGAACCAGTCGCGCAGCTCGCGAAGCTGACCGGGCGCGACGTACTCGTCGCCGCGGCGTCCTTCGAGGAAGACGCGATTCGCCTTCAGGCGCCGCAACGCGGCTTCGGCCTTCACGCGCTGGTCGCCGGGGACGAGCCAGCGCAGAACTCCGCCGGCGGTGGCGTAGACGCTGACGGCGAGAGGTTCTTGCGCGCGGAGCGGGAAGGAGAGGAGGAGAGCGACCAGGATGAGGCGTGGCACGAGCCAATTGTATGCGTTGGAGCGCGCCGGAGCTGCGCCGCGAGAGAGGTGTGCTCGAATAACCGGGATGGGCTTGAGCGGCGAAGCCGTTTGACGGAATTGCGGACAACAACCGGCCAGGACATACTGCCATGCGTGCGGCGGGGGGCGGCCTGATCCGCACGAGTGGTCGTGGCGCGCCTTCATGCATCACGCGCTGCACGAATTCACGCACGCCGGCTCGAAGATCTTCAGGACGTTCCGGCTGCTGTTCAGAAGGCCGGGGGTTCTGACCGCGGAGTATTGGAACGGACGCCGGGCGGTGTCCATCCGGCCGCTGCGGCTCCATATCATTGCGGCGGCGATCCACCTGCTGGCGGTGAGCATGGGGGCATACCGCGCGGACTTCATCCGCGTGGACGGCGCAGCGGCGCGGCCCGACAAGCTGACGTCGCTGGCGGCGGCGGGAGAAGGCATCGGCGGCGCCGCCGCGGAGGATCGGATCAACCGCCAATTCCAGCGGATTTACGGCGTGGCCCAGTATTTCGCCGCGCGGTTTTTCGCGCTCACGCCCCGGCTGATGTTCAGGAAGCGCCGGCCTTACTTCATCCAGCATTTGATCTTCGCTCTCCACGTCTGCGCCTTCCGGTCCATCGTTTCCTCCGCGCCGGGGCTGGCGTTCGCGAAGCTGCCGCGGGTGCGGACGCCAATGTCGCTTATCACGACGGCGTACCTGCACCTGGCTGTGCGCAGCATTTACGGGGGCGGAGTGTGGAGTTCGCTCCGGAAGGCGATCCTGCTGAGGTTGGGGCGCGTGCTGGCCGAGTTCATCGGGATCGCGGTTTCGCTGGGCGGCGCGATCGCATGGGCGATTGCGGTCGCCGGCAAGCGCTGAGCGGCGTTGTGAAGGGGCGTGCGGCTCGCGACAGCCGCGCGGAAACCGGCATTCGCAAAAGATGGGGCATTTTGTAGGGTCAATTTTTGAAAATTCCGTGTTAAATGGAATCAGGCAGAGGAGAGGAGGGAGCTATGTGGGTGGCTGTATTCCGGCCGCGAGCGGCCGTGTGGGCGATATGCGTTCTGGCGGGTGTGATTTCAGGTCAGCGGGCGTCAGGGCAACCGCTTCCGCTCGAACTGGTTTCAAGTCCTATTCCCGGCTTTGCCGGCGAACCGTATCATTGGGCGTTTGCGGTTCGAAACGGATCCGGAGAGTACGCGCTTGAGGTTGTGGGGCCGGGCCTGCCGGAAGGAATCGGGCTTGATCGTTCGACCGGGCTTCTGTCGGGCGTGCCCGCCGCCGCGGGGGCGTATTCGTTCGACGTGCGAATCACCGACCTGGCGACAAATCAGGTGCGCTTCCAGCGGGTTTCGCAGTGGCGCATCTACAACCGGCTGGCGATCGGGGGCGGAGATCGCCTGCCAAGGGCGACCGCGGCGCGAGCATATTCACAGCAGATGACTGCCACCGGCAGATCGCAAGGAGAGCTGCGATGGCGCTTCGGCCGCCTCCTGCTGGGCGCATCCGACACAGTGCCGACGGCCGACGTGCCGAACCGGCTGAGCATCTCGCAATCGGGATTGATCTCCGGAACACCGGCAAACAGCGGGGAGTTCCGCTTCTGGATCGAAGTCACCGACGCCCAGGGAACCGCGCTGGGCCAGAAAGAAGTCTTCCTCGACGTGGCGCCGGATCCGAACGGCAGGTTCACGATCAGCAAGAATGCGCTGCGGTTTTATTTTCCCAAAGGGGTTCTTCGGTCCGAGATACAGACCGTGTTTGTCGGCGGGACGGACCCGCGGCAATTCACCGCGGCGGCCCGGTATCCGCAAGGGGAGTTCCGGTCGCGCCTGGCGGACCGCGGCTACGCGCGCACGACAATCGCGCCCCGCGAGGGGTATGCGGGAAGAGATGTCGGGATCCAGATTGAGTTCGGCCAGGAGCCCGGAAGCGGACCGCAGCGGAACACCTTCGACATCGATTTCTATGAGCAGTTCGCGAGCACGCCGTTCCACACAGTTCGCATCGAGGTGTCGGCGGAACCGCAGCCGCGGCTGATCTCACAACGCCGGATTTCCTTCGATTACGATCCGGAATCGCCCGATTCCGGAGCACTGACTGCACCGCTGGCCGTGGAAAGCGGAGGCGATGATGCGCAGAGCTACCTCGCATCGGTGGAGCTTCTCACAGGAGGGAGCGCCGCACCGGGTTGGCTGGCGATCGACAGGGCTTCTGGAATGACGCCCGATTTCCTGACGGTGCGGGTGGTTGACCCGAGGCGACTGCCGCCCGGGAGGTACGGGGGCGTGATCCGCTTTTCGCGGGGGGCTCCCGCGCAGCTCACGGTGGAGGGACGTGCGGCCGCGGCGCAGGCCGCCGAGGTGGAGGCTTGCACGTTTGTGGATCTGGCGATCGGCGCCGACACGCCTCTTGTGGCAAGCCCCAGAGAGGTGGCGCTGGAGCCGCCTTCAATCGCCAGCCAGGACGTGAGAGTGATCCCCTTGGCCAGTTCAGGAAACCGGTTTTTCGTGAAGATCGATTCCTGCGCGCAGGCGTGGGTGAGGCTGCCGGAAACCGTAAAACCAGAGAGCCCGCTGCCAGCGCTTCAGAGAATGGCTGTCAGCGCGGATACTCGCGGACTCAATCCGGGGACGTATCAGGGAATGATCGCATTCGAGGCGGCGGCAGGAACGGGTGCAGACGTGATCGACGTCACTCTGAGGCTTCCCGACACGGCCGATCCGGCCGCGGTTGTGGACCGGGACCTTGTTGCGTTCGACGCCGCGCAGAATGGCGCGCCGCCGGATTCACAGATCGTGTCGGTGGGCAGCGGCGCGGCACCTCCTCCGCCGCGCGGCGCCAGCGCTACAGGGCCGGCGGCGAACGTTTCCGTGTCCTGGGGGAGCGAGAGTAACTGGCTTGCGGTGGCGCCGCCGAACGAAATGCGCTCGCCAGGGCAGTTGACGCTGGGCGCTTCGGCCGCGGGTCTCGGAGTGGGCCTGTATCGGGGGCGGGTTGCGCTGAGCCCGCTCGGCAAGGCGGCGCCATCGAGCGCGGTCAGGACTTTACTGCGGGTGAGCCCTCCGGCAGCGCTCAAGGCCACGGCCGCCATTCCGCAGATCGCGTCCGGCCGCGTGTGGTACACCACGATCACGCTGGTGAACCTGAATCCCCGCCCGGCCCTGGCGCGAGTGAGCTTCTACCGATCGGACGGCTCCGCGTGGCCGCTGGAATTCGAGGGGCGCGCCGGGGGCAGCGCGATCGAGGAAACGATTCCCGGCAACGGATCGCGAACACTGCGCACGGCGTACAGCAGCTCCTCGGCGGATGCTTTCGCGGTTGAGACCGGCTGGGCGCAGGTGGAATCGACTTCCGCGCTGTCTGGGTTCGCCATCTTCCGGCAACGCATCAAGGGGGTTCCGGACGTCGCCGACAGGCCGGACTTCGAGGCGGTTGCGCCGATGGTGCAAGCGACGCGATCGTCTTTCATCATGCCGTTCGACAACTCCGGCGAATACGGAACATCAGTGGCGATTGTGAATCCCGACACGGAGAAAGCGACGATCGTCGCGCAGGCGCGAATGGGAGACGGAGCAACCGCCGCCGAAGCGCGATTCGAGATTGAGGCGCGCGGACAGGCGGCGTTCGAACTGGGCAGGCTCCTCGCTGTTTCCGCCGGGCGCCGAGGGACCGTGGAGTTCACGACGGACCGCGGGACGATTGCGGGTCTGGGGCTCCGGTTCAATCAGACGGGAGCTTTCACATCGTTGCCCGTGCTCACCCGCGGCGCGGGAGCGCAGGGCGGCGCGCGCCGCATCATGGCGCAGATCGCCGAAGGCATCACGCTGCTCAACGGAGAGCCTGTGGGCGAAACCTGGGACACCACGTTCATCCTGACGAACACAAGCGCGCTGCCCGCTGTGGCGCAGGTGAGCTTCACCGGCACCGACGGCAGCCCCCTGGACCTCGACCTGCGCGGGCTCTCGAGTCTTGAGCCGCCGCCGCCGGCGAGCAGCGTGAGAGAGACGGTGAAAGGACACGACAGCGTGTTTATCTCTACCGGCGGCCTCCGCCGTGGGCTGTTGACGGGTTGGGCGGAGATCGCATCCTCCGGGGCGACGAGCGGGACGGCAATCTTCAGACAGAAGTTCGCCGGGCGGCCATTCGATTTCGAGGCCGCGGTTCCGACGAGCCTCGATGCCGCTTCCAGCTTTTATCTGCCATTCGACAACACCGCGCCGGAGCCGGGCCTGTCGTTCGTCACCTCGATGGCAATCGTGAACGCGGCGGCTGAATCAACCGTCGTCAGGGCGGCCTTCCATGGCGAGGACGGGAGCGTGATCGAGCGGGGTGAACTTGAGCTCCCGGCGCGCGGCCAGAGATCGTTCGAGATTCCGTTGCGGTTCCCGGCCACCTCGGGGCATCGGGGAGTCGCGGAGTTCTCCACTCTGGGGACGCCTATCACGGGGATCGGGCTGCGTTTCGTCTCGGGCGCATCGTTCACGTCGATTCCCGTGGTGTTGAAGTGATGCCGCGCTCGTTCAAAACGAGAGGCGGAGCATGAACTGGAGAAGGCGCGGGGTCTCGGCGAAGGGAACCAGCGCCGGGAAGCCGGTGTTCACTTCCTGTCTCCCGAAGGCGGCGTAGGAGAACTTCTCGGGCGATTCGCGATTGCTGAGGTTGAGACGCTCCCAGCGTGGCCGGTTCAAGTTGGCGTGGTTGAACACATTGAATGCATCCACGCGGATCGTGAGACGCCAGGAGGATTCCGTGGAGCGCAGGGCGAAGTCGCGCGAGAGTGAAAAGTCGACGTTCCAGAGGCCAGGCCCCCCGAAGGAGTTCCTTCCGGTGTTTCCTGGACACGCCGCGGGAAGGGCGGCCATGAACGCCCTGCGATCCAGCAGCGTCGCGCCTCCTTGCGCCGCCGCGCGCCGGGCATAAGCGCCGGGGTCGGGGTCGATGAGGCTGGCGCGCGGCTGGAACAGCGTTTCGTCCGGCTGGCCGGTGGAGGCGCATGATTGCCCCTCGATGGCGGCCCGGGAGCTGTATTCGACGTTGTAGGGAAAACCCGTTCGCACCGCGCCTACGCTGGCGGCTCTCCAGTTTCTCAACAAGCGGAGGCCGTTCAGGCCCGGAGTCGTCCCCAGCTCGTGAACCAGCGCCCAGGTGAGATTGTGGCGCTGATCGTAATCCGAGTTGCCGCGATCGAACTCCGGGTTGAACTGGCGTGTGAATGTCGCCGTCCGCTCTTCCCCGGCGCCCGACTGGTTCAGGTAGCTGAAGTCGAAATCGCCGACGATCACGTCGCTTTGGTTGTCGATGCTGTGCGCCCAGGTCCAGGCGATACGGAGCGAGGTGGCGCGTCTCGCGTAGCGCGCTTCGAAGCTCAACGCCGCCGCGTCGGAGCGGCCTTGATTGGCCCTGTAGAGAATATCGTCGAGGCCGCTGTTGGGACGCACAATCTGAAGCAGCGGTGGTCTGCCCGGGCGGGGGACCTGGCGTTGAAAACGCCGGTTCAACACATTCGCGCTCAGCAGGTCGAAGCCGCGGGACCGGAAGCCGGTCATTTCGAGAATGAGGCCCGGCAGCAACTCGCGGTGAACGGACGCGAAGAGGGATTCCGACGTGGGCGAGAGCAGGCGGGGCTCGACAAGCATGGTCCTCGAATTGGGAGTTGCAGCGAGTGAAGTGTCGACTTGCGAGAGGTACGATTGCAGGTTGCGATTCACATAGTAGCCGGCGAGATTCCCAGGATCGAAGACAGACAGGAAATCTCCCGCGTTTCTTCGGACTCCGAGCCAGTATGTGTCGAAGACGCGGTCCAGAAAGCGGCCGTATCCCGCGCGCAAAACCCATTTTGAGGAAGCGGGCGGCGACCACGCGATGCCCAGGCGGGGGAGCGCGCGCCCCGATTCGAGAGTGAACGGCGCATCTCCCGCGGCGATTTCGGAGACCCCTGCTGAAGCGATCCGCTCGGACAAGCCGGCGCCTGTGGCGGCGGAGATCACAACTTCCCGCCAGGGGCTTTGCAGGCGCGGTGCGCCTAAGTTCTCGTAGCGTAGGCCGGCGTGCACAACCAGATTCGGGAGGAGGCGGGCGGATGCGTGCAGGCTTAATCCAACTTGAGTCTGCGCGTAAGCGGCTCGCCCCTGCGGGACGCGGTACTCGCGGCGCGCGAGCGCGAGGCGGTCCACTGTGAGCAGCAGGGTGGTGGGGGTGTCGTTTTCGAATTCTCCAGGGCCGTCGAACAAGAATGAGCCCACAGCGCCCGTGTCGAGCAGGTTGCTCCAGTCGCGCCCCAGAATGTCGAGGCCGCCGTGCAGAGAGAGCCGTCCGCTGACCTTGCGAACGCCGGCCACGAATTGGGCGCTGTTGCCTTTCTGCCGGAACTCATACGCCGAGGCGCTGCCCGGCAGAGAGAATGCGGGTTGATCGAAGCTATCCCGCCATCCGATCAGGTTGGCTGTTCCAGGACGGCCGCGGAGGATCTCCTGCCGTCCCTGCGACCGGCTGCCGCGAATGTCGAGGATCGCCTGGGCTGGCAGTTTGAGGACCAGGCCGCCCATCAGGTTGACGTCGATTTGCCGGTAAGCCGTGTTGTCCGCGGAGTATGGCGTCCAGAAAAGATCGGGGCGGTCCAGCGAGGAGTAGACGAGGCGGGCGAGGAAACGATAGGACCGTCCCCGAGGCGCGTAGTCGAGTCGGGGGAGCGCCATCAGACGATCGAGCGTGGTTGGAGGATCGAGCTTCAAGACGGCTGAATCGCCGGGGGATTGAGGCGCCCGGAGACCTGAGCCGGCGAGAGCTTGCGCGGCTTTGCTTTGAGGCCTGGTCCTCAAGATCCTCTCCACGAAGGAAGCGGTCGGAAGCATGTAGTCCCTGCCTGACTGGGCGGAGCGGAACGCGACGCCGTCCAGTGAAAGAGAACCGAAAAGACCGGCCGGCCGGAGAGGTCCGCCAACGGAAAGCCCGCTCTGAATCTCTTTGAGCGGCGGCCGCGGAAGGCCCTGATAGTTCCTCGCGAACTCATTGGCATTCAGGGCGCGGTGCTTGCCGTAGCCGTAGAGCAAGCCATGCGAGTCGCGCGAACCGGATTTTGATACGACATTGGCGATAAACCCGCCGGCGCGCCCGAATTCAGGCCCGAAATTTGCGATCGAGTAGCGGAATTCCTGGATAGCCTCCGGAGCGACGGGGAGCGCGGGGCCCGAAGTGAGCGGATTGGTGAAGTCGACGCCGTCGAGCAGAAAGCTGTTGGAGGTTGGGCGCTGCCCGTTGACGGTCAGGCCGAGCGCGCGAGCCGTTCCGCCATCCACCGACACGTTGGACTGGAAGGCGAGAGTGGCGAAGGCATCGCGCCCGTTCAACGGCAGGTCGCGGATATCGCCGGGGGTAAGAACGGACGAAACCGAGGAATCGAGGAGCGTCGAGTTGCCGCGCAGCGGAGAGAAGTCATCCGCTCGCGTCGCGTCGACATCGGGCCCCATGAAGCGCGCGAGCGGTCCGCCGGGGGAGAGGCGCACAACTCTGGCGATGTTGGGTTGCCATACATCCTTGAGCGGCCAGAGTTCCACGAGAAAGTCGAGGCGGCCGGCCACCGGAAGATCGATCACGGCCGATTCGCGCCGCTTGAACGGTTCCTGCCCGCTCGAGCCGCAGTCGGCGGAGCCGCCATCGACCTCGAGCGAGTAGCGGCCAGGGGAGAGTCCGGCGAACGCAAAACGCCCCGAGCCGCTGGTACACTCGCGCGACTCCGCTCCCGCCTGGCTTCTGAGAATCACCAGCGCATGAGCCAGCGGCGAGCCGCCTTCGCCATCCACCACCGCGCCGGTGACAAGACAGGGAACCGTCTGGCCGGAGCACGTGGCGTGAAAGCTCCCAGAAATCGCGGTTAAAAAAAGCGCAAATAATCGTTTGCGCATTGAGTTGGTTGTAGCATAATCAAGTGACAATGGGAAGGAGTGGGTGCGCCATTCTGCCGCTCTGGGCCCTGGCTCCGGCGCTGCTCGACGCCCAGGCGAGGTGCACTCCCGTCCCCGCGCCGGTTGCGGGAATTGTCCTCGAAGCTCCGGAGGGCGCGCAGATTCAATTCGGCGGGGATTCGGCCTGGCATTCGATCTCTCCCGGCGACGCGGTCTTCCCCACCGACCGGCTCCGCAGCGGGGAGCGGCCGATGAGGGTGGCGTTCTGCCGGGCGCGGCGCTCAGTTTCCATTGCAGGAGGCGCGATGAACGTGCCGCCGGGCGAGGCTGAGCTGGCGAAGGCAGGGGGCGAGGCGTTGAGCGAATCCCGCTTCTGCGCTTCATTCCGGCTCGCCTCTTGTGCGGCCTCCGGCGGCGGAGTGCTCCACTCGCTGCAAGCATCATTTGCAGGCGGTTCGCCGGATGATACGGATGCCGGCGCGCTGGCCGGCGTGAATACCGAGCACCCTGCCGCGGCGGATGCGCTGTCGATGTTGTCGCGCGCGGCGGCGTTGGAGGCCCGGGGACTGTTGGCGCAAGCGGGCCTCGCCTATGCGGAGCTCGAAAAGACGTGGCCGCGCGCGGCGTGGATTCCAATGAAACGCACGGCTCTGCTGGCGGCCCTCGCGCGCAGAGCGCCTGCTCCCGCGGCGGCCAAACGTCCGAAGTCGGTCGCACTGGTCATCGGAGTGGAGAAGTACCGGGATCACAATATCTCGAGCCCGTGGTTTGGCGCCGGTGATGCGCGGGCGATCGCAACATACCTGGGAATGCTCGAGGGGGATGTGCAAATCCCGGCCGGGCCGCTGCTCGACGAGAAGGCGACATTGTCAGCAATCCAGGAGCGCTTCGGGCGTCTCACTTCGCCGCCGGCGGCCGACACGCTGATTCTCTTCATGGCCTCCCACGGACTGCAATATGGACGCCATTCGTATTTGATCCCCCACGACGGCTTCGCCGAAAACGGGTCGGCGACAGGCATCTCGGACAAGACGCTCAAAGAGGCCACGGAGTGCTTTCGCGCCGCTTACATCTTCCTCGATGCGTGCCGGTTCCCGGAAAGTCCACGGAGCGTGAGCAACTTCGGCCTCGCGGGCGGCGCCTCGGGGACCGCCCAGCCAGGCCGGGCATATGTGTTATACAGCGCGGGGAGCGGCCAGAAATCGGGCGGGGAGGATGGCTTGTGCGATGCGCGGGCGGATTCGGGTCCGCTGTCCTGCGCTCTCAGCAAAGGGCACGGCTATTTCACCTGGGCAGTGTTGCGCGCTCTCACCGGCGAAATGCGGACCGCCGAGATGTTCCCGACGCTTCAAGAGCTGTTCGACTACACCGTGAAGGGCGTGCTGAGCAGGGTGAAGTCAAACACCCAGACGCCGGCTCTCGACGATTCGCTGGGCATCAACCGGCCGGACCCGGTGGTTCCGCTGCGAGTGGTGGCGCCGCGGCCGGTCACGAGACGACACGAGCGAAGACCGTTCCTGGGTCCGCGCGGGCTCATCGAAGTCCCGGTGTTCCGGCTGGCGTACTGGCAACAGCAAGGCGTGGAGGAGGCACGAGCCAGGTTTCAGCAAGAGCTCGAGATTGCGGCCGCGCAGGGGATGACGCCGGAGCGCGCGTCGCGGCTGTACGAATTGCTGCCGGCATTCAGAGCCGGTCCTCAGCACGCCGCGGCGGCCGCAGCGCTCAGGCTCCAACTGAATGAGGCGTCGCAGTCGCTGTTGCTCAGGTATTTGAAGGGCGACGAAGATCCGCCCGCCGCGGCGGATTACCAGGCAGCGGCGCTCTATCAGGAGCTGGCGATTCGAGTGACTCGCCTTCTGAGACCTGAGCTGCCGGTGAGGCTGCCGGGCTTCTCCGCCCGCCGCGACTTTTTCGCCGGCCGCGCGCTTCTCTTTGAGCTGCTAACGGCGAGTGACGCCGCGCAGCGGGAGCGGCTGTATAGCGAGGCCTTTCGACTGCTTGATGGGGCGTTGCAGAGCGAACCCGAAGCGGCGCACGTTCTCAACGCGCAGGGCATCGCGCTGCTGGAGGGCGCGAGGTACGGTGAAGCGGCGCAGTACTTTCAGGATGCGATCCGGCGCGAGCCGTACTGGGGCTATCCGCTGCACAACCTGGCGTTGACTTTCATGCAAATGGGGAGGACGGCTGAGGCGATCCGGCTTTACGACGATGCCATCCGCGTGACGAGTCCCTACAGGCGTTACGGTTACTTGCACTACAACCGCGCCCTGCTGCGCCAGCGTCGCGGCGAATGGGAGCAGGCGCGGAGAGACTATCAGCTTGCGCAGGCCGCCTACCAGTCAAATGGCATGTGGGACGCCGCACGAGAGGCGATCCTGCTCAACGCACGAGGCACATTGGAGGCGGCCGCCGGAAGAAAGAGCCGGGCGCGCGAGTTGTACCGAGCCGCGATCGAGAGGACCGGCGCCGGCTCGCCGCTGTCGGCGGAACCGCAGTTCAACCTGTCCCTGCTGGAGAGGCGGGGGGCGAGGGTGGCCGCTCTCCGCGAGGCGCTGAGACTTCATCCGGAACACATCCCCAGCCGGCTGGAGCTGGCATCGCAGCTCGAATCATCGGATCAGCCGGGAACGGCCGAGCAGGCGGAAGCGGAGTACAGGGAGATTCTGAAGCAGAAGCCGGTTCACGTGGCGGCGATGCTTTCGCTGGCGGAATTGCTGCGCAAGCGCGGCGCGCTCGACGAAGCGCTGGCGCTGGCGAAGGGAGCGATCCGTATTTTGACGGCGCCGAAACCGGCGCCGGCCGCGGCGGGCGCCTGGAAAGCGTGGCTGGAGGCGGCTCGAATTCACAGCGCCGCCGGCCGGATGGCGGACGCGGAGAAGGCGCGCGAAGCGGCGCTGGCGGCGGCCGGCGGCTCCGCGACTGCGCGCCGGGAGATCTTGAAGATGCGGGGGAGAACGTGATGGAGTCGATCCGCGAACTGATCGGCCGGGTGAGCTCGCACTGGTCCGCGGCCACCACAATCGGCACGTTCCTCGTCTATCTCTGCGGGTACCTGGCGCTGCGTTTCCACCAATCCGCCTCCGGCGCCGTCTTCGAGACGCCGGTGCTCAATGAGAACTATCTGTTTGTCGGGTTCGCCTTCATTGTGAACCTGGTTGCGTCGCTGCCGGTCCTGGCGCTTCTCGTGGTTGTCTGCCTGGGGCTGCGAGCTGCGCTGCGAGGCCTGCTCCGGCTGTCGGGGCTGTATCCGAAGTGGGAGGCATGGCGGGCCGCTCCGGCGCGCACCGCGCTTGCTCCGGCGATGGCGACGCTCTTCTGCCTGGCCGCGATTCAGTTCTGGATGCGGGAGTGTTTTTCTTATCTGGACCTCTACCGGCTCGCGCCGCCCGCGGACGATTCAGCGAAAGCGAAGTTTTTCTATTCACTGCTGGCGCCGCCGGCCGACGGCGCGGAGGGGTTGCGGACACAGCTCTTTTTTTGCTCCCTTCTGGCGCTGTGCCTGGCCGGAGGGCTGCTCGCGCGCTTCGCCGCGCGCCACCAGCAGGAAAGCGATTCGGGCGTATTCTTGACGCGGGCGGCGTTCGTGCTCTGGATCATCATGCTGCTGCTTCTGCCCGTGAATTACGGAATCCTGATCCGGCCTTTCGTGGCCAGCAGCGTCGTCAAGATTGTGGGCGACGACACTGTGTTTCCAGGCAAGGTCTGGCTTGTGGATCTAGGCAAAGAGTGGATGACGTTGCTCGTCGAGCACCCGGAGGGCGCGGCCTCGGTCTCCGCGCTGAAATCATCAAGGGCTCAGGGCCTGGTGCTGGGGCCGCAGCGCAGACTGCTCGAAATACTAGCCGAGATCGCCTCGCATCGAAGCCGGGCGCCCGCGGCGGGCAAAGAGAGCGGCATCGCGCGGGACGAGACAATGCAGTCAATCGCCGTCCCACAGCCGGGGGGAGCGGGCGGGAGCAAGAAAGAGGAGCCGCGGCCTCCGGCGCCGGGCGGGCTGAGGAGCATCCTGATCGCGTCGGCAAAGATCGCGGGACTGGCGTCGATTCCGCAAAGCCTGAGAGACGTCTCCGCGGGGCCGGCGCCGGGGCAGTTGTTGTACGCGCCAGCAAACGGTTCAGCGCGACCATCGCCGCTGACAAACGAAGGCGGCTTTCTCACGCCCGTCTTCGACGCTGGGGGCAAGACCGTGTTTGCGCTGCGCAGCCGGAACGAGATCTGGCGAATTCCGTTCGCGCCGGAGGCCGAAGCGCAGAGCGGATCGCGGATCTGGCAACACCCGGGCGGCGAGACTCTGTACTCGCTGTTCGGAGTCTCCCCGGCCCAGCCTCCGCGGCTGCTGTTGGTTTTCGGCCGGAGTCTCTCGGCGACGCGCCTCGGCTGGCTCAACCTGGGCCGGCGTTCCCCTGCGCTGGAGTGGATCGAGGAGACTCAAGGGGAACGCAGCGTGTTGCAGGAGGTGCGCGGCATGGAGCGGCATTATGCCGCCGGCAGAATCACGTATCAACCGGGGAACTATCTTGGCCTGAAGTACATGAACGTGCTCTTCACGCCTTCGGGCGCAACTGAGGCCATCAACGTCAGCAAGTGCGGTTTTCGGGGCGACTCGGGCCCGTTCCAGTGCGATCAGGCAGCACTTTCGGACGACGGCCGCTGGATTGTGTTTGTGAGATCCGAGCCGAGCAAGCCTGAGAATTAGGCTGGGTCACGAGGCGAGGAAGCGGCGGTCGAGCAGGATGTGGCGTGTGAACCAGCGGGAGCGCATGAGGAGGCGGATCAGGGCTGGCGGATATGAACGGCCTCCGGCGCCGGCCGGGCCGAAGCGGCCGGCGAGACGCGCGGGGTAACGCGCGATTCCGGCGGCGCCTTCGAGAATCGCCTCGGCGGCGAGGAGGCCGGATTCGACCGCGGCTCGGATGCCTTCGCCGCTGGCCGGGGCGGCGAGGCCGGCGGCGTCGCCGATCAGCAGCACGCCGCCGTCAGCGACGCGGCGGGTGCAGGTCTCGCGCACAAGGTAGGCGTGGCCGCGGGGTGCGACAGGCAGGCCTTGCGGCGCGTGCGCGGCGGCGCGGAGGAAGCGGGAGAAGTGTTCGGGGAGATGCTCGCGGTCAAGGCGGCCGAGGCCGACATTGAGATAGTCGCCTTTGCGAAACAGCCAGCCGTAGCCCTTGAAGTCCTCGCAGAACCAGAGCTCGGGGAGTTCAGGATCGACTTCGGGGTGCGCCGCGGGCGCGATTTCGAATTCAGCTTCCCGCGCGACCACTGCATGCTCGGCGGATGGGACAGCCCCCAACATGCGGGCGACGGGACAGAAGTGGCCTCCGGCGCCGACGAGAATGCGCGCCCTGATGCGGCCGTTGACCAGCCATGAACCACCGGCGCGCTCGATCCGCTCGGCCGGCGCGGGGGCAAGCAGGCGCGCGCCGGAGCGGCGCAGCAGGAAGTGGTCGAACTCGCAGCGTCGGATGCCGTAGCTCACGGCGCGGCCGTACCGCGTCTCGATGGCGCGCGATCCGATCACGCCCGTGCGAAATCCGGTGATGGGCTGCATCACGTGTTGGCGCGAGTATTCCGCGGGGTCGAGCTCGAGCGCTGCGAGCACGCCGGGAGTAATCCATCCCGCGCAGGGCTTGTCGCGCGGAAACCGCGCGCGATCGAGGACCGTGACCGCAACACCCGCGCGGCGCAGGCGCCAGGCGCACGACGATCCGGCAGGTCCGCCGCCGACGATCAGGACATCACAGTCGTCCATTGCGGGGCCCGTTCGGCCTGCGGCGCCGGGGAGTAGAAGACCTCGCGGGTCCACGGGATGCGCTTCGAGTCGCGTCCCGCGAAGAGCACCTGGAAAAGCTGGAGCGTTCCGTTCCGGAAAGCTGCGATGGAGCCGGCGAGGTACAGCCGCCAGGCGCGGACAAACTCCTCGTCGTACATCTTCGCGACGCGAGCGGCCGATGTCTCGTAACGCTCGAGCCAGCGCTCCAGAGTGCGCGCGTAATGCAGCCTGAGGTTCTCGACGTCGAGGATGGCGTAGTCGCCCTGCTCGAGAATGCGCGCGGACTCTCCGATGGTGGGCACGTAAGCGCCGGGGAAGATGCGCAGGCGGATCCAGGCGCTGAGCGGCGCCGGAGAGCTGCGTCCGATGAAGTGGAGCAAGCCGCGGCCGCCGGAACCGATTGTGTTCCGGATCACCCCGGCCAGGGCCTTGTAGTTCGACTTGCCGACGTGCTCCAGCATGCCGATGGAGACGAAGGCGTCGAACTGGCCGCCGATTTTGCGGTAGTCGTCTTCGATGAACTCCACGCGGCCGGCGAGATTCTCGGCGGCAGCGCGGCGGCGGGCATACGCAATCTGGTCGCGCGAGATGTTGAACGCCTTCACCGTGACGCCGTAGTGCCGGGCCATGTGCAACGCCAGCGAGCCCCAGCCGCATCCGGCTTCAACGACTTTTTCGCCCGGCTGCAATTGCAGTTTGCGGCAGACAAGGTCCATCTTGGCGATCTGCGCTTCTTCGAGAGAGGCGTCAGGCGTGGGAAAGTAGGCGCATGTGTAAACAAGCTCGGGATCGAGCCACAGCCGGTAGAAATCCGTGCCGAGGTCGTAGTGATGGTGGATGTTGCGCCTGGCCCTGCGCATCGTGGGCCTGTGGATCCAATCGAGGTAGCAGGACAAAAGGCGCGCGCCCAGGCCGGGCGGCGGGGCGCGGCGGGCGGCTTCGTAGATCGATTCGAGCAGCGGCACGAGTTCGCCGCCGACACGGATAGCCCCGGAAGAGTAGCCCTCGCCAAAGCCGACATCAGGGTCGAGCAGGAGACGCAATGCGTCGAGGCGGCTTCGAATCAGGAGGCTATACGCCGCGTCCTGCCCCGGCGGTGCGGCGGTTGCGCCGTTGTCGAGACGCAACAGGATTGGGGGGCGCCCGGTGACCTGCGAGATCTTGCGGAGCAGCCGCCTGTCGGCGAATGAGAACAACCGGCGGAACATGGGTCCGACTCCTCTCCGGAACGCCAGCCAATTTCAAGTTAGCATCGGGCGATCACGAGATCCAGGGGATCGAGCGGCCTGCTGTGCTAGACTCTCTGCTTTCCGAGCCGCACCCGGAATCCATGAGCAAACTGACCTTCGTGGTCTCGACCACGCACCCTTGGCCCTTTGTAGAAGGATGCCTGCGCATTCTGGCGCCGCAGGCGGAGCGATTGAAGGCCACGATCGTGCTGGGCGATTCCACGGGCCGCGGGCTTCCCGATCCGATGCCCGACTGGATGGGGCGTCTCGTGTGGTTGCGATTGCCCGGCGCGTCGGTGTTCGAATTGCGCGCGCGGGCGACCGAAGCGGCCGAGGGCGAGATTGTGGCCTGGACTGAAGACCACTGCCGTCCGGCCGCCGATTGGGGCGAGAAGATCCTGGCCGCCGCCGAGCGGCATCCGCAGGCGGAGGCGATTGCGGGCGCGGTGGCGAACGGGTCGGTGGAGTCCACGATCGACTGGGCGAACTTCCTTCTCACCTTCGCGCCGCTGGCTCCGCCGATTGGCGCGGCGGGAGCGAGCCGCGCTCCAGCGGTGGCGAACGTGGCGTACAGAAAGGCCGCGCTGCCGGATCGAAAGCTCGCGACCGGAGAAGTGGAGCTGCGGCTCAACCGCCAGCTTCGAGAGCGCGGGAAGATCGTCTTCGACTCGGGGATTCTGGTGCACCACGTTCAATCGCATGGCAAGCGCGGGACGTTCGCCTCGCACTTCCACAACGGGCGTTCGACGACCGGTTTGGCCGCGCCGATGATGAGCGCGGGCGAGAGGGCGTTCCGGTTCCTTTTTTGCTTTGTGCAGCCTCTGGAGATTCTCAGAACGGTGATTTTGGGGGCGGGCGGGAAGCGGGGCTTCAGGCTTCCCTTGTTGCGCAGCTTGCCGGTGATCGCGGCGCTTTCGATTGCGCATTCGGCGGGGGAACTGACGGGGCTTGTGATGAATGGCGCGGGGGAGAGCCCGTTCCGGCTGGAGTAAAGCGCAGGCTGAAGCCTGTGCTACAAGCCGCGGTAAGGTTTTGGGAGGCGGTCCGTCAGCAGGGGTGGAGGCGCACGACCTGCTGACGTGGTTGATACTGATTGCCGGCGCTGCCGGCATCGTCTGGGTGAACTTGTATTTCTTTCTGGCGCCGAAGGCGCCGGCGGCGGCGCAGCCCCGGGGCCGGCGGCACGCAGGCAGGGAACATCGCGGTGGAGGGCGTGTACTGGCCGGCGGCACTGCGGGCGAAAAAGGGCAAGGCGCTGCGGCTGGTGTTTGACCGCAGGGACAAGCCGCCATGCTCCGAAGAGGTGGTGATCGGCGGGTTGGGCATCCGCAGGGTTCCTGCGGCCCTTCGAGAAGACGAACGTTGAGTTCACGCCGATCGAAGCGGGGCCGTACGAGTTCGCATGCGGCATGGGCATGCTGCGCCGTCGGATCGAAGTGGAGGGGCGACCATGAACGCCGCGCTGCTCGAAGAGCAAGCCGCCCAGGAGCGCGCACAGGCGGAAGAGTACAACGACCAGCGCGGGAAGGCCGCAGTCAGCTTCGCGCCGGGCGGGTGCGGCGATGGCGCTCTCCATGCCGCTGATGCCGGGAGGGGGCGCACGGCGCGGCTTCCGGCCTCATCAGATGGCCGCATGGGCCGGCCGCGACATCTTCTCTCGCGCGCGGGTTTCGTTCCGGAACCGCACGGCGGACATGAACACGCTGATCGCGCTTGGCACGGGCGCCGCCTTTTTCTACGCGGCCGCTGTTAGGGCGATGCCGTGGTTCTTTGAGCGGCGCGGCGTCGCGCCCGAAGTCTGTTTCGAGGCCGTGGCGATGATCATCGCGCCGGCGCTTGCGGGGAGCGCGCTGGAGAGCCGGGCGCGCGGCAAGGCTTCGGCGGCGCTGAAGAAGATGCTGCCGCTTCAGCCGGCGCAGGCGCGCGTCGTGCGCGAGGGGGCGGAGATCGACATCGCGGTTGAGCAGGTGCGTGAAGGCGGCATAGTGCTGGCGCCGCCGGGAGAACGCGTGCCGCTGGACGGCGTTGTGACCGACGGCGCGCGCGCGGTGGATGAATCGATGCTCACCGGCGAGCCCGTGCCCGTGTCGAAAGCGCCGGGGGACAAACTGATCGGCGGGACGCTGAACCGCGTGGGATCGCTGTGCTACCGGGCGGAGGCGCCCGGCTCGGCGAGCATGCTGGCGCAGATCGTCAAGCTGATGCGGGAGGCGCTGCGCAAGCAGGCGCGGCTGGCGTGCGGCGTCTGCGCCACGCATGGGTGTTTGGACTGTCATTGCCAGGCGAAGCACTGAGCGGCGCTGGATTATCATTCTGAATTAAGGGGCACTGATGAGACTCTTCGCAATCCTGGCCGCTGCCTGCGTTTGTTTGGCGGCGCAGCAGCCGGCCCGCGTCACAGTGGATTATCCGCTGGAAGGCTCGGTGTTCCCGCCGGACTTCGCGGCGCCCACATTTTTGTGGCGCGACGCCGTGAATACGAATACGGCGTGGAGAGTGGAGGTGGAGTTCAGCAGCGGGGCCGCGGCGTTGCGATTGGACGCGCGCGGCGATTGGATGCAGGTGGGCGAGATCGACTACCGGGCGACGGCGGAGACGAACGAGATCCCGAAGCTCAGCGTGCAGCAGGCGGGCACGCGGACGTGGCGGCCGGACGCGGCGACGTGGGAAACGATCAAGAAGCATTCGGTGGAGAAGCCGGCCACGATCACGTTCGTAGGGTTCAACGGCCTGGAGCCGGATCGGGTGACCTCGCGCGGCAGCGTGCGCATCACGACGTCGAAAGATCCGGTGGGAGCGCCGATCTTCTTCCGCGATGTGCCGCTGATGCCGGCGCAGCTCGAGCGCGGCGTCATCAAGCCGCTTCCAAAGTCCGCGCTGCCGCTGGTGGCGTGGCGGCTGAGATATGTCAGCGAGGACAAAAGCCGCACGCTGGTGGAGGATCTGCCGACGTGCATGAACTGCCACTCCTTCTCGCGCGACGGCAAGACATTGGGGCTGGACTTGGATGGACCCCAGAACGACAAGGGGCTCTACGCGCTGGTCCCGATTCACCGCGAGACCGTCATTCGCAACCAGGACGTGATCGCATGGAGCGCGTTCCGGGGCAAGCTGGGCGGCAAAATCCGCGTGGGGTTCATGTCGCAGGTCTCGCCCGACGGGCAGACGGCGGTGACGATGGTGAACGGCTCCGAGTTCGACAGGCGCCAGCCGGCGGCCGGGGCGGGGACGCAGCCCGAGCTGCCGCCGGACGTTCAAGCGAACTTTTACGTTGCGAACTTCAAGGACTACCGTTTCCTGCAAGTTTTTTACCCGACGCGCGGCATCCTGGCCTGGTACAACCGCAGGACCGGCAAACTCGAGCCGCTGCCCGGCGCGGACGATGTGCGTTACGTGCACACAAACGCGACGTGGAGCCCTGACGGCAAGCACCTCGTGTTTGCGCGAGCAGAAGCGCGGGACGCCTATCCGCCGGGCTCGAAGCTGGCGGAGAGGGCGAACGATCCGAACGAGACGCAGATCCAGTACGACCTCTATCGCATTCCGTTCAACGAAGGCCGCGGGGGACAGGCCGAACCGATTCCGGGCGCGTCCAACAACGGGATGAGCAACAGCTTCCCGAAGATCTCGCCGGACGGAAAGTGGATCGTCTTCACGCAGGCGCGCAACGGACTGCTGATGCGGCCCGACGGGCAGCTCTACATCGTGCCTTTCGAGGGCGGCCAGGCCCGCAAGATGAGCTGCAACACGCCGCTGATGAACTCCTGGCACAGCTTCTCGCCGAACGGGCGGTGGCTGGCATTTTCGTCGAAGCAGAGATCCCCATACACCCAGATGTACCTGACGCACATCGACGAGGACGGCAATGACACGCCCGCGATTCTGGTGGAGAACGCAACGGCGGCGAACCGCGCGGTGAACATCCCGGAGTTCGTGAACGTCGGGATGGACGGGTGGCTGAAGATCGACGCGCCCGCGACGGAGTTCTACCGGTTGAGCGACAACGCGCTGGAGTTTTACCGCAAGGGCGAGTACGAGAAGTCGATCGAGGAGTGGAAGAAGGCGCTGGCGCTCGATCCCAACGACGCCGCCGCGGTAAGCAACCTGGGCGCGGCGCTGAACGGGGCCGGCCGGCTGGAGGAAGCGGCGGCGCAGTTCAGGCGGGCGTTCGAGATCGATCCCGAGAACGCGCGGGCGCACTCCAATATGGGGATCGCGCTGGCGCGCGGCAAGAAGTACGAGGAGGCGGCGAAGTTCTTCGAGCGGGCGATCGAACTGCGTCCGTCGGATGCCGAAGCGCGAAGCGCATACGGCGGGATGCTGGTGGAGATGGGCAGGCTGGAGGAGGCCGCTGTGCATCTCAAGATGGCGCTGGGGATCAATCCGGAGAGCAGCGATGCGTTGAACAACCTGGGCGGCGCGCTGGCGAAGGCCGGGAAGTTCGACGAGGCGGTCGGGCATTTCCAGAAGGCGCTGGAGCTCGAGCCGAACTCGGTGGAAGTGCATTACAACCTGGGCCGGGCGTTGGCGGCGAGGGGGGACCTGGCCGGCGGCATCAAGCACCTGGAGCAGGCGGCGCGCGTCACGGACGGCCGGGAGCCAATGATCCTGGAGAAACTGGCGGCGATGTATGCGGAGGCGGGGCGGTTTGCGGACGCCTCGGCGGCGGCGCGGCGAGGGATGGAAGGGGCCGAGCGGAGGCAGGATCGCGCGCTGGCGGAGTCGTTAAAAAGCAGGATCGCGGAGTACGAGAGCAAGGGCGGGCGAGGCAAGTAAGGGCGGTTTGTGAGAAGGTGGTAGGGGAGAGTTCAGTTTGATCCAGGGCGAATTTCTGAACGAGATCGCGATCGCCGGGCAGATCGACCGCAAGGCCATTCATGCACCCGGCGCGCTGAACGAGGCGATCGAATACGGCAGCGCGTTTTCGCGCGGGTTGAGGCTGGAGTTCGGCAATATCATCGTGCTGCTGATTTCCGGTACGGCGAGCGTGGACGAGCACGGGCGGACGGTCCACGCGGGGGATTTTCGCGCGCAGACGCGCCGGACGTTCGCGAACATCGCGGCGCTGCTTGAAGCGGAAGGCGCGACGTGGAAGGACGTCGTTCGCACCACGTGCTACTTGCGCGATATCGAACGCGATTACGCCGCGTTCAACGAAGAGCGGACGCGGTTTTACAGCGAGCAGGGGCTCGATCCCTTCCCTGCCTCGACCGGGATCCAGGCGATCCTGTGCCGGCCGGACCTGCTGGTGGAGATCGAGGCGATCGCGATCTATCGCAAGTCCGCGGAATAGCAGCAGCGCGGCAGAGCCGGTCCCGGCATATACTGGGACCCAATGGAGTCTCTGCCAATGCGCCGTTTTGTTCTTGCGATTCTCATCCTTTGCGCGGCCGGGTTCGCCCAGGCGCCCGATGCCGTGCAATCTCTCAAGGCCTTGAAGTTCCGGGAGATCGGCCCGGCGAACATGGGCGGGCGGATCGATGATATAGCCGTCGTCGAATCGAACCCGAGCACTTTCTATATCGGGCTGGCGTCGGGCGGGATCTGGAAGACCGTCAACAGCGGGACAACGCTGACGCCGATCTTCGACAACGAAGCGGTGTCTTCGATCGGCGACATCGCCATCGCGCCGTCGGACCCCTCGATCATCTACGTGGGCACAGGCGAGCAGAATAATCGCCAGAGCTCGTCGTGGGGCAACGGCGTCTATAAGTCCACCGACGCGGGCAAGACATGGGCGCACGCCGGGCTGAAAGAGACGCATCACATCGGCCGAATCGCGATTCATCCGTCGAATCCGGACATCGTGTACGTTGCGGCCGCCGGCAGGCTGTGGGGTCCGAACAAAGAGCGCGGCGTCTACAAGACGGCGGACGGCGGCAAGACCTGGCAGCAGGTGCTGTTCGTGAACGAGGACACCGGCGCCATCGATATCGCCGTAGATCACGAGAGCCCGGGAACCGTGTATGCGGGCTTTTATCAGCGGCGGCGCACTGCCTTCGGCTACAACGGGTCCGGCAAGCACGGCGGGATCTACAAGACCACCGACGGCGGCGCCACATGGACGAAGCTGACGAAGGGCTTTCCGGCGGAGGGCACGGGCGAGATCGGCCGCATGGCGGTGGCGATCTACAAGCGCAATCCGAATATTGTCTACGCGCTCTACGAACACAAGAACGGGGGGACGTACCGCAGCGAAGACAAAGGCGAGACGTGGGTGAAGATGAGCGACACCAACCCGCGGCCGTCGTATTACTCGAAGATCATCATCGATCCGAACAACGACCAGCGCATCTGGGTGCTGGGCGCGCCGCTCTACTTCTCCGAAGACGGCGGGAAAACGTTCGTGCAGACGCGCGGGCAGCGGATTCACTCCGACCATCACACGCTGTGGATCAATCCGGCGAACTCGGAGCACATGCTGCTGGCCGGCGACGGCGGGCTGCATCAGACCTACGACCGCGGCAAGACCTGGGAGCACTTGAATACGATCGCGATCGGGCAGTTCTACGAGGTCGCCTACGATTTCGCGAAGCCGTACAACGTGTGCGGCGGATTGCAGGACAACGGCACGTGGTGCGGGCCGTCGTCGACGACGAACCGGCGCGGCATCACGAACGCGGACTGGTTTAATGTGAACGGCGGCGACGGCTTCTATGCGCAGATCGATCCGAAAGATCCGGATCTGATCTACGTCGAGAGCCAGGACGGCAACGTCTCGCGGCGCAGTCTGAAAACGGGCGAGAGCCGCAGCATCCGGCCTATGGAAAAAGAAGGCGAAGCACGATTCCGCTTCCAGTGGTCGACGCCGATCTGGATCAGCCTGCACGACAACAAGACGATCTACTATCCCGGCAACATCCTGTTCCGCTCGAAGAACCAGGGCGATGATTGGGAGAAGGCGAGCCCCGACCTGACGACGGGCGTCGAGCGCGACAAACTGCCAATTATGGGGAAAGCCCCGGACGCCGACACGCTTTCGCGTCACGACGGCGTGCAGCAGTATCCGACGTCGACGACGTTCTCCGAATCGCCGCTCACGCCGGATGTGCTGTGGGTGGGAACGGACGACGGCAATCTCCAAGTGACGCGCGACGGCGGCAAGAACTGGAAGAACGTCGTTGCGAACTTGAAGGGCGTGCCGAAGGGAACCTATGTGTCGCGCGTGGCGGCCTCGCGCGCCTGCGAGGGTTGCGCGCTGGCGACGTTCGACGGGCACCGCAGCGACGACTTCAATGTCTACGTCTACGAGACCAAGGACTACGGCGAGACGTGGAAGGACATCTCGAAGGGCCTGCCGCGCAACAACGGCGTCGTCAACGTGATCCGCGAGCACCACAGGAATACGAACCTGCTGTTCGCGGGCACGGAATTCGGAGCGTACTTCTCGCTGGACCGCGGCGCGAACTGGCAGCCGCTCAAGCTGAACCTGCCGACCGTGCCGGTGGACGACATCCAAATCCACCCGCGGGACAACGACCTGATCCTGGCGACGCACGGGCGGTCGATCTGGATCCTGGACGACATCACGCCGCTGGAGCAGATGAGCGAGCAGTTGCTGACATCCGAGCTGACCCTCCTGCCTCCGCGGCCGGCGACGATGTGGCGCGTGCGGTCCACGGACATGGGATTTCGCGGAGACAAGGCGTTCGCGGGTCAGAACGCGCCGCTGGGCGCGACGTTCACCTATTACCTGAAGAAGAAGCTGGAAGGACGCGGCCAGGTGCGGCTGACAATCAAGGACGCCGCGGGCAAGACCGTGCGCGAGCTGAACGGCGTCAATGAAGCCGGGATTCAGCGCGTCACCTGGGACCTGCGGATGGCGGCGGCATCGCAGCCCACGCCCGAGATGCTGGAGATGGCGCGGTCGCGCGGGATCGATCCCGAGCAGGCCATGAGCTCGGGCGCGGGGGCATTCTTCGGTTTCGGCGGCGGGCCGCGAGTGGACCCTGGCGAGTACACGGTGGAGATCTCCGCGGGCAGCGCGAAGAGCTCGCAAAAAGTGATGGTTGGCGAAGATCCGAACATCGTCATCAGCGAGGCCGACCGCAGCGCGCGCCGTGAGCTGGTGGCAAAGATCTACGAGTTGCAGCGCTCGAATTCCAGGCACAGCCGGACGGTGGGCCGGCTGAGGTCTCAGTTGACGGCGCTGCTCGATAGCTGGAGGCCGCCGGCGCCGCCTCAAACGGCAGCGAGCGGCGCCGCGGCTGCGCAGCCCGGCGGGGGCCGCGGCGGCCGTGGCGGCGGTGGCGGCATGGCGGCGTTCGCCGGCGGCCTGGGTTTCGGCGCGCCCAAGGTCCCGGACAACGTGAGGAAAGCCGCGGAGGATCTGAGCAAGCAAATCGATGAGGTGAACAAGCTGTTCACGACGCCGGGCCAGGGGCGCGGCGCGATGGGCGCGGCCGGGCCGCCGCTCCAGTGGACTCCGCCGCCTGCGAATCAGCGCCTGGGGCGGCTGATGTCGGCGCTCGAGGGCTGGACCGCGGCGCCGACGGCAACTCAACGTGAGGAGTTTGAAGCGCTGGCGAAGGCGTTCGATGGAGTCGCGGAGAAAGTGAAGTTCCTGGAAGAGGGCGCGACGAATCTCGAGAAGCTGATGCGCGAGGCGCAGATGCCGTATCTGCCCCAGGCGCCGGCGGCTGGAGCCGCCGGGCTCAGGCGGGGCGGCGACATCGAGCCTTGACGTGAGGCGGCTTGCCCGCTACTGCGCCGTCGCCGGCGGCTTGGCCGGCTGCGCGGGCCTGGCTTCCTTGATGCGCTTGAGCTCTTTCTCGCGCTCGAGAAAGGCGACGCCGCTCGTGATCCACGGCGGCGCGGGCTCGCCTTTCAGATAGTGGCCGAACCACTCGCGGGCGCGGCGCTGGTAGTCGAAGCGCACGGGCTTGCCCTGGAGGCCGTGGTTCTCTCCTGCGTAGACGAGCAGCACGAGCTGCTTGCCGGCGCGCCGCGCGACGTTGTACATCTCGATGCTCTGGTGCAGGTCGCAGGCGCCGTCTTTGTCGCCGTGGGCGATGAGCAGTGGCGTGGTCATGCGGTTCACAAAAAACGTTGCGGAGTTCCGCATAAAGGACTGGGGATCTTCGTAGAGCGGCACTTCCATGCGTTCCTGGCCGGTTTCGACGTGGCCGGTTTCAGGGATGCCGGTGTTCCAGTAGACTTCGCCGTAGCTGGACGAGAGGTTGGTGAGGGGCGCGCCGGCGATCGCGGCGGCGAACAGGGTGGACTGCGTTGAGGTGAAGACTGTGCCGTAGCCGCCCCAGGAGTGGCCGGTGAGGCCGACGCGCTTGGGGTCGATGCCGGGATTCTCGAGCGCTTTCTTCACTGCGGCGGTGACGCATTCGACGATGGAGTGGCCCGGATCGCGCGGGCGGAATACGATGTCGGGCAGATAGACGAAGTAGCCGAGCGCGTTGAAGACGGCGGGGTTGTAGGGGCGGCCGCCGGCCAGCGGGGAATAGCGGTGGATGCCCTGGGATTGGCGCTCGTAGATGACAACGATCATCGGGTATTTCTTGCCTTTTTCATAGCCGGCGGGATAGTAAAGGGCTCCTTGCAGGCGCACGCCCTGCGGGCTGCGGTATTCGAGCAGCTCGGAGCGGCCCCAGGCGTACTGGCTCTGGAACGGATTGGTATCGCTCACCTGTTTTGCAGTCGCGAGATCAGGCCCGCCGGCGAAGAAGTCGGGGGAATCGTCATAGGCCTGCTTCAGGTAGGCATAGACTTCGGCGTCCTTGGCTTTCTTCAAACTGTCCATCAGCCTGTCTTCCAGCAGCAGCCGCTCGCTCTTCCGGCTGGCGAGGCGCGCGTAGCCGGATTGCTTGCTCCACTTGCCGGTGAGCCGGAAGTAGACGGGCCTCTCAAGATCGATGAACTCCTCGCGCGGATCAAGACGCTCGTAGCGGTGCGCCACCTGGTCCTTCGCGCCATCGGTGAGGCGGCGCGGCTTTGCGCCATCGGTGAAGAACTCCCAGACGTCGAACTCGTCGTAGAGCAGGACGGAGCGGTCGTCCTTCGTCCACCCGGCGGCGCCGTAAGGCGGCCGCTGGCTCACGGGGTGATCGTAGTCGTTGTTGATGAAAGACGCCTGGAGGCCGGCGGTGAGATTCGACTGCTTGCCGGTTGCGACATCCAGCAGCCAGATGTGGTTGGCGCGAACGAAGGTGAAGTAGCGGCCGGTGGGACTGGGTCCGCCCGAAGCACGGAAGCCCTCCGCCCATTCGATCTTCTCGAGCAGCTTCGTCTTCGCGCCCGTTTGCGTCTCGAGGCGGTACACATCGTGGTACGGGCGGCCGAACTTCGCGCTCTCCCTGTAGGGCTTGCCGGAGAGCAGGATGGCGTGGGTCTTCATCGTGCGGATGATGTCGTCGGGGTCGTCTGAAAGAGGCACAATCGCGGGTTTTCCGATATGCCAGGCGGCGAGCGTGCTGCTGCGCCGGTCGCGTGAGGCGCGGAGTTTCTGTTCGGCGATGACGTGGTGGTCGGCGGAGTGCCAGACGTCTACCGGCGCGGGCTCGACATCGTCCTTCTTCTCGGGTGGCGGCTGCTTTTTCTCCCACGGAGCGAGGCCGATGAACAGCGTTGCGCCGTCTTCGGACCACGCGGGTGCGCGCCATTTCATGATGCGCTTGCCGGCGGGGAAGGAGGAGTCGGCCGTGGGGTCGTACGCGGTTTTGCCCGTTGCGTCGCGGAACGCGAGGACAACACAGGTTTCGTCCTCGTGGTCTTTGTCTGTCTTCGTGCGCAGGACGGCGAGATCAATCGAGTCCTTGCGCCAGGTGAGGCCTTGATAGTTCGCCTGCTCGGAGTCGAGGACGCGCAGCGACGCGGAAGCAGCGTCAAGAACCTGGATCGCGTTGCCCGACTTGCCATCGGTGTTGACGGCCATGGCGAGCAGCGGCGATTTGCCGGCCCAGGCGAATTCTGAAACGCTTCCGAACGTGACGTTCGTCCCGGCATCGAGATTGCGAACGGTGAGGGCGCTCCCCGAGGGCTCCTCGGATTGTTCGCCTTGGGCGGGCGGCGACTTTTCGGGCGCGTAGTGCTTCATCGCGAGGTGCGCGCCGGCCTCGGAGAACGCGAAGGCCTCGATGTTCTCGAAGACCTGCGCTTCGCCCGTGGCGAGTTTCAGCAGCCCGAGTTTCTTGCGAATGGGCTTCTTGTCCTTGCGCAACTTCCCGGCTTCGTCTTCGTGGATGCCGATGGAGTAGGCGAGCCATTGCGAGTCCGCTGAGAACGCCGGTGATTCGCCGAAGGGAATCGCCTGATGCTTGCCCCGGGCGAGCGCAGAAACGCGCAACTCGTTGTCGCCGTTCGAGCGCTGGACCATGTAGGCGAGCCACTTGCCGTCAGGCGCGAGCTGGTAGGGCGCGAAACCCAGCGACTCCCATTTGCCCCACTCGGAGATGGGAGCAGGGGCCTTGGGTTGAGCGAAACCCAGGACGGGCAGTAGGGCGACGACGAGAGTGAAACTGCGCATAGGCCATATTATGGCCCCTTGAGAGGTTATTGGCGCAGTGAAAGTGTCACACCGTTTTGGCTGCGGCCCTCGCCGACCGTCAGGACGACTTCAGGCGCGGCGCCCGGCTCAAGACCTTCGGGGACGCGCGCGATCAGCATCAGCACACCGCTCATACCCGGCGCTAAGCCATAAAAGAGCAGCTCGGCCCCGGCGCCGCCGATGCGCAGCGCCGTTGGCGCTTCCGGCCGCGAGTTGAGGTCGAGCGTCACAGCGCCGGTGGCGGCGCGAGGAATCGTGACGCCCTGGCCGGTTGCGAAGAGCAGGATCACTCTGCCGGGGGAAGCGGGGTTCTCCGGCGTGTTGACGGAGCCGTCGCCGTTCCAGATGAGCGGCAGCAGGCCCGGCTGGGTTGGCGTCACCGGCAATGTCACAGGATCGCCTGGCGTGCCGTTCACGGTGACGACGAGCGTGGCCTCCGATGAGCCTTCCAGTTCGTACGGGACTTGCACATTGAGCTGGCCGGAGCGCGCGAAGTAGAGCGGCGACTGGATGCCGTTCCAGGTGACGGTGATGCCGGGGTTCTCTCCGAGGTTGTTGCTGAAGATCGAGACGATCTCACCAGGGGCGACCGGGCCGCTCTGTCCATTGAACGCATTGACGACACCGTCAGGCGTGATCTCGGGACCGATCGGGAGGAAGCCTGGGCCGAGCATCCAGAGCTCGTTCGTGGGGCCGTCATTCGTGAGACCGCCGAAGAAGAAGATGTTGCCGCGGTCGGAGGCGTAGGCCGTCTGATGGCGGTAGCGCGGGCTGGGCGAGTCGCCGGAGATCGGAGGCTGCCGCCAGGAGTTGGCGCGCGGGTCGTAGGCCCAGGTGTCGTTGAGAAGTCCGCCGCCGGTGCCGCCGAACAAGACCAGCCGGTTGCGCACCGCATCGAACGCCATTCCATAGTGCTCGCGGGGCGGGGGCTTGAGCTGTCCCGTGCGCTCGGTCCAGCGGTTCGCGGCGAGGTCGAACGACCAGAGATCGCCGAGGGGGCAAGGTCCAAAGCCGCTGGCGCAGCCGCCGTAGAGGAACATCTGGTCGCCGGCGGCGTCGTGCACCGCGTGATGCAGACAGCGCCGGAGCGGCCTCGCGCCCGAAGGGCTCAGATCCTGCCATGTGTTCGAGGCGAAGTTGAAAGCCCAGGTGTCGTCGAAGCGGCCGGAGTTGGTGAAGCCGTGCGAGACCACCATGCGGTCGCGGGCGCTGTCGTAAATGCCGGAGTGGCCGTAGCGGCGGCTGGGCCCGGAGTTGTCGCCGGCGAGTTGTTGCCAGGTATTCTGCGCGAGGTCGAAGGCCCAGACGTCGCTGAAGAAGCCCGCGGCCTGGCCGCCGAAGACGACGAGGCGCCGGCGGGCGGGATCGAAGATCAGCGTATGGCCGAATCGTGCGGGAGGTTTCGCGCCTTCAACGGGGACCTGCACCCAGCGGCGCATCGGCAGCGAGTAGAACCACAGGTCGTTCCTGGGCGCCGTGTCCTGACCGCCGAAGAGATAGACGCGCCGGTTGCCGGGATCGTAGGCGATGGTTCCGTCGAAGCGCGCGGATGGCTTGTCGCCATCCGCCCTAAGCAATGAGAAAGACAGGTTTTGAGCGCGGCCCGGAGAAGGCAGGAGCATCATCCCGCAAACCGCAAGAAGAGAACGACTAAAGGCAATCCTCATGCCAAGTAGATCCGGCGCCTGGGCGGGACTATTCCATCGCGGGGGGCGCGAGGTTTTGGGGCGCGCAGCCACTTCGCGGGTCGAAAATCGGCGCTTTGGCTGTATACTGCCTTGACGGGGCTAGCGTGCATTGGTCCGGCAACTGGGACGCCGGGCGCGC
This sequence comes from uncultured Solibacteraceae bacterium, assembly GCA_964472745.1. GTDB lineage: Bacteria > Acidobacteriota > Terriglobia > Bryobacterales > Bryobacteraceae > CAYYNC01. Next base: position 32,962 of record CAYYNC010000025.1, read on the forward strand.
AGCGCCAGGGTCGAGGAGGGATGCAATGTTGATCAAAATCAGCCGGAGAGCGCTCATCGCTGGTTTGCCGGCTGTCAATCTGTTGGCGCAGATGAAGCCGACGCCGATGCAGACGCTGGGGCCGTTCTATCCGGCGGACAGGCCGCTGGATCAGGACGCCGACCTCACTGTGATCAAAGGGAAGAAGGGGCGCGCCAAGGGCGAACTGCTGTACGTCATGGGTCGCATACTCGACCCGCAGGGCAAGCCGATTCGCGGCGCGCGCGTCGAGGTGTGGCAGGCGAATGCGGCGGGCCGGTATCGTCACGCGGCCGACAACAGCGCGGTTCCGCTCGATCCGAATTTCGAGGGGTACGCCCTGCTGACGACGGACAGCGAGGGCCGGTATCAATTCAAGACGATCAAGCCCGGATCGTACGCGGCCGGCGACATCGGGATGAGGACGCCGCACATCCACTTCGACGTCATGGGCAAGCAGAGCCGCCTGACGACACAAATGTACTTCCCGGGCGAGCCGCTGAACGAGAAGGACTCCATCTTCCTGGAGACGCCGGCGCAGGAGCGCCAGGCTCTCATCGCGAAGATTCTGCCGCCGGGGAAGAACGCGGAGCCGGAGGCCAAGCTCGCGGTCTGGGATGTGATGCTGATCACCGGCTGACGGGCGCCGGGCGGATTCCGAGCCACAACAACGCCGCAATCAGGGACAGCGCGGCCGCGACGAGGAGCGCTGGCTCCCAGCCGAAGCGCGCCGCGAGAACGGGCGTGAGCGCGGGCGAGATGAGTCCGCCGAGATTGCCGCCGGTGTTCATGATGCCGCCGGCGGCGCCGGTCTTCTCGCCGGAGACTTGAATCATCGTCGCCCAAAAGGGTCCTTCGACCGCGAGAACGAAAGCGGTGGAGAGAGCGAGGGAGATTGCGGCGGCGATGCCGCTGGGAGTCCGCGCGCCCCAGGCGAGGAGGAGACCGGCGCCGGCGAGTCCGGCGATGGGCACGATGCGGCGCCCGAGCGCCGGGCCGAGCCTCGCGGCGAGGCGGTCGGAGAGCCAGCCTCCCAGCGGAATCGAAACGATCGCCAGGAGCCAGGGCAGGCTCCCGAAGATCGCCCCGCTGAGGAAGTCGAAGCCGCGCACCTGGACGAGGTAGAGATAGAACCAGTAGACGAAGATGTAGCCGACGTAGCCCTGAAGCGTGTAGCTGATTGTGAGGAGTACGAACGCGGGGCAGAGGAGCTTGCCGCGCAGCGTTGAGGCGGCGGTTTGCACCGGCGGAGGCGGCGGCTCGCTGGCAAAACGCCAGGCGATGGCGACGGCGACGGCGGGGATCGCCGAGATCAGCATCGCCGCGCGCCAGTGCCATTTCGCCGTGATCGGGCCGAGGAGCGCAGGGGCGAGCGCGGAGCCCGCGCCAATCGCGGCGAGGACGAAGCCGTTGGCGCGCCCTTGAAAATTCGATGCGATGCGCCGCGAGATTGCCTGGGCTGACGCGGGAAACACCGGGGCTTCGGCGACGCCGAGGGCAAAGCGCAGAACGAGCAGCGCGGCCAACGGCGCGGGCCCGACCGCCGCAATCAGGGCTGTGGCCGCGATCCACGCCAGCGCCGCGATCGAGAGCACGCGGCGCGCGCCGAAGCGGTCGGCGAGCATTCCGCCGGGCGCCTGGCAAAGCGCGTAGCCGAGAAGGAAAGCGCTGAACACGCGGCCGAGCTCGATCTGAGAAAGGCCGAGGTCGCGCATCATGCCCGCTCCGGCGACTGAGACGTTGACGCGGCAGAGGTAGCTCGCCGTTGCGGTGGCGGAGAGTAAAGCGACCCAGGCGCGGCCCGTCATCGAGGTTGGAGCCGCTTGCGCATGAGGAACTCCGTGACGCCGTCGGTGACGTAGTCGTCGAACTCCGCCACCACAGCGTAGCCGAGCCGCTCGTAGAGCGCGCGGGCGCGCGGATTGAAGTCCGAAACGCAGAGGAAGATGTTGCGCGCGGCGGGGAAGTGGCGCTCCGCGGCGAGGACGAGCCCGGCGCCGATGCCCTGGCCCTGAAAGCCGGGCGCTACGACCACCGAAGCGATGTAGGGCGAGCCGGCGACTCCGCGCGGGTGGATGACGATGAAGCCGCAGGGCGTTGCGCTCCGCCGCGCCACCCAGACGAGATACTCGGGATCGTGGACGCGCTGGAGGCAGAGATCATAGGTGCGGCCGTACCTCTTCCACGGATCCAGCGACGACATCAGGCGGGCGCACCATTCAGCTTCCGCGCCTTCCGGAGGAGAGATTGTGATGCCTTCGGACATAGTCGAGGTTCAGCTTCTTTCGGATTCGCCGGGCGGCTCTTCGCCGGTCTTGAGCGCTGCCGTCATTCTCTCAGGGTCGACGACGAAGAACATGGGGCGCTCGTGACGGAGGATCGCGAGGACGGGTGCGAGACAATCGAGCGGCATGAACGCGGTGACGAAGCCGTCGTCGCGAAAGACGCAACGCCGCCCGATGGCGGCAGCGGGGATGAAATCGATCTGGCCGCGCGGGTGATTTCCCTCGTCGCGAAAACAGATGCGCACCGGCTCGTCCTTTCCCGCGGGGAAAGTCACCTGGTAGGTTCCGACCGGGAACGTCGGCACTTGGGTTCTCCTTTATCTGGCCGCTGATTCGATCAGGTTGAACCCCTCGACGACGATGCGCGGCGGCTCGCCGCGCGTGTCGGCGTGGCGAAGCTCCGTGGTAATCGTGCGCGCTTCGCCGGGCATGAGGGCGATGTAGTTGTCGCTCGAGAGCGCCGGCAGAATCCGGTCGCCGCTCCGCGCGCGGACGGGTTTCACTCGCACCATCAGCGCCGGCGCGTTGCCGTTGTTGCGGAGAGTGGTTGTGAGCGACCAGGCGCCGCCGGGGCGGGCGGTCTCGGTGGAGGCGATCACGGCGACTTTGGGGAGCGCTCGCAGAGCGCGATAGTTCGCGTGCTCCGTGCCGCGCCAGTAGAAGTTCTCCGACACGACACGGCCGCTCTGCGAAAGCTCGAGGCGAATGAAGTGGACGGCGCTGACGCCGGGCGGATATTCCATCTTGACCGGCGCCGCGACGCTGTCCTCCTGACTGTCGAGCGTCGCGGAGCGCGTCCAGACGGGCTTTCCATCCAGGTTGTAGACGGAGGCCTTCGCCGAGAGGCCGCGCGCGTCGCCGCCGCTGTAGTTCACGACTTCAACCAACTCGGTGACCGGATTCCACTGAATGTGCAGCGGCTCGGACGCCTTGCGCGCGGCGTAGTAGGCGGCGTTGGCGTCGAAGTAGTAGTCGTAGGTCTGCCAGACCAAAGAGGGCCAGGCGGGATGGCTCATCCAGATGAGCAAACCCATGCGGTTCTTGCCCTGCGCCTCAAACATCGCGCGATAGCCTTCATAGTTGATGAACTGGGCGAGCGCGACCCAATCCTCGATGTTGTCCGCGCCTCCGTAGCTCTCCTTGATGCGCTCAAGGAACGACGCGCCGCCCTGCGCGCCGGTGAGGCAGAAGTCGTGCAAACCCCACATGCGCCCCTGCGGCCACATCGCGGAGGCGGGCATCATCAGGCGCAGGCTGTCCATGGTGACGATGTTGGGCATGCCCATCTCGCTGTGGAACTTCGTGGCGGCGCGCTGGTCGAAGTAATGCTTCAGCGGCATGGCGCGGTACGGCCCATGGCCGCTGATGACATCGTCGGCGGAGCTCGAAACATAGTGAACGCCTGGGTGGAGCGCGGCGAGCGATTTGCGGATGGCGCGGTCGAGAGGCGCGGGCGGATAGCCTTCGTTGCGGCCGCAGTAGAGGCCGATCGACGGATGATTGCGAATGCGGCGCACAGTGTCGTCCACGTTGCGCATGAACATCTCGTTGTCGCCGGGGTCCGGGCCGTCCCAGGGGTTGGCGAGCCAGAAGTCCTGCATGACGACGATGCCGTGGCGGTCGCAGGCTTCGTAGAATTCGTCGTCGCCGGTCTGGCCCACCCAGTTGCGGATCATGGTGAAGTTCTGGTGGCGGTGGTAGCGGACCGCGGCGTCGTACTCGCGCGCGCGGTAGCGCAGCATCGATTCGGGGAAGCCCCAGTTGCCGCCGCGCGGGACGAAGCGGCGTCCGTTCACCCACATGCGAAAGATGCCGCCGTCTTCGTTGTAGGCGAATTCGCGAACGCCGCTCTTGAGCGCCTTCCTGTCGGAGACTTCGCCGCGCGCGGCTTCAAAACGCAGCTCGACGTCGTACAGATTGGGATCGCCGTAGCCGTTGGGCCACCAGAGCCGCGGGTTGCGCAGGCGCAGCGCGGGGTGGGTCGCAGGGCTGAGCTTGATGGCGGATGAGGCGTTGGCCTCCAGCGTGACGAGGTGTTCAAAGGTCACGCCGCCGTAGGCGCCCTTCAGGACGCCTTTCACCGGTGTGGCATCGTGATTGCGCAATGTGACCTCGATGCCGATGTCCGCGCTGGATGTGTCCGGCAGCGGGAGGTCCGTCGTGACAAAAGGATCTTCGAGGGTGACGCCGCCTGTAAGAGTGAGATAAACGTCGTTCCGAAGGCCGCTGTCGCGCCCGCGCATGGTGGGAATCCAATCCCACCCGATGGTGGCGTGGTAGGTGGGGTTGTCGGCGCCGAGCGCGCCGCCGTTCTTGTCGGGGCTCTCGAAGGTCTTTTCTTTCACGCTGCCGGGCGTGGCGTTCTTCTCGACGCGGATCGCGAGGGCGTTCTTCCTGCCGGCATAGAGAAGCCGCGTGACATCGAACCGGCCGCGCATGAATCCGCCTTCGACGCGTCCGAGTTTCTGTCCGTTCAGCCAGACCTCGGCCTTCCAGTTGACGCCGTCCAGGTTCAACCAGACGCGCTTGCCGGGCGGAGGCGGCGTGGCGGCGAACTCGTTGCGATACCAGAAATCGGCATAGAAGTAGGAGTCCGAGATCATGAGCTGGTTGTCGCCGAAATTCGGGTCGGGGATCGCGCCCGCGTTATGAAAGCTGGCGAGGACGGTGCCGGGAACGGTAGCCACAAGCCAGCGCGAATCGTCAAAGCCGGGCGCGGAGAGCGCGGGGCCGGCGCCCTGCGCGACCGAATCGCGCTCGATGCGCCACGCTCCGCCGGCGAGGTCGTGGCGTGCGCCCGCCGGCGTGCCAGCAGCCTTCGGTTTTGCCACGAGTCCGCCGCGGCCCCAGACCTCGATCTCGCTCACGATGTAGCCGTCGGGCGTCGCGGGCTTCGTCAGCAGCAGGCGCACATAGCGGCCCTGGGCAGGCTGATCGAGCTTGATGTCGCCGGATGACGCCAGCGGAACGATCGTGCGCCAGGCGGAGGCGTCACTGGAAACCTGGACGGCGCCTTCGGCGGCGCGGCGGATCCAGTGAATCGCCACGCGGTCGAATGTGCAATCCGCTCCGAGATCGATGTAAGCCCACTCCTCGCCCTTGCCCGCGGGCATCCAAGCGCTGGTGAAATCGCCCGGACCGCCGATGGGCAGGCGGCGCGCGGAATCGAAGAATGCGATCTCGCCGACCTGGAAACTCGTCGCGCGGGGATCTTCCAGCACGGCGCGATAGAAGCGCCAGCGCACCGGATCGCGCAACGAGAACGCGGCGCGGACTTCGCCTCCCGGACGAGCCATTCCTGAGATCACGCCGAGGTCTTTCCATGTTGAGCCATCAGCCGAACCCTGGAGCGTGCAGGTCCAGTTCTCTGGCTGCTGGCCGCGCGTGAAGACGCGCGCCTCGATCTCAACGCGGTGCACCTCGGGCACGTCCGCGCCGCCGATCTCAACCTGCACCCATCCGGTTGTCCCTTTCAGTTCGACCGCGCTTACCCAATTGCCATCGAGCAGCCACTCGCGTTCGTTCTTCTTGAGGACGCCCTGCCGGCTGGTGGAAGTGGAGACCCAGCGCGGCAGCCGTGTGTGGCGGATTCCGTCGGTGAGGAGCTGCGCGGTGAGATTGTAGTCGTAAGCGCTGGAGTGCCAGGCCGGGCGGCGGAGGGCGAGATTGCGGTAGGTGGACGCGTCCACCTCGAGCGCAGGACCCGCGTATTCCTTCGGATCGCCCGGATAGACGCCGGGCCCGCGCGTGAACTCCCGCGCGCCGAGCGTGATCGCCGCGGCGGCGGTGATGAACATGATTTGCCGCATAGTCAACCTCGCTTGTCGAGACGGGCCAGGGCGAAGGCGTAGGCGCCGATCGAGGCGGCTTCGCTGGTTCCGAGACGCGTGATGCCGACGCCGGTGCGCTGAAGACCGTCGAAGCGGAACGTCCTGCCTGAGCCCGGAACCGGCAGCGATTTCGTTTCGCCGCGCAGAAAAGTTTCGCGCTGCGCGGGGTCCTCCAGATTGAATGCGTGCGGGATCAGGCGGCGAAAGCGATCGCCGTTGGGCGCGAGAAAAGTGGAGTTCATCTCGTGGATGATGGCCGGCAGGAATTGCCTGTGTGCGCCGGAGATGCCGCCGCCGATCACGACGAGGCCGTCGATCACAGTGCAGACCTGGGCGATCGCATCCCCTGCGACTTCACCCAGGCGCCGGAACGCCTCCTTGGCCGCGTGATGGTCGCCGTCGCCGCGGCCCTCCGCAATTTCGTAGATCACGCGCGGCTCGGGCGCGTTTTCGAAGAGAATGCCGGCCTCCTGGGCGTAGACGCGGCGCACGGCGCGGATGGAGGCGCCTTCCTCGGCGTTGACGCCGGGCTGATCGCGGTGCCTGAGCAGCCACACTTCGGCCGCCGCCGAGTTGTCGCCGATGAACAACTGGCCGTCGCGCACGATGCCGCCGCCGAATCCGGTGCCAAGCGTAATCCCGATCAGGTTGCGGTAGCGCTTGGGACTTCCGGCCTCGGCGAGCATTCCATTCACCCACGGCAACAATCCTGAGGCGGCTTCTCCATAAGTGAAGAGATCGCCGTCGTTGTTGATGAAGACGGGCAAATTGAAGTGGTCTTCAAGAAACGGCCCGAGGGGCACGTCGCGATAGGCGGGCAGGTTGCGCGGCCCCACGATCACTCCGTTGAAGTAATCCGCCGGCGCCGGGAAAGCAAAGCTGATGGCCACGGGCGGCGCGTCGAGCGAATCGCGAACGCGCCCGAAGCCTTCAATCAGCGTTTGGAGCGACCGTTCCAGATCGTCAGCATTCGAGGGCAGCGCGAAGCTCTCGACGACCGCGCGGTTGGCCCGCATCGCGGAGAAGACGAAGTTGGTGCCCCCGGCGTCGAGGGTCATCACCGCTCTCCGGTCTCCGGAATAATCCTGCATCAGTCAGGCCCTCCTTGGCTTGAGATTGAGGAACGCGGTCCACGTGATGTACGCGACAGCGGCGAGCGGCACGAGGAAGCTGAGCTGGACCGTGCTTCTGTCGGCGACGACGCCCATCAGAGGCGGGACGAACGCCCCGCCGACGATGGCCGTCACCATCAGGCCGGAGAGTTCGTTCGTGTACTCGGGCAGCGCTTCGACGGCGAGCGAGAACACAAGCGGAAAGATGTTGGCGAAACCCAGTCCGGCGACGAAGAAACTGGCGACAGCGACGGCCTGGCTGGGAACGAAGAGGCCGAGCAGTCCGAGGATCGACAGCGCGCAGGTGACGATAAAGAACTTGCGCGGGGACATCCAGTTCAGTATCACGCCTCCGGAGAACCGGCCGATGGTGAGCGCGGTGAAGAACAGCCCCGTACCCAGGAGTCCGACGCGGTTGATGTCGATGCTGAAGCGCTCCTTGAGATAAAGCGGGATGCCGGCGCTGACGCTGACTTCGGCGCCTACGTAAAGGAAGATCGCAGCCACCATCGCGAACACGTAGCCGTTGCCGAGAAGCTTCACGCAGGAGGCGAACGTGGCGGTCTTCGAGTCCGGCCTGCGCTCTTCGACGCGCAGCGGCAGCACGGCGGCTATGGTCACCAGCAGTGCAACGGTGTAAATGGGGAAGATCACTTTCCAATCCGCGCCGAAGTAGCGCGCGGCGATCACCGGCACCATTGGTCCCGAGAGAGAGCCGACGGCCTTCACAAATTGCCCGAGAGCAAGATTGCGAGGATACTTCCCCTCCGCCGAGACGTCGCGCATGATCGGGTTGCCCGCCACCTGGAGAATCGCCGCCCCCGCGCCGACGAGCATCACCGTGATCAGGAAACGCGCGAACGACGTCAGCCCGAAGCTCGCGTTGAGCAGTCCGGCGAGCGCCACGAGGAGTCCCAAGGTGAGTACGAATTTCTTCCCGCGCCGATCCTGCATGACGCCCACCGGGACGGAGAGGATGCCAAACATGCTGAAGCCCACGAAGGGAATCAATGAGGCGACAGCGGTGCTCAATCGGAACTCGTCCTTGGCCAGGCTGACAAAGGGGCCGACAGCGTCGGCGAATCCCATCGCCAGGAAGGCCAGGAACACGGGAAGCGTTTTCAGCCGCATGATTCTCCTCGCTTTCAAGAGGGAGTCTATCAAGGATAGGGGGGAATCGGAGACGGAAGTCCGCAAAACCCACGCGCTGCCGGGCGCGCCGCCCGGTCTTCATCCGGCAGGCGCTATCCAGCGATCAGGACCAATGATCTATAGGTACCATTTGCCTCTGGTACTATTTTTGCGGTACCGTATCGAAAGTATTGCAATCCGCTCAGGAACGTGTACACTGGTTTCAGGAGCATTTGTCCTTTCCTTTGCAGGGTGGGCGCTTGGAATTCCGAGCCAAGCGCCCCGTTGTTTTTTTCGCCTCCCTTTCGCTTCCTTTACTGAACAATCCCGCCCGAGAGGCGTCCGGAGTTACCCTGTACCTGTGAGAACCAGCATCTTCGACCTGTTCAAGCCAGGGATTGGCCCGTCGAGTTCGCATACGGTGGGACCGATGCGCGCGGCGCAGCGATTTGCGAGCGAACTGAATGAGACCGCGCGGGTGGAGCGCGTGCGGGTCGAGCTGTTTGGCTCATTGGCGCTGACGGGCCGCGGCCACGGCACGGATCGCGCGGTAATGCTCGGGCTGGAGGGCGAAGAGCCGCATCGGGTGAACCCCGAAGCGATTGAGCCGGCGCTCGATCGGATCCGCGCCAGGCGCAGATTGCGGCTGAACGGGGGCTGCGAGATCGCTTTCGACGAGGCGTTCGATCTGGAGTTCCGCGCGACAGAGGTCCTGCCTCAACACTCCAACGGGATGCGTTTCACGGCGTTTGGAAGCGGCGGCGAGGCGCTCGCGAGAAGGATCTTCTACTCGATCGGCGGGGGATTCATTACGGAAGAAGGTGAAGCGCCGGGAGCGCGGGAGCGGCCACCTATCCCCTATCCCTTCCAGTCCGCAGAGGAGTTGTTGGAGACGGCCAATGGCGGCGGGATGGCGATCTGGGAACTGGTGCTGGAGAACGAGTCGGCGTGGCGGCCGCGCGACGCGGTTATGGAAGGCGTCCGAGGGGTCTGGGCGGCGATGGAAGACTGCATCCAGCGCGGGCTCAGAACGGAGGGCATCCTCCCCGGGGGGCTCGAAGTGAAGCGGCGCGCACCGTCGATTCTGGCCAAACTGCGCGAGCGCGCGGACCGGCCCGACCCGTTCACGGGCATGGATTGGGTGTCGCTTTACGCCATCGCCGTCAACGAAGAGAACGCCGCGGGCGGGCGCGTGGTGACCGCGCCGACCAACGGCGCGGCGGGCGTGATCCCGGCGGTTGGCGAGTACTTCATGAAGCTGCACGAGGGCCGGGACGAGGGGCTGGTGAAGTATCTTCTGACCGCGGGTGCGATCGGGGTGTTGTACAAGGAGAACGCCTCGATCTCCGGGGCCGAGGTCGGCTGCCAGGGCGAGGTTGGCGTCGCGGCGTCGATGGCCGCGGCGGGCCTCACGGCGGCGCTGGGCGGGTCGAACGAGGAGGTGGAGCATGCGGCCGAAATCGCCATGGAGCACCATCTGGGCATGACCTGCGATCCGGTAGGAGGGCTGGTGCAGATCCCGTGCATCGAGCGCAACGCGTTCGGCGCCGTGAAGGCGGTCAACGCGGCCCGCATGGCTCTCAGGGAGACCGGAACGCACAAAGTCTCGCTCGACCAGGTAATCCGCACGATGTTGGAAACCGGCAAGGACATGCAAAGCCGCTACAAGGAGACCTCGCTGGCCGGTCTCGCCCTCCATGTAAACACCGTAGAGTGCTGAAAACACGGCGCGTGGGGTGTGAAATAATCGGCCCGCGGGTGCGTTATCCAGGTTGAGGCGCCGGATATGGGAACAGTCAGCCTGGTCACGCACGCGGAGGCGATCCACATGACTCCGCCACCAGGATTCAACGAACTCTACGAACGCTATTCCGACATCGTTTTCAAGACCGCATATCGCGTCACCGGTAATCCGGCCGACGCGGAGGACGCTCTGCAAACCGTTTTCATCAGGGTTCTGAATCAGGGTGGCAGGCTGGACATGGCGTCGATGCCCGAAAAATACCTGCGGCGCGCAGCCACCAACGCGGCGGTGGACATTCTGCGCCGGAGGACGTCGCGGGCGGAACATCAGCTCGACGAGAGCCTTCCGCACGCGGCGCCGGACAGTCCGGTTCTGCTCAAAGAGCGCCTGAGAAGGGCGCTGGCGGAGTTAAATCCGAACGACGCATCGATGTTCATTCTGAGGTATGTGGAAGGCCTGTCGAACGGCGAGATCGGCGCGTTGTTCGGGCTGAACAGGGCGCGTGTGGCGGTGAAGCTGCACCGGATCCGGGGTCTGCTCAGGACCGAGATGGAGCGATAGAAGGAGACCCGCAATGTCTGAAGATCGTCTGGAAAAAGCGCTGAACGCGATGCGCAACGAAGAGGCGCCTCGGGCGGAAGCCGATGCGGCGCGGCGGCGCGTCCTTGAGAAGTTGACCGCGCCCGCGACCGCGGCCTGCATGGCCTTCCGCGCGGAGCTGGGCAAGTATCTCGCGGGCGGGCTGGCGGAGAGCCGGCGGCTGCTGGTGGAAGACCACCTCAGCCGCTGCCCCGAGTGCCGGCACGAGCTGGCGGCGCTGAGGGACGGCGTCAAAGTGATCGCCATGCCGGAGAGGCGAATTGGGTTCGTTTCGCGCTGGAGGGGCTGGGCCGTCGCGGCCGGGCTGGCGCTGGTGGCGCTCTACGCGGGGCGCGACCGCATCGACTCGATGCTTGCGCCGGGGGGACCGCGCGCCACGGTCGAGATGGTGTCCGGCGAGCTGCACACCGTGCCGGAAGGCGTTCTGCGCGCCGGCGCGAGGCTGGACGAGGGGCAGGTGGTCCGGACCAGCACCGGCTCGCGGGCCGTGCTGCGGTTGGCCGACGGGTCTTCGGTTGAGGTCAATGAGAGGACGGAGATCTGCGTGAGGGCCGCCTGGAGCGGCCAGACGGTGTTTCTCCAGCGCGGCGACGTGATCGTCGAGGCGGCCAAGCAGCGGCGCCGCTCGCTGAAGGTGAGGACGTTCGATACGGTTGCGTCGGTGAAGGGCACGGTGTTCGCGGTTTCCGCGGGCATGGCGGGCTCGACAGTCTCCGTCGTCGAAGGCGCGGTGCTGGTGGCCCAGCCGGGCAGCGAGAAGCTGGTGAAGCCGGGCGAGCTTGTGGCCTCGAATCCGGCGATCGGCCGGAAGACCGTGCAGGAGTCGGTGGCGTGGAGCAAGGACGCCGAAAAGTACGCCGAGCTGCTCGGCGAGTTTTCGAAGATCGAGGAACAGCTCGCGGCCGCGCCGTCGCCGGAACTGCGCCGCGAGGCGAGGCTGCTGCGGTATCTGCCTCCGGGCGTTGTCCTCTACGCGGCGCTGCCGAACCTGGGCGGCTCGCTCCGGCGGGCGATGATGCTCTCCGAGTCGCGCGCGGTGGAGAGCGCGACGTTCCGCGAGTGGTGGAATTCGCCTTCGGCGCGCGAGCTGCGCGACGTCGCGGAGCGGATCCAGTCGGTGTCGCCGATGCTGGGCGACGAGATCGTCTTTGTGCTGGCGCAGGGAGCGCCGGGCCGCAAGGAAGTCCCGTTCCTGATGGCCGAGATCAAGGACGGCCAGGTGGAGGCTCTCAAGGGCCAGATCGGGCGGCTGCTGCCCGAGGGCGCGGCGGACGGCGCATGGCGCATCGCGGGCGGCGTTCTCGCCGTCTCCGATTCTCAAGCTGACTTGGCCTGGGCGACGAGCCGGATGGGCGAGGGGGCGACGGAGCCGTTCGCCGCCGAGATCGCCAAGCGATACGAGCGCGGCGCGGGATGGCTGGTCGGCATGGACGCCAGGATGATGGTGAAGCAGGCCGGGCCGGATCCGACGAAGGCGCACCGCGTCGACATCGCGGGAATCGGCGGCGTGAAGCACTTCTTCTTCGAGCAGCGCAGCGAGCGCGGCGGCGAGCAGAACGAAGCCACGTTGACCTTCGACGGCGAGCGCAAGGGCGTGGCAAGCTGGCTGGCCCCGGCGGGCGCCTCCGGAGGAGCCGCGGAGTACATTCCGACGGACGCCATTGTCGCCTTCTCGGCGACCACGCGCGAGCCGCGGCAGGTTTTCGACGAAATGATGGAACAGGCCGCGAAGGCCGATCCGAACTTCCAGCAGAAGATTCAGGAGCTCGAAGCGAAACTCGGCATCAAGCTCGGCGACGACGTCGCATCCTCGTTCGGCACGGACTTCGCCATCGGCATCGAGCGGATTTCCGTGCCCACTCCCGGTTGGATGGCGGCGATTGAGGTTTACAGGCCGGGCACGCTGGACGGCACCTTGCGCGTTCTCGTGGATCTGTTCAACAACGAGCTGAAGCCCGAGGACCAGAACAAGCGGATCTCGTTCACCCAGGAGACCCTGGACGGGCGAACCTGGAATACGATTCAGGGAGAGGGCATGAAGGCTGGGTTCACGTGGACTTACGACCGCGGCTACATGGTGGCCGCCTCGGAGCGCGCGTTGGCGCTGAAGGCCATTGCCACGCGCAACGGCGGCGTGCCGCTGGTGCGCACCGCGCAGTTCCGGGCTCAGCTTCCGGGCTCGGTCGATTTGCACCCTTCAGGGTTCGCCTGGGTCAACTTGAGGGGCGCTCTGGAGACGGTTTCCTCCCTCGTCCAGAATCCCGCGCTCCAGCGGCTGGCGGCCAATCGTGAGCCGATTCTCGTGGTTCTGAACGGAGAAAGGGAACGAATCCACGTCGCGAGTCGTACCAGATTAACGAGCCTCATCCTCGACGTGATGATGGTGGACGCGGCGGGAGCCGCCAAATCCAGGAACAAGGCAACAACGCCGGATGTCATCTCCAGTCATTGAGCTGAATAACCTGCGCGTCCAACTGGGGCGGCGGGAGGTGCTGCGAGGCATCACCTGCCGCCTCGGCGTTTCGGGGGCCGGGAAGGCGATCGGCCTGCTCGGCCCCAACGGCGCCGGCAAGTCAACGCTGATCCAGACGCTGCTCGGATTCCACCTGCCGCTCGCCGGCAGCGCGAAGGTGCTGGGCTACGACTGCCACCGCAACTCACGCCAGGTGAGGTCGCGCATCGGCTACATGCCGGAGACTGAATCGTTCATCGCCAACCTGACGGCGGTGTCGTTCCTGCGGCTGATGGGCGAGGTGAGCGGGCTGCCGCGCGAGATCGCGCTCGAGAAGGCGCACGAGGTGCTGTTCCATGTCGGGCTCGGCGAGGCCCGGTACCGCGAATTGGGAACCTACTCGCTCGGCATGAAGCAGATGGCGAAGCTGGCTCAGGCGATCGTTCACGGGCCCGAACTGGTGATTCTCGACGAGCCCACCAACGGGCTCGACCCCGCCGCCCGCAAGCGAATGCTGAAACTGGTGCGCGAGATGAAAGAGGACCACGGCATGAACGTCGTGCTCTGCTCGCACCTGCTGCGCGACGTTGAAGAGGTCTGCGACGAAGTCGTGATCATGAAGGACGGCCTGGTGGTCCACCAGGCGGACCTCGAAGAGGAGCGCCGGTCGAACCGCTGCTTCGTGGAACTTGAAGTTGGCGGCGACGACAGCGGGCTGGCCGCCGCGCTTACGGGCATCGGCGCCGAAGGCGTGACGGAGGGCGAGGGCCGCTGGCGCATCGTGCTGCCGCCGCAGGTGGAGGTGGCCGCGCTCTGGGCGGTGGTATCGCGCGAGCATCTCATGGTGCGGAAGCTGACGCACCGCCGCGACACGCTGGAAGAGATCTTCTTGAAAGCCGTCGGGCACATCCAGCACACGCCGGGCGAGGCCGGCGCGAGAGTCAGGGAGGAGGTGGCCAATGGCCGTCTATAAACGCGGCTATCAACGATATCGCGGCCCCCTGACCAGCCACTGGACGCGCGTACTGGCGATGCCGCGCTTCGCCTGGCAGCGCCTGTCGCAACAGCGCCTGGTGACCATCATGCTCATCCTGGCGCTTGTGTGGCCGCTGCTGTGCGGGCTGTTCATTTACGTCTCGAACCACTCCGAGCTCTGGAAGGGCTTGGGCAGCGACCTCGCCCGGCTCCTCGAGATCAACGGGAAGTTCTTCCTGATCTTCATGAATCTCCAGGCCGTCTTCGCGGTGCTGCTCGCGGCATTGGCCGGACCGGGGCTGATCGCGCCCGACTTGGCGAACAACGCCCTGCCGCTCTACTTCAGCCGGCCGCTGAACCGCGTGGACTACGCCGGGGCGAAGATGGCCGTGCTGGCGGGGCTGCTCTCGCTGGTGACCTGGGTTCCGGGCATCGCGCTCTTCATCATGCAATCGAGCATGGCGGGCTGGACGTGGTTCTCGCGGAACTGGAAGCTGGGCGTGGCGGTCTTTGCCGGGTTCGCGCTCTGGATTCTGCTGGTAAGCCTGGTGGCGCTGGCGAGCTCGGCTTACGTCAAATGGCGCGTGATCGCCGGCGCGCTTGTGCTGGGCTTCTTCTTTATCACGGCGGGCCTGGCGACGATGGTGAATGCCATCCTCCGCGTGAAGTGGGGGTCGCTGGTCAATCCCGCGGAGGCGATGTACAGGCTGTGGTCCGGCATGCTGGGCGTCGAGCCGCCGCAAGGAATCGACACGAGCGAATGCGTCATGGCGCTGGCCGGGCTGGTCTTCCTGCTGATTGCCGTTCTCAATCGCAAGCTGAAGCCGGTGGAGGTAGTCTCTTGAGCGCGCCGGAAGTCATCTTCGAGGACGTCTCCAAGTTCTACGGCGAAGTGCTCGGCGTGAACAAGGTGACGCTGCGCATCCCGCCGGGAATCACCAGCCTGGTTGGGCCGAACGGCTCGGGCAAGACCACGCTGATGAACCTGATGACTGGGCTGATTCTTCCCGACCGCGGCTGGATCTCGGTTCGCGGCATTTCGCCGCGCGACCCGGAAACGCTGATGCGCTTCACCGGCTACGCGACGCAATTCGACTCCGCCCCGCGCTGGGCTACGGGCTTCGATTTCGTCACCACGGCGCTGCTGCTGTTCGGCTATCCGCGCAGGGAAGCCGAGCAGCGGGCGTGGCGGGCGCTCGAGCGGGTGGGCATGACGGAAGCGGCCACGCGCAAGGTGGCCGGGTATTCCAAGGGCATGCGGCAGCGCGTGCGGCTGGCCCAGGCGATGGCGCACGACCCCCAGGTGCTCGTGCTCGACGAGCCGCTGAACGGCCTCGACCCGCTTGTGCGCGCCGAGACCATCGGACTGTTCCGCGCGTGGGCGGCCGAGGGGCGGCACGTGATTCTGTCGAGCCACGTGCTCCAGGAAGTGGACGTGATCAGCGACCAGGTGATCCTGATCTCGAACGGCATGATCGTGGCCGAGGGCGAGATCCGCGAGGTCCGCGAAGAGATGCACGAGCATCCCAGCCAGTTCATCATCCGCTGCCGCGACGCGTCGCGGATCGCGTCGCTGCTGTTCAGCGAGGACCACATCACCGAGATCCGGCTGATCGAGGACCGGCTGGGGCTGCTGGTGCTGACGCGCAACCGCGCGGAGTTCTCGCGCGCGCTATCGCGCATCGCGCTCTCCGGGCATGAGATCGACAGCGTGATTCCCGCCGACGAGAACGTGGATGCGCTCTACGAGTACCTGATCGGGGGCGGGCGGTGAGGACCGAGTTCCGGCTGCGGCAGACTTGGACGATCGCGAAGATCGAGATGCGCCGCGCGTTTTTTTCGAAGCGTGCGTTCTGGGTGTATCTGCTGGCGATCATTCCGTCGGTGATTTTCATCGGGCACGGCATCGAGGTGAAAGTGCGGCGCGACCGCTACACGGCGCGCGGCGTCACGCCCGCGGCTGCGCTCGACGGCGTTACTCCCGGGATGACCGATGAAGAAGTTCTGCGGCGTCTCGGGCCGCCCGTCCGCGATCAATCTTGGGGCGACCGCAGGCGGCGGCGCCCGCCCGCCGATGAAGACGGCGAAGAGCGCCGCAACGAGATCGTGCACCGCTCGATGACGTATTTCGACGGCGAACGAACCGTGTGGCTGTCGTTCGAAAACGGAATTCTCGGCAACAAGCGGGCCGGCACTCTGGCGGACTTCGCCGAAGACCGCATGATCTTCGCCGGGATGTTCCAGTTCTTCTACCTGCGGCTGGCGATCTTCTTCGGCTGCCTGGGCATCTTCATGAACATGTTCCGCGGCGAGATGCTCGACAAGACGCTGCACTTCTGGTTCCTCGCGCCGGCGCGCCGCGAGGTGCTGCTCGCAGGAAAGTATCTGGCCGGCCTGATTGCGTCGGTCACCATCTTTACCGCCGGAGCGATGCTCTGTTTCGCCGCGCTGCTGTGGCCGCAGAACGCGGCGGAGGTGCAGGCTTACTGGCAGGGGCCCGGGTTGTCGCACGCGCTTTGGTACGCCGCCTCAGCGGCGCTGGGGTGCGTCGGTTACGGCAGCGTCTTTCTCGCAGCCGGGCTGCTGCTGCGAAATCCCATTGCGCCTGCCGCCGTCCTGCTGGTTTGGGAGAGCATCAACGGCTTCCTGCCGGAGCTGCTGCAAAAGCTGAGCATTCTGTATTACGTTCAGTCCTTGTGCCCCGTGGCCGCTCCCGTGGACAGCGGCGCGCCGGCGCTGATTCGCATGTTCCTGTCGCCCGCCGAGCCTGCGCCCAAGGCGCTCGCGGTGCTGGGACTCGCAGGCGTCACCGCGCTCGTGCTGTGGGCGGGATCGCGCGCCGTGCGCCGCCTGGAGATCAACTACAGCGCCGATTAGCCAAGCACGGCGTCGTACATCGCGATGATGTTCTCCGGCGGAACGTTCGCCAGGATGTTGTGCACTTGCTGGAAAACGAATCCTCCGCCCGGCGCCAGCACGGCCAGTTGGCGACGCACGTGCTCGCGCACTTCATCGGGTGAGCCGTTGGGGAGCACGCGCTGCGTGTCGCAGCCTCCGCCCCAGAAGGTGATCTCGCGGCCGAAGTCGCGCTTCAGCCCTTCGGCTTCCATACCCCGGCAACTGATCTGCACCGGGTTGATCGCGTCGAGGCCTGCGTCGATGAGATCGGGCAGCAGCGGACGCACCGCGCCGCAGCAGTGCAACATCACCTTGGCCGGCGCAAGCTGCTTGGCCCGCGTCCACATCGCCTGGTGGCGCGGCTTGAAGAACTCGCGGTACATACGCGGCGAGATCTGCGGGCGGTTCTGCGCGCCGAGGTCGTCGCCGAAGACGATGACATCGATGGATTGCCCGACGGCGCCCAGGAACTTGTCGAGATTGCGCAGGTGGATATCGACAAGAGCATCGAGGAAGCGATGGGCGCGTGCGGGCTCGCCGGCGAGCATCATCAGGAAGTTGTCTATGCGGTAGTAGAACTGCCCCATCTCGAGCAGGTTGCCTCCAAAGAGCCCGATGATGGCGCGGTCCGTGGATGCACGCAGCCGCCGCGCGCCCGCGGCAAGCTCCTCAGCGCTCGAGACCGACGGCCCTGGAGGCGACGCGATGCCGGTCCACATGTGCTCCGGGTACAGCTCTTCGATGCGCGCGAGGTCTTCGGGACCGTCCAGAAAGGGCCAGTAGACCTGGTCAAAGTGAAACGACCCCTCAGGCATCCGCGCGATCACGCGGCCCGACGGGGAGCGAAGAATCCACTCCGCGCCCTCTCTTTCAGGCAGCGCCCAGACCGGCATCTTGCACGGCGTTCCGCCGGGCAGCGTCCAATCGGCCCA
The DNA here is from genome assembly GCA_964472745.1 of uncultured Solibacteraceae bacterium. Classification (GTDB taxonomy): domain Bacteria; phylum Acidobacteriota; class Terriglobia; order Bryobacterales; family Bryobacteraceae; genus CAYYNC01. The sequence continues at coordinate 50,939 of CAYYNC010000025.1, forward strand.
CCATTTGTCTTCGAGGCAGAAAGCGCGGCCCATCTCGATGGCGTCCACGCCGAAGCGCTGGAGCACATCCTCATCGACGATGGCGAGCTGCTGCACGGGATCGTACACGTAAACGGTGCGCGGCTCGAGTTCCAGCGCGGCGCGCAGCTTCGGATAGGCGATGGCGGAGATGCCGGAAGAGCGGTGACCGGAAAGGTCGATGGGCGCACGGTCGGGCTCGCGGCGCTCGAGCGTGGTGAGAATGCGCTCGCGGGAGGTCATGGGGGTTGGCTTTCTCGCAGTCCAAGCATACACTCGGAGGCGTGAGAACGGATGAGGCCCCGGGGAGGCACGATGCAAAGATACGGTTCTGTGATTCGCCTGCGTCCTGAGGTGGTGGAAACCTACAAGGCTTACCACGCGGCGGTGTGGCCCGAGGTGCTGGCGACGATCCGCGCCTGCCACATCCGCAACTACTCGATCTATTTCAAGGACGGCTGGCTGTTCTCCTACTTCGAGTACCACGGCCGGAACTTCGACTGGGATATGGCGAAGATGGCGGCCGACCCCAAGACCCAGGAGTGGTGGGCCATCATGAAGCCCATGCAGGAGCCTCTGCCGACTCGCAAGGACGGCGAGTGGTGGGCCTCGATGGAGGAGGTTTTTCATGTTGACTAGTGCGGGGAATCCGCTTAGTCCATTCCGGCTGGTGCGAAAAAATTCTTGCCGGGGTAGAATACTGGGGAGGGGATGCTGCATCTCTAGCTACTAGGGAAGCGTCCATCAGGCTCATGTTTTCCGCCGGTTTGCATAGATATACCGTGTTTTTTGCCCTCTGCACGTTCGCTCTCGTTCTTGCGGGCGCCTCCATCGTGAGCCGCGACGGCCGGGCGGCGACAGCGGCGAGCCGGGCGGGGTCGGGCCTGACCGATCTGCACCAGGTACTCGGCGCCGCCTGCGGAATCGTGGCGGTTATCCTGATGACCTGGCTGCAACGAACCAACGAGCCTAACTGGCTGAAATTGCTTACACTTCTGACTCTCGCGCTGATCGGCTTGCAGGGTGCAGCGGGGATGATCGGGCTTACCGGAATGGCGCCGGGCCTGGTCGCGATCCCCCACGCCGTGATGGCGCATGTCTGTTTCGCGCTGGCGGCGCTGGTCGCGGTGTTCACCTCGCGCTCCTGGAAAGAAAGGCGGGAGCGGATTCCCGATGGCGGTTTCCCTTCCCTGAGGTCGATGGCGGTGCTGACACCGGCGGTGGTGGTGCTGCAAATCGGGCTGGGGGCGGCATATCGGCACCAGGCTATCGGACTTGTTCCGCATGTCTCGTGGGCATTTGCCGCGGCGATCGTGGCGATGATGGGCGCAACGTTCGTGCTCGTTCAGGAACAGAAGCACTCCGCGATGCGCACGGCGGCCATCTGGCTGCTCGTGCTGACCCTGCTGCAAATCCTGGCGGGCGTGGCGGCGTATTTCACGCGCGCCGCACTGGCCGACAACCCTGGTCTCATGAACTGGATGATGGCCTCGACCGTGGCGCATGTCGGCATCGGTTCGCTGGTTCTGGCGGCGAGCGCCATCCTGGGCGCATACATTCTCAGGAACGTCGTGACAGCAAGTAGCAACTCTCCGGCAGCCGGGCAACAGCTTGCCGGAAGCGGGCGGAGTCGATGAAAGACTACCTTGAGCTGACCAAGCCGCGCATCACCTGGCTCATTCTGATGAGCACAGGCATCGGCTACTACTTCGGCCATCGCGGCGCGGTGGACTGGCTGCTTCTCTTTCACGCCCTGATGGGGACGGCGCTCATCGCCTCGGGCACGGCGACGCTCAACCAGTGGTACGAACGGGACGCGGACTCGAAGATGCGCCGCACGCTTGCGCGTCCGATTCCCGCGGGCCGCCTCAGCGCGCGCAACGCTCTCTTGTTCGGCCTGGCTCTGCTCCTGTCTGGAGAGCTCGAGCTGACCCTGGGAGTGAATCACCTCACGGCGTGGCTCGGCTTATTTACCATCGCGAGCTACCTGCTGCTCTATACGCCGTTGAAGCGTCGCACCTGGTGGTCAACCACCGTGGGCGCGTTTCCCGGCGCGATGCCTCCGCTGATCGGCTTCGCCGCGGCCGCGGGGACGCTGACAGCCGAGGCGTGGGTGTTGTTCGCCATCATCTTCCTCTGGCAGTTTCCGCACTTCTACGCGATCGCATGGATGTACCGCGACGACTACGCGCGCGCCGGCATCCGCATGCTGCCCGTCGTCGAGCCGGACGGTCTTTCGACTTCGCGGCAAATCGTGCTTACTGCGCTGCTATTGATCCCGGCGAGTCTGCTGCCGGGCTTCTTCTCAATGACCGGGCACTGGTATCTTGCGGCGGCGCTGGCGCTGGGAGGGCTGTTCCTGAAGTCCGCGGTGAAGGCCGCGCGCGAGCGCACCGCCTGCAACGCGCGCGGAGTCCTGAGGGCCAGCGTCATTTATCTTCCACTGCTGTACCTCGCATTGCTGCTCGACAGCCGAAGTCTGAACCTCTAGTGTTCCTCTCAGCCGAAAACCTGGTCCGCAAGTACGGCGAACGTGTCGCCTTGGAAGGACTGAGTTTTTCGGTGAATGCGGGTGAATGCTATGGAGTCCTCGGACCGAACGGGTGCGGGAAGTCCACTCTTTTCCGGATTCTCTCGACCGTGGAGCGCCCCGACGCGGGCCGCGCCCTGCTGGACGGCGAGGACATCGCGCGGCGCGCGCGGGCCGCGCGCGGCAAGATCGGCGTGGTCTTCCAGGCGTCGAGCCTCGACCGCAAACTCTCCGTCACGGAAAACCTCATTGCGCAAGGCAATCTGTACGGGCTGAGCGGACGCCCTCTGCGCGCGCGAAGCGCGGAGCTGCTCGAGCAGTTCGGGCTTGCCGACCGCGCCGGCGACGTCGTCGAGACGCTCTCCGGCGGCCAGAAGCGCCGCGTCGAGATCGCGCGCGCCCTGCTGCACAAGCCGCGGCTGCTGCTGCTCGACGAAGCTTCCGCCGGGCTGGACCCCTCCGCGCGGCGCGAAATGTGGCAGGCGCTCGGCGAGGCGCGCCGGCTGGAGGGCGTCACCGTGGTCTTCACCACGCACCTGATGGACGAGGCGGAGAACGCGGAGCGCCTGCTGCTCATGAACGCCGGCCGCGCCGTCGCTGAAGACTCACCCGCGAATCTGAAAGAGCGCGTGGGCGGCGACGTCGTTGTCTTCAAGGGATGCCGCAGCGGATTCAGCGCCGATCTCGCGGCGAAGTTCGCCGTCAGAATCACCGGCGAGGGCGGCGCCGTGCGCGTGGAGACCCCGGCCGGACACCGGTTCGCCGCCGAAGCCCTCGAAGCGTTTCCGGGCGCGGCCGACAGCGTCGAGATCCATCGCCCGACGCTCGAAGATGTATTTCTGGATATGACGGGCACGAGGCTTTATGGCTGATGCCTGGCGACTATTCGGGTTGGCGGCGGGCGCTGTGTGGCGGCGCGAGCTGATTCATTTCGTGCGCGAGCGCAACCGTGTGATGGGCTTTCTGCTCACTCCGCTCATCTTCTGGTTCATCGTCGGGTCGGGATTCGGCGACCTGTCCCGCTTCTTCGCGGGCTCTCTGCTTCTGAGCGTCATGTTCACCGCCGTGTTCTCGACGATGTCGCTGATCGAGGACCGCCGAGAAGGCTTCCTGCTGGCGATGCTCGCCGCGCCGGCGCCGCGCTGCGCCGTAGTGACCGGCAAGATTCTCGGCGGCACAAGCATGGCGCTGATCCAGGGGCTGCTGTTCTGCCTCTTTCTGCCCTTCGCGGGCGGATCGTGGAGATCGCTGCCAGTGGCGGCGGCCGCCATCGCGCTCAGCGGCTTCGCTTTTACCTCGCTCGGCTTCTGGATGGCATGGAAGAGTTCCACACCCCAGGGCTTTCACGCCATCATGAACATCGTCCTCATGCCGTTGTGGCTGGTTTCCGGCGCGCTCTTCGGCGTGGCCCATGCGCATGGCTGGATTCAGGCGCTCATGTCTGTGAATCCGCTGGCCTGGATGCACACCCTCCTCCAGAGCAGCGCTGCGGGCGCCGGGATGGGTCCGGCCGACTCTGCAATGGTGGCGGTGCTGGGAGTATGCTTCCTCACGCTTTCCATCTACGCCGTGGAACGAAATCCGCAGGGGAGAACCAAGTCGTGAAACTGCTGGCTGCGCTCGTTCTGGCGGCCTTGGCCGGCTGTGGATCGGGACTCCCCGACCTCGGCCAGACGCCGGAATTCACGCTCACCGCCGAAGACGGCGCGCCATTTGGCAGCGCCCAGTTGAAAGACAAGGTCTGGGTGGCGAACTTCATTTTCACCACCTGCAACGGCCCGTGCCCGCGCATGAGCGCGCAGATGAAACGCTTGCAGGAGGCGACGCGCGACGTGGCCGGTCTGCGGCTGGTGAGCGTCACGATCGATCCGGCGCGGGACAGCGTGGAAGCGCTGTCGGCTTACAGCAGGCGCTACAAGGCCGACCCCGCCCGCTGGCGTTTCCTGACCGGCAAGCCCGAGGACATCAGGCGGGTCAGCTTGGACGCCTTTCGCTTGAGCGACGTCGGAGGAGCGCTCGAGCACAGCTCGCGCTTCGCGCTGGTGGACAGGAAGGGCGCTATCCGCGGCTATTACGACACCACCGACAGCGGCGCCCTCGAGCAACTGGAGGAGGACATCCGGAAGCTGGCAAGATAGGCGGAGGCCTGCAACCGGCATCTTATGGAACTGCGCGATCTGCCGACCCTGAACGCACTGCTGAACACCATCTGCGCCGCGCTGCTGGTGAGCGGATACCGGCTCATCCGGCGCGGCGAACGCGAAAAGCACAGGCGGGTGATGCTGATGGCGGTGACGGTGGCGGCGATGTTCTTGCTCAGCTACCTCGTCTACCACTTCAACGCCGGATCCGTGAAGTTCCAGAAGCAGGGTGCAATTCGCACCGTCTACTTTGCGATTCTCATCAGCCACACGCTGCTCGCGGCGGCCGTCGCTCCGATGGCGATTATCGTCCTCTACCGCGCTCTCAAGGGCGATTTCGCGCGCCATCGCAAACTGGCGCGCATCACATTGCCGCTGTGGCTCTACGTCAGCGTGACGGGCGTGGTCGTCTACCTGATGCTGTACAGGATGTAGAGCGTGACCGGCTCAGGCGACATCCTGCTCGCGCTGCTTGATCCGCGGCCCGAAGAGCGCATCCTGGATGCAGGCTGCGGCATCGGCGCACTGAGCGGGAAGATCGCAGCGTCGGGCGCGCGTGTCGTCGGGATCGAGGTCCTCGGCGTGCTGCTTGAACAGGCGCGATTGGCGAATCCGGGCGTCGAGTTCATCGAAGGCGACCTGCTCAGGCACCGGCCCGCGGAACTCTACGACGCCGTGTTCGCCAATGCCCTGCTCCATTGGTTCAAGAAGCCGGATGAGCCGCTGAGCGCAATCGCCCGCGTGCTCAAGGCGGGCGGCCGTCTCGCCGCGGCCGTTGGCTTCGTTCCGGAAACGGTGCGGCGACTGGAAACCTACCACCCGCCCGATGCCCGACAATACGAGAAGGCTTTGCAGAAAGCCGGCTTCACACTCGTCACCATGCAAACGGCGCACGATGGCTTCGCGTTTCTCGCCCGGAGAAACCATTAGATGTTCCCGAAGCTGATCACGACCGGCTCGTTCTTCCTGCCGAGCTACGGTCTCTTTGTCGCGCTCGGGTTCCTTGCAGGCCTGACGGTGGTGACACGAACCGCGCGGCGGGACGGGCTGAACCCTGAGACCGTCACCAACCTTGCCATCTACTGCGCGCTCGCCGGCCTCGCGGGCGCCAAGCTGATGATGTTCGCCCTGAACATCGGCTACTACCTGAAGTACCCCGAGGTCCTCTTCTCGATCGAGACGCTGCTGTCGGCAGGCGTTTACTACGGCGGATTTCTCGCGGCTCTGCTTTTTGCGTTCGTCTACATCCGCAAACAGAAGCTGCCCTGGCTGAAAACCGTCGACGCGCTCGCGCCGGGTCTGGCGGTGGGGCACGCCATCGGCAGGATCGGCTGCTTCATGGCCGGCTGCTGCTGGGGCTCGCGCTGCGACCGGCCTTGGGCGGTCACCTTCACCAGCCAGGACGCACACGACATGTTCGGCACTCCGCTCAATGTGCCGCTGCATCCCGCGCAGCTTTACGAAGCCGCCCTGACCGGCCTTGTGGCCTGGGCGCTGCTCGCCGCCTCGCGCCGGCCTCACGCTGCGGGGCGCATTCTGGCTCTTTATCTGTTGCTCTACTCGGCCGCGCGCTTCGCAGTCGAGTTCGCCCGCGAGCACCAGGAAGCGCTGCCCTTCGGGGGACCATTCACGGTGACCCAGTGGATCTCGCTCGTCCTGGCCGTCGCCGGCGCAATGCTGTGGCTCAGGACCCGAACTTCGGTCATCGCGCCGCGAACTTGACCGCACGGCCGGTCTTCAACGGCTGCTTCGCGGCATCGAGGATCTCCACCACCTGGAGATTGAGGTCGAGTCCGGCCGGCCCGACGATGCCGCGGACGCGCCACACCTTGCCGATATCGCCGCGGTCCGCAATCTCCCTGGCCGCGCAGTTTGCCGGCCACCACGCCATCCGGCAGTTCGCCGGAACGCAGTCGCCATGCTTCACCGCCAGGTGGCGAATCGCCAGGGCGTCGTTGCAGGTCGAGGCCAGCGGCTTCGAGAACATCACCTGGATCTTCCGCGGCGCGCAGTACTGAACAATCTCAAGGCGCCGGTTGTTTTCGACAAAGGCTCAAACGATCTCGGGCCGCGCGGCGTCCAGCATCTTCTTCCAACCGGCGAAGACCGGGATCTCGCGCACTCCGTGTTTCTTGGCCTCGGCCGCGAGTTCCGGAACGGACTTCGCAACCGCAACCTGCCTGGCAGGCTTGCCGGAGAGCAACTTTTGCAGGCGCCCCAAACGTGCGAAGGGGCCAGCCCGGCGACCGCGATCGTGTGCCGCTCGGCGGCCGCGAGGCCCGGAGCGGATTCCGGCGCCAATGCCAGGACCGGCATTCTGAACGCATCAGCCATGCGAATCGTCCTCCGGTTTCAGAACACGATGCGCACTTCGCTGCATCCAATCCAAGCAGGGCGGCCGATCCTCGACCGCGCGAGGAGTTGTTCCGCGCCCGCGACGAACGGGGTCCTACATTTCGTCGCTGCGGGGTGGTACACTCTATCCACAAAACAACCGCCTTGCTGGGCTGAAGCAGGAGGGCATTTTGAAAGTCGCATTCCTAGCGCCAATCGCTCTTGGGGCCGCCGCTTTGTTGTCGGGGGCCGCGGCGGAAACAGCCGCCCGCGTTCGTCAACTCGAGGATTCGGGCGCCGCGCGCCAGGCGCGCGCCTTGCTCGAGCAGGCGCTGCGCGAGAATCCGCGGGATGCCGATCTGCTGGAGTTGTACGCCAGGTTCCTCGATTCCCGCCGCGCGCCCGAAAGCCGCAGCGCCTATGAACGCTTGTTGAATGCCGTACCGGAGTCCGACGCCACGCGGCGCCGCGAGGCCGCCCGGCGCCTGACGCTCTTGGATCTGCTGGCGGGAGACCGCGCTTCGGCCGCGAAGCACCTGGCCGAATACCAGGCAGCCGGCGGAGCGGGACTGGCGCTTGCCTCAAGCACCGCACCCGCCGCGGCCCTCCCAACGGGCATCGTCGAGATTCCGGGACCGCTGCGCAGCTTCTCCCGCATGGCCGCGCTCTCGCCCGACCTGCCGCCCAACGAGATCCTGCTTGGACTCGCCCGAAACGTGGTGACCAACGGGTATCAGGCCGTGGGCGGCGCTGAAGGTCTCGAGCAGACGGAGTATTTGAAGCTGGTCATTCGATACTTGTCCCAGGCGCGAGAGCTGGAGAAACTCGCCGGGGAATCCAAGACCATCAGAATCGACGCCTGCGAATCGCCTCAAACGGGTGATCTGCTCAAGATCCTGGGATTCCGCATGCGCGGCGGTTGCGGCAGCGAGGTGGTGCTTGAAACGGTCAACGCGACACGGGCGTTTCTCTCAATGGACTCCGGCTTCCCGCTGGCCGAGCTCGAAGAGGCCCTGCGCACCAACCGGCCGTTCGCTTACGACTACCGGCCTACGCAGGTCCCTGTGCTTTACTCCCCCGAATACTGGCTCTCGGCGAAGGAGAAGCACAGCGGCGAGTTCATCGACGCCTTCCTCAGCGACCCCTCTCTGTGCCGCCTGTATCTGGGACTTGCCAAGCTCGATCCTGAAACGGCGGAAGAAGTCCGCCGGGGCCTCCCCGTGCAGAGAATTCGCGCCTTCGCTCACGTATTCGACTTCTTCGGCGGCATGTTCCGCATCCGGAACGGCAAGGTGAACGTGCCCGGCGGAGAGAAGTCCGAGGCCGCATGGGCCGATTTGGTCGGGGCCGAGCCGGGCAAGGGAGTCGCTTTCCTCGAGAAGCTCGTCACCAAGGACGACGGCTGGATGGCGAGCTACTTCGACTCATTGCTGCGTATTCAGGGACCGACTCTCGAGTACTTGACTGAGCCGAACCGCCTGAAGCGGTTCTACGCCGCCCTGCGCGGGCGCGTCACCAGCCCCGGCCCGGCCAGGCCCGTGTTCCGCGCCAATACGGACTTGATGCTGCTCGCCACGCGGCTCAGAGTCGTGAACGGGAGGCCGCATATCCCGGGCGGACTCGAGGTCTGGAAGAACCTCTTCATCAAGCACCCCAACGCCAAATACGACGGGCGGCTGACGAAATCCGCCGCCGGCTGGAAGGACCCTGACGATCTGCTGGAAGCGCTCTTCGGCCTCTCGCGCAAGGCTGTCGAGAATGAACCGCTGAAAATCTTCCTGGCCGTCAGCGACCTGGACCGCAAGCGGGCCAAGCCCCTCGAGCCTGCCACCGTGGACAGGCTCGCGCGCGCCTGGCGCGCCTATGGAGCGCAATACGCGATCTTCAGCGAAGTTCCGCAGTTGAGCGACACAACCATCCTTGCCTTTCTGGACCGGGCGGAGTTTATCTCCTCGATAGGCAACATGCAGACCAAGGCCGACGCCGCCGGATTCATGCAATCGCTCACCGGTCTCTGGCAGGTCTTCTGCCGCCACAAGCTGATTCCGCCCGAGAAAGCCGACGGGACTCTCGCGGCCATCATCGCCCCCTTCGACAAAGCGCGCCGGGACGAGGAACTGTTCGATGCCGGCCGCCAGGGAGTCGGGCTGCTGCTGGCCGCGACCGGCGCGGGCGACGGAGTCAACCCGCAGGAAAGGATGATGGATTTGCTGGCCGGGAGCGTGTCCCCCCGCGACGCCGAATCTCAAGGCGTGCTGGTCAGCGAGATGAACCGCATCTTCGAGGCCCAGAAACTGGTGAGCCTCAAGATGCTGTTCGACCTTGCCGATCATCTGGCGAGCGTCTCGAAGGGCGAGAAGCTGAACACCGCGCTGCTCAACCGGCTGGCATCGCGCGTCTCCGATCTCAACCTGCCGAAGGCGTCTCTGACGTCGCAGGAGCGCAATAGCTTCGCGTTCGGCTACTGGACTGAAAAGCACATTGAGGCGCAGCGCAAACTGAACCTCCGCTCGGCAATCGAAAGGAATCTGAAGCAGCCGGACAAGCTCGGTGAAACGCGCGGGCTGCTGGCGCCGCTGCTGCGCGACACGCTCGTCGGGCTGCTCTATATTCACTACGCCCCGCCCGGCGCCCAGGTGCTCTACACCAATCCGATCTTCGCGCGCAGCCACGATTTCATCGGCATCGCGGGCAATCAACAGACCTGGAAGCAGACTGAAGTGCTCGGCAGCGGCTGGCCGTCCAGCGCCGGCGGCAGGCTGGTCGGATCCCTCGTCGGATTGCCTTATGCGCTCGCTGAGGCCGAGCAGAACTTCCTGATCCCCACGCGGGAGCAGGCCCTCATCTGGGGCGACCTCGTCCCGCAGATGCTGGTCAGTTCGAAGCTGCCGCGATGGTGGAACGTCTCTCCGGTGCGGCTTCGCTGGGTGGGGCTGAACATGCGTCTCGGCGAAAGCGTCATCGCCGAATCGGCGCTGTCGACCGATGTGAAAACAAAAGCAATTGAAGTTTTGGAGATTCAGATTCCGCCCGCGCGCATGCGCATGATTGCGGATCATCTCGATCACGGAGACGTGCCTGCGGCGCTGGAGCAGATCACTCCGTCCGAGCTCTATCACCTGGGTCTCCGGGCCGGCGAGCGCCGCTTCTCGTCGGATTCGTCCATCCTCAGCGAAATCCGCAGGCTCTCTTCCGCCCATCCCGAGCAGTGCAACGCCGCGGCGATCTCGGAGTCCTTCGGCACCCCGAAGCCGACTCTGGCCACCACGCTCCGCCCCGAGTTGCTCAACCTGCGAACATTCCCCACGCTGATGGGCTACTCGAGCCGCATCCTGGCCGAGAGCTGGGAGTCGAACAACCTCTTCTTCGCCGCGCTGGCGGACGAGCTCGCGCTCCAGCCCTCGGAGTTGAACATTCTGATTCCGGAGTGGACACAGAAGACCGTGGAGCAGATCTTCGCCACGCACCTCGAAGACTGGCCCGCGCTGCTGAGGTCCATGCGGACGGTGGCCGACGACATTCGGGGCCAGACCCGCAAGCTCCAGGCCGCGGAAAGCCGCGCGGCCCTCAATGACAATGACTGAGAAGGAGGAACCGGACATCCTTATGAAGCTGTCGCGCAGAGATTGGCTGCTGGCCGGCGGCGCGGCCCTGGTGAAGGCTCCGGCCCTCGTGGTTGCGCAGGAGCAACGGCCCACCTTCCGCGTGAAGGTGGACATGGTGGTGCTCAGCTTCACCGTGACCGACTCCAAAGGCCGGTATATCAACGGACTCAAACCATCCGACTTCAGGATTCTCGAAGACGGAATCCCCCAGAAGATCTCCACCTTCGCCGAAGGCAACAAGACCCCCCTCCAGGTGCTCGATGACGGCTCCACCCGGCCCATGCAGACCACGCAGGCGGACCCTGAAAGAGGCGGCATCGCCACAGACGCCTTCGTCGGCACCAATGTCTTCGTACTCTTCGACACCAGCAATTACATGTACCGGGGCTTCGTCTACGCCTCCGACGCCATCGCGGATTTCATCCGCGGACTGGATCGCGCGGACTCCGTCGCGGTCTACACCTTCAGCCGCAACCTCTCGCGCGCCGCCAGTCTCTCGCGTTCGCGCGACGATGTCCTCCAGGGACTGCGCAAGGCGGTCGCCGGCGACGAAGCCGCTCTGTACAACGGATTGCTCCTCACCTTGCGCGATGCTGCCAAGGTTCCCGGCCGCAAAGTGGTGATCGTCTTCTCCAACGGCCCCGATTCGGCCAGCATGGTCGCACCGGACGACGTGCGGGCTGTCGCCGAGGACGAGGGCATCCCCATCTATGTCATCTCGACCAGCGACGCCAACAGGGACCCCATCTCCACCGGCGTTTTCCGGCGAATTGCTTCCCGCACGGGCGGCAAGAGCTTCTTCGCGAAGACCTGGCAAAAGCAGGTGGAGGCGTTCGAGTCCATCCGCGAGGATCTCGGCAACTCCTACACCATCACTTACTATCCGCTGCCGAACCCGAACGAGGGATTCCGCAAGATCTCCGTGGAGATTCCGTCCGACGTTGGCCGCAAGTATCGCGTGAGCGCGCGTCCCGGATATCGGCCGCGCACGGGGACCTGAGGCTCCCGCCGGCCAAGTCCGCACGGCGCGTCAAGCCGCGCCGTCGTGAAAAGTGCTAGATTCATGAATTGAATCCGGCCTGAGGAATGCTTCGTGCAGGTTTTTCTCCAAGGTAAGCTTCTGGGAACAGAGAGTTTTCTGGAAGCTTGCAGCGACAACAACGCCGCGTTTGCCGGCAGGTGTCTTTACCTGGCGCTGCTGTCGGAAGCCATCCCGCGTGCGTTACTGGAACGCCTCGGTCTGGCTCCGGAGTTGCTGGGCACAAGCGGCGGAGGCCAGTTCCTTGTCGTCATTACGTCTGAGAGCGAGCCGGCCGCGCACGAGTTCCTCGTGGACGTCACCCGCAGGCTGGGAGCGTTCAGCGGCGGCCGCCTGAGGGCTGCCTGGGCCACCACCGAAAACCTCGGAGCGTGGAGCGACGTCCGCCGCCGGCTGGACGAGTCGATGGCACGCTGGAGAGGCGCCGCGGCCTTCGATCCGGAAAACCTCTTCGAGCCGTTCGAGGACGGCAGCGCCGCCTCCGACGCTTACTTCGAGAGGCTCTTCCGCGGGCTTCCCGATTCGGCCTCCATGCGCTGGTCGCCGGAGGCGGAGGGCATGCTTGTTCCGGCTGAATCGGCCGCCTTCCTCGCTACCCACTTCGCGCAATCGGAGGACAGCCCCACCGCCGCTTCCCTCGATGATCTTGCGCAGCGCGCCGCCGGCCGCAAAACGTGGGGCGTGCTGCGCGGCGACGTCGATCTATTCGGCGCGCGGCTGCGGAAGGCGCAAACCATCGAGGAGTACATCCAGTGCGCGGTGTACTTCAAGCAGTTCTTCGCCGGTGAAGTCCAGGTGCTTTGCACACAGACGGACTTCTGGCGCAAGCTCACGGTTCTCTACACCGGAGGCGACGACTTCGCCGTCGCCGGTAGCTGGGACGCCCTCCTGCCCTTCGCGCGCGAGATCCAACGCCTGTTCCATCACTCCGCGGAACAGTACTTGAAAGAGCTGCCCGGTCCCGAGGGCAAGACCATCTCCATGGCCGTGGCCATCGCTCCCGATCCGTCCTCCTCGTTGAGCGCGGTCTACAGGGAGGCCGGCCGGCAGCTCGAGATCGCCAAGGCGGCGCATCGCGACTCGATCGCCGTCTTCGGCCGCACCCTGGACTGGCGCGAGCTGAATGAAGCGGGCGAGATCCGCGACATCCTGCTCCGCCTCGTCAACGAATTCGGCTGCCCGACGCAGTTGATCGGCGAAATCGGCTCCTTCTACCGGGAGACGGATCGTGTGCTTCCGGCTCGCAGCGCCCGTTCCCGCGTGGAGCGGCCCGAGCGCATCTGGAGATTCCACCGGCGGCTGAGTCGTGCGCTGGAGAGCCCGTCGCGCGACCGGGAGTTCCAGAAAGCCCGCAACGCGCTGCTCGGTGAGTTCATCGCCAAGAACCAGACCCAGGTGAAGCTGAAGCCCTCGGGGCGGGTCGCCCTGGAATGGGCCCGGCTCTTCGAAGAGAGTGAAACACAATGAGCGACATCGAACAGGACCAGACACAACAGCCCGAGACGGCTGCCGCGGAGAGCGCCGAGCCAGCCGTGGCCGCCGCGGAGAATCTCGAATCCCCCGCCGCGGAGCAACCTGAGCCCGCGGCCGCGGCAGTGTCGGTCGAGTCTCCCGCCGCCGCAGCGGCCCCCCCGCCCGAACTCCCGCCGAGCGCCCCAGCCGAGGCCGAGGCAAAACCGGCGGCGGAAGCCGCGCCCAAGCCCGAAGGCGCGCCGCGGCAGCAGGGACCACGGCCTCCGAAACCGCCCCGGCAGCAGGAAGCTCAGCGCGGCCCCAGGCCGCAGGAGCGCAGAGAAGGCGGCGAGCGCCCTGAAGCGCAGCGCCAGGAACGCCGCGGCAAACCCGAGGGCCAGCGCGGCGAGCCTCTCCGCGGCGGCGAGGGAGGCCGCGAGCGCAGCGGCGACCGGAGACCCGAGCGCGGGCGCATGGAGGGCCCTCCCGAGATCGAACTCGAGAAACTGACCTCCGACAGCCTCTACCTGGACAACCAGGCCCACGCCATCGTCGCGCGAATGCGGGATATGGACTCCGGCACGCGCAGCCAGTTGCGGCGGCTTTACAGCGCTGTCCGCCGGGCCTGCCGCGCTCCCGAGCCCGAGCGCCAGCACCAGTTCGTCATTCTGCGCGCCCGCCTGGCCTACACCATCGCCCGGCACCAGTTGCGCAGCCTGGATTCACTGGAACGCCTGCTGCTGCAAGTGACGCGCAAGAACGAGGCCCGCGGCTACGAGCGATTCCGCGACCTCTTCGAGGCGATCGTGGCCTACAACGAGTAAATCGCGCGAAAACTAGCGAGGAGAGATTCAAGATGAGCTCCCACACCGCCGAAACCAAGCTGGCATTGATCGGAAAGCTCCTGCTCGACGGCGAGCTGATTTGCGAGACCGGCCTGCACATAGGAGCCGGGAAAGGTTCGCTCGACCTGGGCGGCGCCGACAATCCGGTGGTGAAAGACGCCTTCGGCCGGCCCTTCGTGCCCGGCAGTTCGCTGCGCGGCAAGCTGCGCTCGCTGCTGGAGCACGCCGCCGGCTACGTTGCGCCGGGCGATCTCGTTTACCTGTCGCGCCGCCGCGGCCAGGAAGTGCGCATCCATCAGAGCAACGATCCCGGCGACGAGGTCTGCCTCCTGTTCGGCCGCAATCCGGGCCGGCTGGAAAAGGCCAATGGGGAGACGATGGACTCCGTCACCGCCACGCCCGCCCGGCTCACGGTGTACGACGCGCCGCTCGAACTGGAGAGCATCACGCCCCAGATGCGGGAGAACCTCGACGACGAGCTCACCGAGGTGAAGAGCGAAAACGCCATCGACCGCATCACCTGCCAGGCGAACGCTCGCACGCTCGAGCGCGTTCCCGCGGGCGCGCGGTTCCGCGTGCGGCTCGTGCTGGACATCCTCTCCCCCGAAGACCGCGAGCTGATCCCGCGGCTGGTGGAGGGTTTGCGGCTGCTCGAGGACGACACCCTCGGCGGCGGAGGCTCGCGCGGAAACGGGCGCGTCCGCTTCGGCTCGTGGAAAGCCACCTGGCGGAACCGCGCCTATTACTCCGCCGGCGGCGCCGAGCAGATTCTCCTTGAGGCTCCCGACACCGCGGCCCTTCAGGCCAAAGTGATCGAGGAGAGCTTCGCCGGAAAGCTGTCCTGATCTCGAGGCGGGAATGAATCCGTCCTTGCTCATCCGCCTGCGTCCCACCACGCCGTGGCGCATTGGCCCCCCCTCGGGCGCCAGGGAGGAGTGCGACTGCATCTTCCACAGCGACGCGCTCTACTCGGCGCTCTGCGGCGCGTTCCGCCATCTCGGCTTGCTCGAGGAATGGCTGGCCGCCACGGCGCGCGAGGAAGGCGAGCCGGCCGTCCGCTTCAGCTCCTGCTTTCCCTGGCAGCGCACACACCTGTTCGCGCCTCCGCCGGCGGGCATGTGGCCGCCGCCCGGCGCCGAGGGCGCCCGCGTTCGCTGGAAAGGCGCGCGGTTTGTCCCGCTTTCTCTGATCGGGGACATCCTGCGCGGCGATGAACCTCGCGATGAAGCGTGGTCGGTCGACGCTCAGAGCGGCTGCCTGCTGCCTGCCGACGCGAAGTCCGCCACGGGGCCTTTCCGCTTTCTCCGCCGGTCGAGCGCGGCCGTGGACCGCCCCACCGGCGGCGTGATCGATGCGCACTCGACCGTCTGCCTGCAATTCGCCCCGGCCTCGGGACTCTGGTGCGCCGCCGAGTTTTCGAACCAATCCACCTACGCAGTGTGGGCGCCGAAGGTCGAAGCGGCCTTCCGCCTGCTGGCCGACGACGGCTTCGGAGGGCTGCGAAGCCTCGGCTTCGGCCGCTGCCGCACTCCGGACTTTCAGCCTGGATTGATCCGCGACATGCTGCTGCCGGACGTGCCTCAGCCGGCCAACCCGCATTATTGGCTGATCTCTCTCTTCTCCCCCCACGCGAGCGACCGCATCGAGTGGGGCCGCGGAGATTACAAGCTGACCGTTCGCGGCGGACGCGTGGCCGGTCCCGCCGGCGCCGGGCTCCGGAAATTGTCGTCGCGCATGGTGACGGAGGGTTCCGTCCTCGCCGCACCGCACCCGCCGCGCGGCGCCGTCCGCGATGTCGCGCCCGGGGGATGCCCGCACCCGGTGTTTCGAGCGGGCTACGCGCTATCGCTCACAATCCCCTGGCGGTTGCACCCATGAGACGCTACCGGCTCACCGTACTGACGCCCCTGCTGGTCGGCGACGGCCAGAAGCTCTCGCCCATCGACTACATGGTGTGGCGCGACCAGGTGAATGTCCTCGATCAGCGCAAGATCTTCCGACTGCTCTCCAGGAGCTCGCGCATGGACAGCTACCTGGCGCAGCTTCGCAAGGCGCAGAAGCTCGACTTCGCGTCGTGGGGAGGCTATGCGCAGAATTACGCCTTGCGGCGCATCCCGCTCGAGCACGCCTCCATCGCCGAGTACTATGACCGCGCCCGCGTTGAGGATCTCTTCATCCCCACCTTCGCCTCCCAGGTAGGCGGGATCTACTTGCCCGCGACCGCGATCAAGGGCCCGCTGCGGACCGCGCTGCTGGCGGAGCGCGCCAGCGAGAATCACTTGGCCGAGGCAGCCGCCCGAATGGCCGCCGAGCGCCTGCCGCGGAGGCCCGCGGAGACTCTGGAGACAACCGTCCTGGGGCCGGGCAACGTGAGCCGCACACGCTCGCTGGCGGTCTCCGACTCGCGGCCCGTCAGCTCCAGCGCGACCAAGATCTACCTTCTGCGCACGGCTTCGCTCTTGCAGAAGGGCGACAGGATCGAGTGCGGGTGGCGCTGCCAGGCGCGCGGCTCGGTCTCCTTTGACCGTGTGAAGGAGTCGACGCCGGTATTGGCTGAGATGGCGCCGCCGGGCACGATCTTCGAGGGCGGGTGGCAAGCGTCGCCCTTCATGCAGAAAGCCGAGGTCCTGCGCGCCCTCCGCTGGAAACAGGCCGACGGCTCGGAGCAGTTCGCTGACGCGGCCAATCTGCTGGCCGAACGCATCCTCGCCATCCAGAAGGCCTATGCCGAGCAGGCGGGCCTGCGTATCGTCGGGATGAGCGTCGATGCCCTCATCAAGCGCCTGGCGGAGCTGCGGGAGATCGGCAACGCCTGCATGCTCAACATCGGCTGGGGCGCCGGACTCCTGGCGAAGAGCGCTCTCATCGGCCAGGGTTCGGAGCGCTTGAAGGCCTTCCTCCGCGATCACCCGCTCTATTCAAGCGCCATCCGGACCGGCCTGCCCTTCCCCAAGACCCGCAAGGTCGTCTTCATGAGCGACCGGCCGGCCACGTTGCCGGGCTGGGTCCAGTTGCAGTTCGAGGTCTGAGCGGCAAGTTCCGCCGCCTCAGGGTGTTGGCGGAGACAAGCCGCGCCGGCACAGAGTGATAGAATGGGGCGAATGGCGGACGCGGTACTGCCTTCCCAGCCTCGCGCAGCCCACTATGTACAACGCCTATTTCGGTTTCCGGGAGAGTCCGTTCAACCTTAGCCCAGACCCGGCGTTCCTCTACCGGAGCCCGGCGCATGAGGAGGCGCTAGCCAATCTCGTCTACGGCGTCCAGAGCCGTAAGGGCTTCATCGTCTTGACCGGCGAGGTGGGCACGGGCAAGACGACGATGCTCGAGTGCCTGCGCGACTACCTTGAAGGCCAGGGCATCGAGTTCGCGTTCCTTTTCAATTCGCGGGTCACCGTCGAGCAGTTCTTCGAGATGATCGCATATGATCTGGCGCTCCAATGCCAGGCGAACTCGAAGACGGCGGTGCTGTTTGCGCTGAACCAGTTGCTCATCCAGCAGGCGCAGCAAGGCCGCACGAGCGTGTTGATCATCGATGAGGCTCATAACCTGGAGTGGGACGTTCTCGAAGAGATCCGATTGCTCGGCAACCTCGAGAATCCGAAGCTCGGCAAGCTGCTTCAGATCATCCTTTCCGGACAGCCGGAGCTGGACCGCAAGCTCGACGCGCCGAATCTCCGCCAGTTGAAGCAGCGCATCGTGTTGCGTACCAGCCTCCGCCCCTTCAACGTCAATGAGACCATCGAGTACGTCGATTCCCGCCTCGCCAAGGCCGGCATGCCTGATCAGCGGGTGTTCTCTCACGATCTGCTGAAGGAGCTGCACACGCGAAGCCAGGGAATCCCGCGCGTCATCAACGCCATCTGCGACAACCTGCTGCTCACCGCCTTCGCCATGGAGCAAAAGGACGCCAATTTCCAGATGCTGGATGAGGTCTGCCGCGACATGCGTCTGGAGTGGCCTGGCTCTCACCGGCTGTACGGGGCCTCAGCCACTGACGGCTCCGAGTCCGCAACTTCCCCTCCTAACCCCTGAGGACAATTAGGGGCTACCCCGTACGGGGGGTCCCCGGACTATTCCTCAGTATTTTCCGTCTGGTTTCATCATGGGAATCCGCATTAGCATCGGGGTAACCCGCCGTAGGGGAGTAGTGTTCTCCCCTTAGAGCGGCTAAACCTTTCGCTTTGAGGTCAATACCCTATGCGTTTCTTCTTTTCAGCGGGCATGGCGCGGAGCCTGTTCCTGGTGGCGCTGCTTGTTGTTGCAGCGCTCATCCCAGCGGCAGCCGCGGCCAAAGTTCAACCTCTTTCCGGGTTCATTCCTCCTCCGGACCCGTTTGACGACGTCGTGGGCGTCGCGGCGCTGATTCCCCCGCCGGACCCGTTCGACGACGTGGCCGGATTCTGCGGATGCATCCCTCCTCCAGACCCGTTCGATGACGGCTTCACGGCCGCGGGGCTGATCCCTCCCCCGGACCCGTTTGACGACGTGGTTGGAGTCGCCGGCATGATCCCACCGCCCGATCCGTTCGACGACGTCGTCGGCGTCGCCGGGCTGATCCCACCGCCCGATCCGTTCGACGACGTTGAAGGCTAAATTGCCGGCCTGCAATGCGCCGGATCCCTGGGACCGACAGGGATTGCCCGCAAGTCCGGCGCCGCGCTCGTGCGGCGCCGGATCCCTCGCCGTCCGGCGAGGGTTTCCATTCTCTCTTACTTAGGGCGCTTCGACCGTGAAGCTGCCGCTGATTGCCGGGCCGAAGGCCAGGCTGCGTCCGTCGACGGCCTGAAGCCATATGTAATTCTTCCCGATCATTGGGGCATGGAATTCGATATCCATCGAAAGCCGCCAGTAGCCTCCACTGAACACCCACCCGGAGTTCAAGCCGTGCAGGCTGCAATAGCTGCTCCCCGCCATGGAATTGGAGCCCGGCTCGATCTGCCGCCAGAATTGAGACCACTCGTCGGCGACATAGAACCGGCCCGTCAGAACATCGGCGACGATCTGGCATGTCCGTCCGGATTTGTTGCTGTTGCTGAATAAAATGACTGCCCTGGACGAGTTGCGGCTCATGCCGTCATGGGGGAAGCTGAGCTGGAAGACCTGCCGGATCCCCTGGCCCGATACCGGCAAGAGTGGCGCGGACGGACTCTGCGGCGCCGGCGGCAATGAGAGTGAATTCGCGAGCTGCGCACCCGACTCCACATCGAAGCCGCCGAAATCCTTCAGCGCGCTGGAGAGGTTCGAGGAGTCGACGGCGCGGGCCCAAAGCCGCTTCCGGCCGCTAAACGACGGATCGAACTGAAGATCGATCACCGCCGTGCCGGTGAAGCCGGAGCCGGTCCAGGAGGATCCCGCCCCGCGCAGGATGCATTGGCCGTTCCGCGCCACATCCGTGGTGGCGGGCCGGACCGCGCTCCAGTTCACGCCGGCGTCGTCCGCCAGGAGGAACTTGCCCGCAGCGCGGTCGTACAGCACCATGCAGCCTCCCGAAGAAGCCGGCGTCGCGTGCACGAGGAAGAGAACAGACACGAGGTCCGTCACGCCGTTCGGGTCGTTCGCCGTCACCTGGAAAACCTGCGCGCTGCCGTGGCCCGAGGCCGGCAGCACCGACGTGATGGAAGGGGGCTGCTTGGAGGGCGGGGCGATCGAGAGTTGCGCCAGCTCCGCCCAGGCGCTGAGATTGCCGTCCGCATCGCGCGCCTGCACCCAGACTTTCCTGCTCCCCTGAAACGCCGCTTTGAATGTCACCTCGGCCCTCACCAGCCAGTTCTCGCCGAATGTCTCTGAGGTTGCAACCGCTGCGCGGACCAGGCATTGGCTGTTCTGCACGGTTCCCGAGCTCCCGAAGACCACGCCCACCCAATTCGCGGCAGTGTCGTCGGCCAGGTAGAGCCTGTTCCCGGCCCGGTCCAGCCAAAGAAAGCACGCCTGCGAGCCTGTGAAACTGTTCTGTATCAAAACCAGCGCCGAATCGATATCGGCGCCGCCATCGGGGTCCTTGATGAGGATGCTGAGAGTCTGGACGTTTTCGTTAGGGGCGTTCGTCGTGACGGAGTGCGGCGTTGGAGAGTGATGGGCTCCACCGGGAACTCTCCAGGAGCCGAAAAGCTTGTAGCCGGCCGTCTCGCCGCCCTGGCCCCACGCGCTCGCGTAGATGTTGTGAACGCCGCTGAAGGCGTCCTTGAATTCCAGCGCGAACGTCAAGTTCAGAAAGATGCCGGACTGTGAAACCAGGGAACCCGCGCCTTTCAGAGTGCAAGACGAATTCGACGCCTGCGCGGAGCTGCCTGGCGTCACTACGGCCCAGGTGTTCCCGCCGTCGGATGCCAGTTCCATGGCGCCGGAGGAGCGGGAATACCGTACCCGGCAGCCACCCAAAAAGCTGACGGAATCGTGGATCAGCAGGGACCCTCCGCCGATCTGCGCGTACCCGGTGGGATGCGTAAGCGTCAGCGTCAGCGCGGCCGCGAATCCTGAGCCGGCTTGCGGATCCAGTCTCAAAGGCTCCGCTGCGGCGCCCGCGGCAATCTCGGTCATGAACGCTCGCGAGAGACTTCCCGGCGGGACGGCCGTATCGCCCGTCACGGGGTAGTTCAGCGAGCTCGTTTGCCCCGCCGCGACGATTCTGCTCGCCGCGTCCGCCGCCACCGCCGACACTGTATCGTTTCCCGTCCCGCCCAGGTAGCTCTGAAACAGCGGAGCTCCTTCGCCGTTCGCGGTTCGAATCACGAATCCTTCCGTTCCCCCCGAAAAACCCATCTGGACCGGCAGCAGCATTTTCATGTCCGGCGATGTCGTCCAGCCGCCGGCGATCAATCCGCCGCCCGCATCCAGCGCCAGGGTATTCACGGCCTCGTCCGCCGCGCCGCCGGCGAAGGTGCTCCAGAGCAGGTTTTCCAAAGGGAGATCGATCTTCACAAGAAACGCCTCGCTCGCGCCTTGAAAGGCCGGCCGCCACGCGTTCAGGAGCGGGAAGTCGGGGGACGCGGTTTGCCCGGCCGCGAAGAGCGCATCGCTTCTCAGGGCAATCGCGTTCACCCCCTCCTCGCCGTCCGCGCCGCCTCGCGATCCGCCGATGAATCCTCCGCCAAGCAGAGCATTTCCCGCCGCCGCCAGTTTCAAAACGAAGCCATCCTGCCCCCCGCGCGGCGTCTGCCGGAACGAGCTTGAGGGGAAACCCAGCGCAGGCGAAGAGCTCGCCCCCGCCGCATACACGGCGCCGGCGGAGTCAATCGCCAGAGCCCTCACGGTATCGCTGCCTGTGCCCCCCGCGTACGTCGAGGACACCAGCGCGCCCGCCTCCGAAAGATGCGCGATAAAGCCATCCTGCCCGCCCTGCCTTGAGGACAGCCACGCCTGCTGGACGGGCAGATTCGTTGAATCCGTGTCGCCGCCAATCCACACACCGCCCGCGTCACAAGCCACGGAGTTCGCCGTCTCCACGCCGCCGCCCCCGAAGAATGTGCTGAAGACCACGTTGGAGCCGGCGGCGTCGATCTTCATCACGAACGCGTCGCGGCCGCCGTTGAGCGTGGCCTGCACGGCGGACCTCACGGGGAAATCGGGCGATGTGGTCCATCCGGCCAGATAGACGTTTCCCGCCGGGTCGCGGCAGATTCCAAAGATGCGGTCGTCGCCGTTGCCGCCGATGAACGTCGAAGAAACCACGCGGCCCGTCGCCGTTTCGATCTTCATCAGAAAACCGTCGGCGCCGCCTCCGCGCGCCAGCAGCGGCGACACGTTCGGATAGTCATAGGCATCGGTGTACCCCGCCAGGTAAACGTAACCGCCGGGGTCGGCGGCCACAGCGGTGGCGGCGCTGATCCCGTGGCCGCCGAAAACTCCGCTGTAGCGCAGCGCCGGATCGATCACCAGCGGTTTCGAGCGGTCGTACCCGCCGATGCGGTAGGCAACCTCGCCCCCGCCCAGCAGGACAAACGCGCCATCCACCGCGCTGAAGCCCCCGTCGCGCTCCTGGTACATGAAGGGCGCCTCTTCGGTCCAAACGCCGTCGCGCGCCTCGATCCTCAGCCCTCCGGCGGGACTAAGGCGAACGCTGATCGCGCCTTCGTAACGAATCCTGATGACGGCAGGGTCCGCCCCCGGCGCGACAACAAACTCCGATTTCAGTTCGCCGCCGCGCCCCGCATACCGCAGGTCGATGCCAGGATAGAGCTCCGGATAGCGGATCTCACCGGCGCCTTCCGCGCTCCGCCAGCCTGACGGGCTGCGCCCCAGAAACGCTCGGACCTCCACACGGCTTACGGCCACGGGAAACACATCCCCGCGGCCGCCGGGCCACCGCACCGCAATCTGCTCGCCGATCCGCAGCCCGTCTTTCTCAAACCGGGCGGTGAACCCTTGCGCGCGCGCGGAATAGCCGCCCGCCTCGGGAAGAAAGATCAGCGGGGTCGACGTCGCCGGCGCGGCCGTGACGCAGCATTGATAAACGAGAATCGCAACCAACGCCTCACAAATGCGCCACGCAAGCTCGCGCATGACGGCGAGCCTGCGGCTCAATCCTCTCTTCCGGCGACGATCTTCGGTGCGCATGCACTAGCATCGTCGGTCTCAGGTGTTCACTTTAGAGGAAGGCCATGTGCCGCAATCGCCAGCAGACGCGGCGGGCCAGGCGGACCTCTCGCCCCGGCCACACCCACCGGCAGCCGCTCGCGCGGATCTCGAAGAGTGCCGCCTCGCGGCGGAGATCCGCGGGCATGCCGATCTCGATCTCAAAATCCCCGCGACCTGCCGCCTCGCGCGCCAGTTCACGATTGCGGCTTAGAACGTACAGTTCCATCGTTCCCTGCCAGTCGGGCGCCTGGCCCTCGATTCGGATTACTTTCGTCCCGGCCGGCGCCATGAACCGGGATCGCGGCCCGGCCGTCATCTCGGAATCGAGCGCCTGCGACAGGCGGTGCAGCCGGTCGATCGCCGCTGTCAGTCCGATCCGCGCCGGGCGCCACTTTCTCTGCTCACTCCACTCGTTCAATGTGTACAGCCAGCGCCCGGGCGGATTCCCGATCCCTGTGTGCTTCCGCAGTGTTGCGGAGATCTCCGCCAGGCGCGCCCTGCCGCCGGTCGCCGTCTTCGTCTCGTTGTGCTCGCGCATCGCCGCCATGTCGCGATCTGTCCGCATCAGGCCGAAGCGTTTCCCCAGGCGAATGAGTATGTCCCAGTCCATCGTCCAGTGCAGCGATTCGTCGAGCCAGCCGCATTCGGCCACGGCCTCGCGCCTGAAAAAACACGCCGGCTGAAGAATGTAGTCCTCGAGAAACGCCAGCCGCCACAGGTCGAAGTCGCGCGTCGCTTCCAAGCGCCTGATCGCATTCCCGCGCTCGTCGATCCACAGCCCGCCGCCATAGACGCCGCCCGAGGCGGGCGCCAGCGCGAAGGCCCGCGCCGCCGCGATGGCAGCCCCCGGCAACAGAACATCGTCGGAGTTCACCCACGCGACGATCACTCCCCGCGCCCGCTGGAAGCCCTTGTTGATCGCGTGCGCCTGGCCGCGATCCGGCTCGGAGACCCAGGTCAGGCGGCTGCTGCACTCGGCTGCGATCCTCTCGCTGCCGCCGGTGGAGCCGCCGTCCATCACGATCTACTCCAGGGCCGGATCGTCCTCACCCGGCACGCTTTCGATCGTCGCCCGCAGGGAATGCGCCTCGTTGAACGGCGGCGTCACAATCGTGATGGCGGGGTCGCTCATCCCTCGCTCTCCCCGCGGCTCCGCCACCACTCGGCGGCGAACCAGGGCAACCGCTGCGCATTGAGTATGCCGCCCACCGCCAGCGCCACCCAGCGAGCCCGGCGCTGTCCAACCAGTTCGGCGGCTGCGCGCATCAAAAATGGAAGCGGCACCCACCCAAACTCCTCGCGCACAGCATGCATCGCCTGCGCGTGCCAGCGCCACGCGCGCCGCCTCCGCGCGGCCGGCGCCAGGACGGGGTCCCCATGCCGCAGCACGGCTCGCTCAAACGGCGGCGCGCGTCGCTCCGCGGTGCCGCCACAGACAAAGGCTAATCCGTCGCCGAATGCGAACGCGTTCGCCGCCGCTTCGATGGCGCGGGCAGCAGAACATCGCCTTCTTCGAGTAGACAAACGATCTCCTCCCGCGCCTCTCGAATCACCTCGTCGAACGCCTGGGCCGCGCCGCCGCCGAATCTGCGAAGAAAGACTCCGCACTCCGGCAGGCGCTCGCGCCGTACCCGGCCGCGCTGAATGAGGTCTGCGCGAAGCTGCCCGTCTTCCACCGCCGCACGGATGCCCGCTGCAATCGATGCCGCGTCTTCGGGATCCACCAGCACCGCTGCCCCGCCGGCCACCTCTTCCGCGCTCCCGCCGCGCGAAGCCACAACTGGGGTTTCGGCGTGCATCGCCTCCAGCACTGGAATCCCGAAGCCTTCAAACAGCGTGGCGAAGACCACAGCGCGCGCCCCGCGCATAACCCCCGCCACAGCCTCCTCCGGCTGATATCCGAGATAGCGCACAGGGAAGCCAGCCCCATCCGCGCCGCTTCAGCCAGAACGCGCCGGGCGCCTTCGCCCGGCTCCCCTGTCAGCACGGGATGAAGATCCTCGCGCCCCGCGATCCGCAACGCCTCCAGCAGCCGCGAGTGGTTCTTGTGGGGCCAGAAGTTCGCCGGGAAGTAAATGTAGCGCTCCGGCAATCCCAGCGACGAGACGTCTCCCGCAGCGCCGCGAAACGCTTCGCTCACGTCGAGCGGAGTCACACGCACGCGCGAAGGCTGCACGCGATATCGATCGGCGATCGTCCTCTTCGACGCCTCCGAAGGCGTGAAGATCGCATGCGCCTGCCGGGATCCCGCGGGATAGAACTGCCGCCGCCAGAGCAGCTCGTCCGCCTCGAAAAACCGCGGGTAGAACTCGTGCTGCAAATCGGGAGTCATCACCGCCGCTGGAATCCCCGGCTCCAGCGGCTCCAGCGCGTGCAGCGGGCAAAAGAGGACTTCAAACCGCTCGCGCCGCAGCGCCCTCCGCACCGCCTCGCCGCAACTGCCCGCCGGCCCAATCCGCGCGGCCGGGACGATCCGCCATAGCGTCTCGAACCCGGCGGGCTGCGCCAGCAGCGTCGGTTCCTCGTCGCGCAACCCCGGCGGCGGACCGACTCTTGGACTAGGATGAGGTGTTTGAGTCCAGAGATAACCCGGTGTCTCTTCGCGTCACCCTAGTCACGCCGACATACCAAATGGGACGCTTTCTGCGCGAGGCCATCGACAGCGTCCTCACCCAGGACTATGCGCCGATCGAGTACCTCATCCGTGACGCCGGCTCCACTGACGGCACCCTCGAGATCCTCACATCCTCCCGCGTGCCTCTGAACTGGGTCTCCGAACCCGACAGCGGCGTGGCCGACGCGCTGCGTAAATCATTCGATGCCGCAGGCGGCGAGATCTTCGGCTGGGTGAACTCCGACGACCGCCTGCTGCCCGGCGCCGTCGCTTCCGCCGTGCGCGCACTCGAGGAACACCCTGAAGCCGTCGCCGTTTACGGAAACGCATTGTGGATCGATGAACGCGGCGAAGTCCTCGGGCGGTATCCGACGGAACCCTTCAACCGCGCCCAGCTCGGCCAGGAGTGCTTCATCTGCCAGCCCGCGTGCTTGTTCCGCGCCGCCGCCTATCGCCGCTGCGGCGGCATCAACGCCACGCTGGGCTTCGCCTTCGACTACGATCTGTGGATGCGGCTCTCTGAGCATGGCAGCTTTGTTCACGTGCCCGAAACCTGGGCTCACTCGCGTATGCATGCCGCCAACAAGACTCTCGGCAACCGGCGCGAGGTCTTCGCAGAGAGCATGAATGTGATCGAAAAGCACTTCGGCCACATACCCTTCCGCTGGATTTATTCCGACCTCTGCTATAAGCTTGACCGGCGCGACCAGTTCTTCGACGGTTTTCGGCCGTCCATCCGCGCCTATCTGGCCAGCCTCCCCGCCGGATTGCGCCGCAACCGCAACTCGCGCGCCCGCTATGCGCGCGAGTGGCTCGCCGCGATGAGCTGGGGCGGGCTCCAGCGGCAGGTTCTCGGCAGAATACTCAAATAGGCGTGGCATTTCTAGCCGGATTCCTGATCGCGTGGGCCGCCCTGGCGGCATGCGCCGTGCTCGGCGCCGCCGCGCGCCGGACTCCTCTCTTCTACGCGCCCGCGGTCGGGTTGGCCGCGCTCACTTTTTGTTCGCGTCGGCGTGCGGCCGGCTGATTGCGCTCTCCACGCCGTCTACGCGCGGCGCCACGGTGGTTCTCCTTGCCGTGGCGCTCTGGCCGGCTCGGCGCCGCTTGCGCGAGGAGAGCGTGCTGCTCTCGCGCCTTGCGCCGGTTGCGCTCGCCGCCGCATGACCGTTGTGGGCGTCACTGCTGCGCTTCGGTTCCTTCGATTCGTACAACGACACGTACACCTGCCTCGTTCACGCCGATTGGCTGCGCTCTCATCCCGTCAGCGAAGCGCCGGAATCCCCCGATCTCTATCCTGCACTCACGCAGGCAGCGCTTTACCAACAGTTCGATCTGCGCATGGGCGCATCGTTTGTCCTGGCGTGGCTGCACGGGCTGTCCGGCGCTGTGCGCGGTCTTCCGGTCTGTCCGGACGCGGTCGCGCTCGCCTGCGGTTCGGGACTGCTGGCTTTGGCCGGAGTCCTGAGAAGAGCGACAGCGCAGCGTGCCGCTGTCTGCATGGCGGCCGGTCTCATCCCCGCCGTCGCACAAGACGGAGTAAGCTTCGCGGCGGCCTTCGGCTTCTACCCGCAAACGCTGGGCCTGACGTTCGCCGTCTCCTCATTCGGATTGATCGCGGAAGGCTCGATCTCCGGCGCCGCGCTTTCCATCGGCGCCGCAGCGCTCATATCGCTGCCCGATTTGCCGCGCTTGGTCCGCGGGATCCTCGTGCAGGCCGCCGCGCAGGTCGGCACCGTCAATCCCGTCGACCTCCACGACGCTGTCTTTCACGTGACCGGCTTCGCTGGAGGCCCCTGGGAGGGCTGGACGCGCCTGATCGATCCGGGTTGGGCCAGTTCGATCCTCGCCGCTGCAATCCTGGTCGCGGCGCTGGCCGGCATTCGCTTCGCGCGCAGCCGCGTCCACCTGGCGCCTTTCGCGCTGAACGCGCTGCTGCTCGGGGCCGCTTTTCTCTGGTTCCGGTTCTTCGCGGATCGCTCCTGGCGCCAGACCAAAGCCGCCGGCTGGGCGGCCTGGCCGGTGATGGCGCTGGTGATCGCCGGTCTCCTCGCCCTCGCCAGACTGCCGCCGGGCGATCCGGCGATGCTCGAAGGCTTCCCTGCTCCCCGGGACAAGCGCCGCGAGCTGCTCACCTATTTCGTCATGGCCTCCCGCCCGCTTCTCGCCGACCGGACCGGCGACGACTCCATCGGCCGCGTTCTCCAGAATCCCGACACCCGCCGCCCCGGCGTTCCCTGGCGCCTCGTGCCGGACCTGACACCGCGTCCGGCCGACTGAATCGCTTCCCCGCAACGCGCTCATCTGCTATGTTGGTAATCACCCCCCCCCACGGCGCTATCGTCTAAGGGTTAGGACGGAGCCCTCTCAAGGCTCAAATACGGGTTCGAATCCCGTTAGCGCTACCAGTCCTCTCTCCCCGACCCCGCCACTACGGGAACACGTACTGCTCCGGCTTGCGCAAGATGACCGCTTCTGGTCATGATATGAGCGCCACACAGGTTCGCATCGCAGCCTTTGGAATCCCGGCTCAGCGAATACCCCCGATCTGTCCGGCGTGGTGACACAGTCACCGTCCTGGATCGTGAGACTCCGGTGGCGCAGATCGTCCCAGTGCCCGATCGAGCTCCTGTTCGCACCCGCAAGCCCGCCCCTGGCACGCCGCCACCCAATCGAGTCCGGCTGCCGAAGGCCTTGGGGCTGGACATCGACAGCGTGGACTTGTTGCTTGAAGAACGCCAGGGACACCGCTGACTGCCAACGTCGACGCCTTGGATCTCGTCGAGACAGACCCCGTGGTCCTCAACCGCGCCGCGCAGCCGATGCCGGCGGAACCCGGTGCGCCCGACGCCATCCATCTCGCGACAGCTCTTCTCCGGAGCGAATCAAAGGGCGCCGGACTCGTGATGGCCGCCCGCCACGCGGCCCTCGCCCCTGGCGCCCGCGCCCCCGGCCTCGCCGTCGTCGCTGTGCCGCGGCCGGCCTGAGGGAACTTGCTTCCAACCCTCCCCTTTTAAGCCACCCGCCGCTCCACCCCAACCAGCATCGGCTGAACAGGCCGGCGCGACCGGTACCCCGCCAGTTCCGCCGGATATTTGCGAATCAGCTCCTCCGGCGCAAGCAGATCCTTGAACCCCAGCATCTCGCGAAGCTGCAATGCATTCACCAGCGCATTCGCCCCGCCCCGGTTGGCCGTCACCACAAGCGTCCGGCGCGCGCATCCCGCCAGCCGCTTCAACCGCGGAAGCCACTCCTCCAACTCCTCGTTCGTGTACAGGTGCGGCGCCACGCGATCCTCCTTGTCCAGGTCCCGAAATTCCTCCGGACTCTGCCGCCCGTTGAGACGCACGACAGCCACCCCCGAGGTCAGGAGCGCCGCGGGCGGCATCGCCCGGAAGTACTGCGGCTGGTCGATGTTCACGAATCCGACCCGGTACTGGATCAGCGTCGTCACCGCCTCATCCCGCAGCCAGCTTTCGTGGCGGAACTCCGCCGCCAGCGGAAACTCGTGAAACGCCCTCCGCAGCCGGATCAGAAACTCCCGGTTCTCCGTTGTATACGCGAACGGCCAGGGGAAGCGCAGAATCACCGCACCCAACCGTTCCGAGCGCTCCAGCGGCCGGAATCCCTTCGACCACGCCTCGACCGCTCCCGCATCGAGATTCCGGTCGTGGGTGAACTGCCTTCCGAGCAGCGCCGTAAAGACAAAGTCGGGCGCCGGCGCCACCCTGCGCACCAGGACCGCTGCCGTCTCCGGCCTCATCGGCGCGTGAAACGTCTCATCGATCTCGGCCAGGTTCACATACCGCGCGATTGCCGCCAGAGCTTGCCGGCGGCGTCCCTCCGACAGGGAATTCACCCCGCCATCAAGCCAGTCGGCATCCCTCCAGGCCGAAGGGCCCACATGCAGATGCAGGGTCGACGCTTTCATTCTAGTTTCGCTTTCTGTTCGCTTCAATGATAGAACAAAATGCGAAAGATCGCAAGATAGTACTCAACATTCCGCAAGCCTTGGCGCAACCAGTAACAAAACCCGCCCCGCCGACGCTATCTAGTCAATCCCCGTTACGAGAAGCGGGCGCTCTCACCCCAACACCCCAAAAAGGCGCCCGCTCTTTTCTTTCCGCTATTCCGCGAACAGCCCTTCGAAGAGCGACGAGCTCAGGTAGCGCTCACCCGCATCCGGCAGCACCGTGACGATCGTCTTACCCGCCATTTCGGGCTCCTGCGCCACGCGCAGCGCCGCGACAACGGCCGCCCCGCACGAAATCCCCGAGAGGATGCCTTCCTCCCGTGCCAGCCGCCGCGCCATCTCCATGGACTCGTCGTTGTTCACCAGCTCCACCCGGTCCACAATTGACAGATCGAGCGTACCCGGGATAAACCCCGCCCCGATGCCCTGAATCTTGTGCGGGCCCGGTTGCAGCGGCTCGCCTCTCAGCGCCTGCGTGATCACCGGGCTGTGCGTCGGCTCCACCGCAACCGAGATGATCGCCTTGCCCTTCACCTGCTTGATGTAGCGGGAGACGCCTGTAATTGTGCCGCCCGTGCCCACGCCCGACACGAGCACGTCGATCCCGCCCTCGGTATCCTCCCAGATTTCGGGCCCTGTCGTTTCGAAGTGGATCTGCGGGTTCGCCGGATTCTGGAACTGTTGCAGCAGGACGTAGCGCTCCGGATCGGAGGCGCAAATCTCCTCCGCCTTGGCCACTGCCCCCTTCATGCCTTTCGTGCCCTCGGTCAGCACGAGATTCGCGCCGAATACCTTCAGCACCTTGCGGCGCTCGATCGACATCGTCTCCGGCATGGTGAGCGTGATCGGATAGCCCCGGGCCGCGGCGACAAACGCGAGCGCGATCCCCGTGTTGCCCGACGTCGGCTCCACGATCTCTTTGCCCGGCCCGAGCACCCCGCGCTTCTCCGCGTCCCAAATCATCGACGCGCCGATGCGGCACTTCACCGAATACGCCGGATTCCGGCCTTCGATCTTCGCCAGCACCGTGGCTTTGCACCCGTTCGTCACGCGGTTCAGCCGCACCAGCGGAGTCCGGCCAATGCTGAGCGAGTTGTCTGTATAGATCCTCATTAGATCTCCCAATTCGGGGCCGAATGCATCTGGTCCTCGCGCCATTGCCGCGCCAGGTCGGCGAATGTCGTCTTGTCCACCAGGTCCGCCAGCGACGCGTCGACGCGCCGCCAGAAGAAGCTCAGTGGGCTCTGGTCCTCCATCGACGCCCGGCCCGTCCTCCCGCCCTCAATGCTCCGCAGCACGTCGCCCACCGTGATCATCTCCGCCGGCTTGGCCAGGAGATAGCCGCCTTCCGCGCCGCGCTTCGACTCGAGCAGGCCAAACTTCTTCAATTCGGCCAGAATCGTTTCGAGGAACTTCTGAGGGATGTTCTGCCGCCGCGCTATGTCCATGATCCGCACCGGATTGGACGAGTGGGTGACGGTAAGATCCAAGACCGCGCGAAGCGCATATTCGCACTTCACGGAAACGTTCATTAATGGCGCTTCCGGCATGGCCCTAATCCCACTAGGGATTATGACATTACCCCAAGCGCCCGTCAATGCGAACCTCAACGAATTGACGCCGGACCCGCCGACCCGAATGTCGCCATCTCCCCCACGGCCCCTTCGGTGGCCGGCTCGAATCGAACGTACAGCGTCTGCTTTCCGCCTTCGTTCACGGACTCGTCGTTCTCGATGCGGAAGCGCTCGCCGTTCCATTCGAATTCAATCATGCTCCCCATCACACGTCCCGCCGGTCTGTACTCCGGATTCCCCATGGCGTCCACGGCCAGCCGCCACTCGCCGCGGCCCGGAATTGAGAAGAAGATGGTCATCCCCCGCGCCTCCGCCAGCCCTTCCTGGGGAATGTGACGCCCGTCGATAAAGAGTCGCGGATTCGAAACCCGCATCATCGAAGACCCGAACGGACCATCGTTGAGCGGACGCTTGTGCGGAACATCGTCGAACTCCACCGGAGACAACTCGATTCTGTCGTAGACACGCTCGCCGCCCGAGCGGATCAGGTCCACTTCAAAAGGCTCCCCCGCGGCAATGATGCGCGGAGCCGGCAGCGCGGGCGGCGCCACGCTGGTGAATCCGGTGAGTTTCCATCGTTCCAGCCTGGCGGGTTCCGCCACCAGTGACACAGCGTGCGCAGAATACTTCCCGCCGCCCAGCGGCTCGAGTGTCAGTTCGTAGCCCCAATAAGTGCGTGCGCCGCGGTCGTACATGTACCGCACCTGGCGGAACCCGCCCGGAGACGAGCCGACGCCGGCGCGGAACCACTTGAGGATGGCCAGTTTCGGTTCCACGAGTGTCTTCACGCGGATGTGCGTCCCATCCGCAAGCTGCCCCCAACTGGTCCCGATCACTGGCTCGCTTGCCACAATGGCCGCGCCGACCGCCACGGTCGCCAGCGCCGCCGGCGCCGCCACAGCCCATTTCCAAGGTATCCCCGGCACGCGCCATCGCCGCCGCGCCCCCGCCCTTTCCATCACCCGCGCTTTCATCCGCGCCGGTGCCGCGGGGGCCTCCCACGCATCCAGCGCCCTGTCGAGTTCCTGATCCGTCATGGCGTCATCTCCTTTGGAACAGTGCGAGCGTAGCCGGCCAGCATCTCTTTCAACGACTCTCGCGCGCTGCAAGCGCGATTTCACCGCCCCGACTTCGATCCCGATCAGCTCCGCGATCTCGCTTGCCGCCATCTGCTGGTAATGCGCCAGCACGATCACCTCCCGCTGGTTGAACGGCAATTGAGCTACCGCGCGCGCCACCGCCTCCTGAAGCTGCGATCGCATTGCCGCGCCCTCCGGCGTATGGCCGTCGACGCCCTCCAATTGACCGGCCGCCGGAGTCTCGCGATTCCGCATCCGCTTCAACGCCTGGTTGCGGACCGCCCCGTAAAGGTACGACCGCAGCGCCCCGCGCGACTCCACAAAACCCGCGGGCCGCGCGAACAGCGCGGCAAGGCACTCCTGCACGATCTCCTCCGCGTCCGCCTCCGACCCCGTCAGCCGGTACGCGAAGCGGTAGAGAGCATCGGCGTGCTCGTCGTAGATCCGCTCGAACTCCCGCTCTCCGCTCACACCCTCAATTACCGCGGCACAGCGAAAAGAATCGGCCCCTGCCTACTTTTTGAGCAGCCAAACCTCGGCCAGCCGCGATCTCCTCCGCCAGTTGAGATGTCCCTCGTCAGTCGCCTTGTCCCAAGTCAGCGTCAGTTTGCCGTCGATGAGATGCCGCGCCGGCACTGGGAACTCCTTGAACTGGTGCATCTCGCGGCCGTCGATCGTGGCTGGAACGCGCTCTCCATCCACGCGCAGAAGCGCCTGCCCGTAGCCTGTTGTCCGAACCACGTACTCCGCCTGCGGGTCCAGCCCCTCGTAAACCACAGCTTTGGGCCACGCCGTCACTTGCCACGACAGCCGGGCGCGGCTCTTGCCGTCGTCCCACCACCAGAACAGCGGATCGCCGTCCTCGCCCTCGCCCTTCACCACCCGCGGCGACTTGGCGATGTTGCCGAGATCGTCGTAAAAACTCCCCGGTCCCGGATTCTCCCACCGCGCGATCTCTTCGAGCCGCCTGACTCTCTCCGCTTCGCTCGCCATCGCGCGCACTTTCGCGAACTCGTCCTCCAGCCACCAGCGGTTGTTCAGAGGATTGTCCACAAAGTCGAGCACCGCGCCACGCTCCGCCCCGCTCGCGTTGTATTTCGCCACGCTCGTCTGAAGCCCGATCGACCGGAACAACATCTCGCACAGCTCGGCGATTCGTTCCTTGAGCTCGGCGCCCGCGGGCGCGCGCACCGCCGTATTCAGTACCTCCATCGCCGCGGACATCGCCTGATCCGGCCCACGCCGTGCCGCCTCTGCGAGAATCGCGTTCGCTTCTTTCTCGAGCTTCGTGTCCTGAATCAATCGCCGCCGGACGAACGCGTCATAGTTCGCGCGCAAAAGGCACATCTGCCAGCGCCAGTTCCCCGCCAGATGGGGGAAACGCCGCTCGAGATCGTTCCACTTCGCCAGCGACGCCTCCACGCCTCCATTGGCAACCAGCGGACCGCGCCAGTTGCGCTCCAGCGCAAGCACCGCATCGGCGATCTCCTCCGCCGCCGCCGGGTCGAAGAACAGCCGGGCGTACTCGATGACGACGTCGCGCGGATCGCGCGATCGATCCCACCCCAGCGCGCTCCAGACGGCCTTGTTGACGTCGTCGTGCACGCCGTCCGAATAGGAGATGAACCCGTCGCTCATCGCCGCGTAGCGATTGTGAATCGCCGCGTACTCGAACGGCCGCGGATTGATCGCCTCCCGCCCCAGCGTCAGCGCATACGCCTGGTCCCAGTCCGGCACTTCGTATTGGCTGATCTTGTTGTGCGTGATGTCGGGATAGAGCCGCAGCTTGTATCGCGCCGCCAGCCGGTGGCGCGTCTCTGGAATCGGCGGGCTCGACGGTCCGGCCACGATTCCGCCGAACCATTCGGGTTCCCGCTCGTCGAGATAGCGGTACGCCTTCTCCGCATTCTCCGCGCTGAAGCCTTGCAGGGACAGCCACACCTTCGCCTTCCGGTGCGCCGGAGGCAGCCGCTTCGCAATCTCCTCCAAAAACGGAAGCGCCAGCTCCGGCGGATTGCTCCCCGGATCGCCGCCGGGGAAAAAGATCCCGGCCAGCTCCGGTACATCCCGAAACAGCTCCTCAAAGCCCTCCAGCAGTTTCGCCCGCCGCTCCTTGGCGTTGAGATCGAAAGGCGCCGGGGTCCACACCCAGTAGTCCAGCCCGTACTTCCGGCAGATCTCGCTCATCGCGCGGTTCATCTCCCGCCGCGGCACTTTCATCAGCGGATTCCTGCGGTCGTCCTGAAACGGGATGTTCTCCACGCTGTTCACACCGAACAGCGCGAGCTCGCGAATATACTGGTCAAATTGCCCCACTGTCCACGCGTCCCAGGAATTCGCCGTGTTGCGATACCCAAGCTGATGCCCGCGAATGGCCGACTGCGGCGCCGTCGTCACATCCATCGGCGCGGCCACGGTGAGTTTCCCAGGCCCCCACTCCACCTGCCTCAGCAAATGTCCCACGCCATACAGCGCCCCGCGAGCATCCGCCCCGCGAATCTCCACAGCGGAGTTCGCTCCCCGGTCCTCCACCGTAAGCCTGAACCCCTCGGGCTTGACGCCCCCCGCGCCGCGCGAGACCACGATCGCCACCCCGCCCGCCGGGCGCGCCCCCGCCACAGGCAAGCGGATCCCGCTGCGCTTTTCCACCTCCTCCACCAGAACCGTCGCCGCAACCCCGCCATCGCGATCCACCACGGTCGCCTGTCGCAGGTCCACACTCCCCGCCCACACCGGCCCCGCCATCACCGCCACACAAATCATCTTCCGCAAGGACTCATCTCCGTAACAGATCCGGTAGCACAGCCTTCAGGCCGCGCAGTTTATTTTCTCAGCCGCAACGTCGACTGCACGCTCACCATCATCGTGTGATTGACTTCAAACACCCGCCCATTGCGCTGCTGCAATATCTGGTTCATATACCCCGCTTCAAGGCGCGTCGCTCTGTTCAAGGCCTTCCCCAGAGCGGCATAAGCGCGATTCTGATCGAACACGTTCGCCGCCACGTTGCGCCCGAAGTTGATCAACATCTCGTTGTAGGTCGCGATGTACCAGTCCGGCCGGTCGTCCCGCCGCGTCAGCGCGAAATCGGTGCGCACGAGATACCGGAACCGGTTCTCATACCGCCACCCCACGCGCCGCGCCGCTTCGCCCGGGGCCGCCCTCATCTCCCCGATGTTCCGCTGCTCCAGCCGGTATCGATGCTGCATCCCGACCCCTGCCCCCAGCCGGTGGCGCACCAGCGCCTGCTGCCAGATCCGGTGCTCCGGAAAGGTCGCCAGCGTCGGGAAATCGCCGTATGGATAGGTGCGAATGTACCCGTAGCCGCCCGTCAGCGTCACATTCGGGTTCAAATGAAAGTCGACGCCCTGTCTCAGCAGCAACTGCATCCAGGTCTGCCCCGCGCCCTCCCGCCGCCACTGCCCCTCGAGATGCAGCCCCCACCGCTCTCCCAGCGGATGATTGCCGAAGTAGTTGTACCACGCATTCCGGTGGCGCGCCGTCACCCGGCCCGTATCCTGCGCGGCGAGCCCGCTCGCCAGGCTGGCGAGAATGCTGATGACGGAGACGCGCATCCGTCTATTCAACCTCGTAGCGCCGCTCACCCTATCCGCGGTTCCACTAAGGCAAAACCGGGGAATGCCGTGGAATAGCGGAGCGGACCCAGCGTCGCCACTTGGCCCGCTTCCAGCACAGCATAGGCGCCAGTCACGAAGTCGGCAGGCAGTCCATTCGCCTTGCCTCCGCCCGCGGCACGGCGCGTTGCAACATCGTGAAGGAACTCTGCGCCCGCAAGCCGCCATCCTATTAAAGCCGCCTTGCCGCGCGGCCGAGTCCGGTTGCTCTTTCGCCCGCGGAGCGATCGGCTCCAGGGACCAGAGCGCAGAACTGATATTCGAATCGATCGCCGTCCGCAGCGGTCTGCTCCTCGCCCGATTCTCACTCATCGCGAAGGGGGGTGACCCCGGCGTTGTTCTCCTCGCGGCCTCCAGGGGATCCTCCCGGAGCGTTGACGTATTTGCCGAACGGAGAACCTTGCCGGACCGGACGCACCACCACAGCGCCTCCCCCCCTAACGAACTCCACTTGGTCTCCATGCCGCACGCCCAGCCTGATGCGGACCTCGTTGGGGACAGTAAGCTGGCCCTTGCTCGTAAGAGTTGATGCGCTACGCATTCCTTGCCTGCTCTGCTTTCTCCAGGATAGAAGGCAAAGAGATTGCTGGCATAAGGCCGCCCTCTCACCTTTTCGCGCCTGCTCGAAGGCTGATCTAATGCATTTCTGATCGAGCAGTGAGATCAGCGTATATTCCCAATCGCGTTCTTCGCCGTGTCGTGCTTCGTCTTCAGAACATTCGACACCGCCGCCCGCGTCGCCGCCGCAAGCTGTGGAGCATTCCCATCCACGGCCGGCACAGCACTGCCCTTCGACAAGGCCTCCTTCAACGCCGACTGAAGGATCGAACCACCGGGAACCACGCCGCCCGCCAGCCCCGCCGCCTGCGCCGGAGGAGCGCCGCCGGGACGCGCCGGACCGCCTGGCTCCGCCTTCTCCTGGCCGCCTTTACCGCCCGCCTGAGCCGCGGCCTGCTGCTGCTGAGTGCGGACCTCGTGGACCGACTTGTCCGCGCAACTCCCCGCCTCCCCCTCCGCGGCGGCCAGCACGGCCACCTCGCCGCCCGCTTTCTTCTCGG
>CAYYNC010000026.1:0-84165 GCA_964472745.1 uncultured Solibacteraceae bacterium
GAGAAATGGTCGGGGCGAGTGGATTTGAACCACCGGCCTCCTGGTCCCGAACCAGAAAACCATTTAGAATCAATGAGTTACTATAGACACGGACGAATAATGCTGTATGATGACAGTGTGCTACGTTTCAACGGTTTACGGGCGAATCGGAACCGGGAGTGTAGCAGGCGGAAGCGAAGCGGCTACGAGTGGGGTAGCCACGTTTTTCGCCACGGTTTTTAGGGCAGGTTTGGCCGTCTAGCGCCGGTCTGATCCACCGGCGCGAAAGCGGACGCCCTGATTCGTTGACGGCCATTCAGTTTCAGGGAATCGCAACAGGGAGCGATCCATGCCGGGCAACTACGACCTCAGCGGAACGGGCAGCCAGATACCAGAACCAGACGAAGCCGACCTCAGGCGAGCCGATCAGGGACACCGTGAGTGGGTTGCGCTGAAGCGGCAGCCACTGGAGAAGCCACCGCAGTTACCACCCGGCGTGACGGCCACCATCGAAGCCGAGAGGTTGAAGCACGAGGTACACCTGGTTGACGGGCTGATGGCCTACTGGAAGGCGCAAGATGAGGCCGAAGTGCGCGAGTACACGAAGGTGTGGGCGCGCCATCTTTCGCGCCGAGCGGACATCGAGCAGGCCGAAGCCCTTGCTCCGGCGCGTGAGTCGCCATGGGTAAATGCCTTCTTTGAGTGTTGGCGGACGTTCACGCGGGAACTGTTCGATTCCGTTGTCGCGGTGTTGCTAACGAAGGGCAAATCCGCATATACCACGAAGGCGGCTTTGGATTCGGGTTCGCGCGTCGTGGGTGAAGCTGTGTTCGGTGAGGGAGGGTGCTTCGACCGGCTGGTAAGGCAGACCCTCTACGCCTCATTTCCGGCTGAAGCGGCATCGGCTCAGTACAGCGGCTATCGCCTGTACCTACCTGAACTTGAACACACCATCGGCCAGACGATTGAATTGCAGCGTGCGCGATGGCGCGGGCGGCGGGCATCGCGCCACACCAACCCCGTACCCGCCTCCACCCGGCAACAGCGGAATCCCGATCCTGAGGCGGTGAAGCGTTTGCAGAAATCGCCGACCGTCTCTTTACGAACCATCGCCGACGCCACCGGAAAGACGGTTGACGCCGTTCGCAAGAAACTGAAGCGTGAAGGCGTGGCCGGGGCAGGCACGGGCCAGTCAAAGCGCTATCCCTCCAATCGAGTACGAGAGATTTTCAGCCTGTAGGTTTTCGGACAAGCCGGACAAAAACGGACGCCTGGCGGACAGAAGCGGACATTTCCGGGACGTCCTGTTGTGTCCACCCGGTAACGTGGGGGCATGGAGAGCAACATGTCTTCACAGGGTAAAGCGCAGATTGGCGTGGCGCGGTTTGAGCGGGCATTTCTCGACATCGCAGAGGCCCGAGCCGTGTACGGCGGCTCGGTCGCTTGGTGGCGGAAGTCGGTTTGGCTGAAGCGCATTCCGTATCATAAACGCGGCTCGCGAGTTGTTTTCTCGCGGGCCGACCTGGACGGCTACTTCCTGGCGCGGAGGGTTCCGGCCAAAGGGGAGGCGGCATGAGCCTTCAGTGGTTCCGATTTTACGCGGATGCCCTTAACGATCCAAAAGTGCAGCGGCTTAGTGGGCCGACGTTCAAAAACTGGGTGAACTGCCTGTGTCTCGCGGCCAAAGGCGGCGGGCTACTCCCGGCAATCGCGGATGTCGCGTTTGCGCTGCGGTTGAACGAGTGCGACGCCGTGGATGCAATCGCGGAACTGCAAACCGCCGGACTGCTTGACCAGACCGGCGCGGGGTTGATGCCGCATAACTGGGCCGCACGCCAGTACCGCTCCGACTCATCGGCTGCGCGGACTCGGAAGTACCGGGAACGGCAACGTCACAGTGACGTCACAGTGACGCCCCCAGAGCAGATCAGAGCAGAGTCAGATCAGACACAGAGCAGAATCGCTCCGACCGTGGAAAACATTCTCGACTGGCAGGCATTCTGCCTGTGGGCCGTCTGCGGACTCAGGCACAGCCGGGATGCCGTCCTGGAAGCCATCGAAGAACGCGCACCGGGTTTCCTCGAACGGGAGGCGGAGCGATGGAAGGCTGAACTCGACCGGGGGCGTCGATGCGATTTCTACGCCGACTTCGTCCCGGCTCTGGTTGCCCACGGATTACCCTTGCCGACCGCACAGACCAAGCCCACCATGCAGGCGGCGCTATCCGATCCACGGCAGGAAGGGATGCAAGCCTACCTCGGGCGCTGCACAGAGAACCCCTCATTGTGCAATCCGTGGCCGGACTTCCAGGCGTGGCGTACGGCGGCTTGGGCTGCGTAGGCAGCAATGCGCTCCAGAAGCGCGAGAGGAGCGGCGGGAGGGATAAGCATAGGAACTGCCCCACCGAACGCGCTACGGGCGATAGTGGCGCAGCGGCGGGCATCCTGCGAGCCTTCCCGCTTCGCATTTCGAGATAGAGGAGATTCTATGGGATCGGTTTACTACGATCACAAGGCGCGACGCGCCTACGAGACGTACACGAAGGTTGATCCGAAGACCGGCGTTGTTGAGCGGTTTATCGGGAAAGAGATCCAGTACGACGGCGAACCGCCCTTCGGGGCGGCGCACGCGCAACCAAAGCCGAATGAGCCGATGAGCAAGGCGGAGGCCGAGCGGCTGCGAACGGAGATTCACTCATTCCTGATGCACTCCGACGATTCGCCCCTGGATGAACAATCGCGGGCGGAGTTGCGGCGGCGGGCGGAATGGGAGCGGAACCGATGAAGCGCAAGTCAGAGGACCAAGCGGCGAGCGGGGCGAAGCGCAAGCCTCGTTCCCTGGATGAACTGATCGCGGAGATCGAGGAACAGGCACACCAGCAAGTCACCGAGAGCATTGACGCCGAAACCTGGAAGCGGATCAAGGCGAAGGTGCAGGAGGGAGCGAGGGAGTATGAGCGAGAGCAAAAGAAACACGGCATCGGGTGAGCCTGCCAATTCTGGCGCACAACAGGCGGCGGGCCGCAACGGGCGCGGGCAATTCCTGCCGGGCGTGTCCGGCAACCCTGCCGGGCGGCGCGAGGGGAGCCGGAACCGGGCAACCCTCGCCCTTCAGGAATTGCTCGAAGGCGAAGGGCAAAAGGTCATCCGGCGCATGGTGGCGCTCGCGCTCGAAGGCGATCCGACCGCGTTACGCCTGGTGGCGGAGCGGTTGCTACCTCCGATGAAGGACCGTCCCTTCTCCCTTGAGCTTCCCGCGATGGACCAGCCTTCCGACGTGGCGGAGGCGGTTCGCCGGGCGCTTGAGGCGGTGGCGGCGGGAGAAATCACGCCATCGGAAGCCGAAACCATCCTGAAGTTGCTGGAGGCGATGAGAAGCGCACTCATTGACCGAAAGAACGACCAGCGCAACGAGGCGCTGGATTCGATGTTGGGGGGATTCTGACATGGGCGCGGCGGTTCCAGATGCGGCGCTCTCGCCCTGCGCTATGCGCCCCACGACCACGGCGCGGCGATGCCGGGAGGCGGGCGCATCCCGGACCCCGCGCCTGTCATGTGACGGTTCCGTTGTATGACGGGCGGGCTACTTGGCTTGCTTGCGGGCCTTCGGTTTCGATGCGGCGCGTTTCGCCTCGCGGGCCGCAACCGCGTGCTTCGCCCGTTCGGTTCGCTGTTCGGGAGTCATGGTCTCCAGAGACCGTTTCCCGCCGATCTTTCCGCCCTTGCTTCCCTGCTTGCGGAAGAACTCCAAAACATCTTCGGGGAGCTTCTTACCCATGCCAACATCTTAACCCCCTTTGGTTACGATGGCAACCGATTGCTCTTGACATCTAAACCCGGTTTAGATCAAAATGAAGACATGAAGGCAATCGGCTACGCCAGAGTCAGCACCGAAAAACAGGCGGATCGGGGCGTTTCCCTCGAAGCCCAAACCGAAAAGGTGAAGGCGATGGCCGTTGTTCACGGCGCGGAACTCGCTGACATGATCGTGGACGCGGGCGAGAGCGCGAAGTCTCTCAACCGTCCGGGCATGGAGCGCTTGCTTGCCCTGGTGGACGCGGGCGCGGTTCAAGTGGTGATCGTGGCGAAGTTGGACCGT
This sequence comes from uncultured Solibacteraceae bacterium, assembly GCA_964472745.1. Taxonomy (GTDB): domain Bacteria; phylum Acidobacteriota; class Terriglobia; order Bryobacterales; family Bryobacteraceae; genus CAYYNC01. The sequence continues at coordinate 4,078 of CAYYNC010000026.1, forward strand.
CTCACCCGTTCGGTGAAAGACCTCGCGGTACTGCTGGACCGCTTCCAGCGGCGCGGCGTGTCGCTGATCTCGGTTGCCGAATCCCTCGACACCGGGAGCGCGGCGGGCCGGTTGGTGCTGAACATCATGGTTTCCGTCTCCCAGTGGGAGCGCGAGGCCATCGGCGAGCGCACGCGGGACGCCATGAGCCACAAGCGGAACAGCGGGGAGCGCGTCGGAACCGTCCCGTTCGGCTACCAGTTGGCGGCGGATGGCGTTCACCTGGAAGCGGAGCCGCGAGAGCAAGAGATCATTGGGCGCATCCGGGCACTATCTCAGGAGGGCCACAGCACGCGGCGGATTGCCGAAACCCTGAACCGTGAGGGTTGCCGCAACCGGCGCGGTTCGGCGTGGCGGTTTCAGTATGTGGCGGCAATTCTGAAGGGAGCGATAGCATGAACGGCACTCATACCTTGGCGGGCGGAGGACCCGCAACCCGCAGACTGCGGCGTGAATTGAAAGCGGCGCTGGAAGACTTCCAGCAATCCGCATACCCGAGCGAACAGGAGTTTCTGTTGCGGGTGATCGAGGATTCCTTGGACCTTCGGGGCAACGGGCCGGAAGACGGACTGATGTGCATTCAGACCGCCTTCAATCAGAACCTCAAGCAAAGCCGGACGCGATTCGTGAGGGTGGCTCCCGAGCACTTGGCCGACGTTCTGGCGTACATTCGATGGCGGAAGCAAGCGGAGGCCGAATGAACGGAAACGGGCCGGAAGTGAACGAGGAATACTCGCGCAAGGTGGCGGAACTGGTGCGGCTGATCGAAGCGCTACCTCCCGAGCGACAGGAACAGCTACGGCGGGAACTGGAGGCGGGAACCCTCGACCTGGACGCGCTGAAGCGAGAGACGGAGGGCCGGGAGTGATGGCGGTCTTCAAGCGGCCAGATTCCGAGAACTGGTGGTATCAATTCGTCTGGCGCGGAAAGCGCATCCGTGAGAGCACGAAGCAGGCGAACAAGGCGGTTGCTCGCCAGATGGAGGCCGCGCACAGGACGGCACTTGCGAAGGCGGAAGTAGGCATCCGAGAGCGCAAACCCATTCCGACCTTGAAGCAATTCGCCGATGCCGACTTCCTACCCTTCATCGAATCGCGTTTCTCCGACAAGCGGAAGACCCTGGAGTACTACCGCAACGGGCTGAAGAACATCACGCGCTACGCTCCGCTGGCCGAGTGCGCTCTCGATGAAATAACCGCTGACAAGATCGGCGGGTTTATCGCTACACGCCGTGAGGCGAAGTTGGCTATCGGGAGCATCAATCGGGAACTGGAAGTGTTGCGGCGTATGCTGAAGCTGGCTTTGGAGTGGGGCAAGGTTGACCGGGTGCTCCCGAAGGTGGAGATGCTACCCGGCGAACGGCACCGCGACAGGGTGTTGACGGCGGATGAAGAACGTCGCTACCTGGAAGCCTGTACCGCCATCGGTGACGGCATCCTCGAAGCCTACCGCCGCGCCCTGGATGGGGTCCGCGCAAGACAGCGGGGCGAACAACCCATCAAGCCCGCAGACCCGTACCAGTTGCGCGATATGGCTACCTTGCTGATTGACTGCGGGCTGAGGCCGGATGAATGCTTCCGGCTTCGGTGGGCAGACGTGCGGGACGGGGCCGTACACGTCCTGTCCGGGAAGACGGACAACGCGCGGCGTGCAATCCCGCTACCGCAACGGGCAGAGGCGCTGCTGGAGATGCGGCGGGCGGACGGCAACGGCGATTGGGTCTTTCCCGCCCCAACCAGAAGCGGCCACGCCGAGAAATCCAGCCTGAAGAAACAGCACCGGCGGGCGTGCGGTCTGGCCGAAGTCGAGTTCTTCACCCTCTACACGTTCCGGCACACATGCCTGACGCGGTGGGCGGCATATATGGACCCGTACACACTGGCATACTTGGCGGGCCATAGCGACTTTTCCACCACCCGGCGCTACGTTCACCCGCAAGCCGACACCGTGCGGGCAGCGATGGAGCGGGCGCGGGCGGCGAGTCAGGGTAGCCACGTTTTTAGCCACGGTGACGAAAAAGCGGCTGAAAGCCTGAAGCCTTCAACCGCCGCAATTCAATGATACTGAGAGAGATCAATGGTCGGGGCGAGTGGATTTGAACCACCGGCCTCCTGGTCCCGAACCAGGCGCTCTAACCAGGCTGAGCCACGCCCCGATCTCCCTTTCAGTCTAGCCGCCGCAGCGCCTCACCCGCAACATCAGTGCAGCGGATGATAACCCAGCACGCGCTTGTATTCCTCCAGCGCGTTGTACACGATCGGACAGAACCGCGCCTTCCGGCAAGCCGACTCCATCCGCCCGCCGAGCGACACCTCGTCCGACGCGATATGCGGAAAGTCCCGGCATGCCTTCGGCCGCACGTCGTAGACGGCGCACAAATTCGACCCGTCCAGGAACACGCACTGCCCGCCCACATGTTTCAGCACCCGCCGCCCGTCGCTCGGATCCGCCTCCGTGTACAGTGCGGCCACCGTCTCAGGACGCTCGTTCAATCCGCGTGCGATCTCCTCGATCTCCGCCGGGCGCGCATCCACCCGCGTCTCCCGGCAGCACGCCCCGCACTGCGTGCAGTCGATCCGCTCCGCCACCCGAGCCGCAATCCGGTGAAACTCCCGCTCCGGGCGGTGGTGCGACTTCAGATAGCGCCGGAAGTCGAGATTCTCTCGCTCTCGCGCCTCCGCCAGACGCCGCACTTCGGCCAGGTCGGTGACCACGCCCCAAGCATACACCCGCTGCTCTTCAAAACGGCGCGCGCAACGGAACGAATTCAAACTTGCGCGGGTCCAGCCCCCGCCGCGCCAGGGCCGCCTCGCACTCGGCCGGCGTCGCCCCCAGCGCCTCGATCACCCGCAATGGCAGCGTTTTCGGCGAGTACAGCTCGAACGCCGCCCAAAGCCCGTTGAGCTCACGCAACTCCCCCGGCTTCAACCGCTCGGGCGCAAGCCCCATGTATCGCGAGTAATCCCTGTTGGTGCCCACGAAAACAAGTGTAGACGACCGGCGCTGATTCAGCGCATCCGCCTCAGTTGCTGAACGACAGCGTCCAGACCCTTGCGCCGGTACAGCTCCGCCAAACGCTGCTCCTCCCCCGACACCCCGGCCGCCGCCAGCCGAGGATCGCGCAGCGCCGCCCGCGAAGGCACCCACATCTCGCCGTCGGAGTATTCCGCCAGCCGCAAATACCCCGTCAAGCCGGTGAGCGCCGCCGGAGCCCCGCCCGGCTCGGAAAACTTCAATGCGCCCTCGCGCACCACGGTCCCCTGCTGTCCAGGCGCCAGGTTCAAGCTCGCCGGCAGCGACCCGGCTGCAAGATCCCGCCCCTGCGCATCCCGCGCCACCAGCCCGATCTCGATAAAGCGCACCGCCTTCCGCCCCGCATTGCGCACCACGATCCGCGGCGACTGCGCCTCGTTGCCCGCCAGCCCCACCGCTCCGTTCACAAACTCCACCGGAGCCTCCGGCGCCCGCACGAACGCCAGCTCCGCCGCACGATCCGGATCGAACGCCGTCGCCCGCCCGCGCGCAAGCTGCATCTCCAGCCGCGGCTGGTCCGCCTGCCGCGCCAGGATCGTCAGCATCTCCTTCCGCAGCGCCTCCGCGCCGCCGCTCTCGAGCGCCGCCAACAGCGCCCGCCGGTCGCGCCGCGCTTCCATCTCCCAAGCCAGAAGCGCACGCCGCGAATTCAGCCGGTCGGGCCCGTAGAACGTCAGGTCCTCGAACAGCGCGCCGTCCAGGCCGACCTCGACGAGCGCCCCGCTGCCCTGCTGCAACGGCCGCATGAGCCGCAGATCGATCCGCACCGGGAAGTTCTCGCCGGGCTCGACGTCCAGGCTCGGCGCCGTCACCGACGCCTTGCCCGCCGGAGTCACCTCCTGCGCCAGAACGAGCAAGGAGACGCCGCGCAGCCGCCGCGGACTCGCATTCCTGAGTTGCAGAGTCGACCGCAAATCCACCAGCACCGCGCCGCCCCGCACCGTGGCTTTCGACTGCCCCCAGTCGGCCGACACCAGCGCCAGCGGCCCGTCCGCAGGCAGGTTCACCTTAAACGCCGCCCGCGGATCGAGCGCCGCTTCCGGCCCCTGCGCCAGCGCGGCGCAGACGCTCAACGTCGCCACAATCAGCTTATTCCGCATAGACGTGATGAATGGTCACCTGACCGGTTTCTGCGTCCACGTAACGGGCGCGCGCGCTCCCGCTGAAATCCACTTCCGACTCCGCCGGCCGCCCATCGGGCCCCAGCAGCGTCAACGCCGACCCCGCCTGCTCCACAACAAGTCCTTCGCCGCGCGCCTCCACATAGGCGCCCCCCGCGATATCGACCGGAGTCGGCTGCGGCCGGTTGAGCAGCCAGCCGCTCACGATCACAAACGACAGCGAAGCGAATACCACCGCCGCGGTTCGCCGCCAGGGCGGCGCCGCTCCCCAGCCCGCGCCCGCGTCTTCCGCGCGGTCGACCACCGCGCCGGCCGCCAGGCCCAGGTGGATATTGGCCTTCATTTCCGCCGCCAGCGGCTCCCAATCGATGCCTTTCGGCATCTCGTCGGACTCCGCCTTCAACGCCGCCCGCGCTTCAGTGAACGCGCGCAGCTCGACCGCGCAACTCTCACAGCGCCACGCGTGCCAGCGTACCCGCACAGCCTGCGACAGGGGCAGATCGCCGCCCGCGCAAAGCGCCAGCATTCCCGCGTCCGGATGCAGTCGGCTCTTCATTCCGCCCCCCTTTCCCAAAATCTCCTGAACTTCCGTCTGGCGTTGGCTATGTGCGAGCGCACCGTGTCGCGCCCGCAATTCATGATCTCGGCCACCTGCTCGGCCGGCATCTCCTCGATGTCGCGCAGCACCAGCGCCGTCCGCTCGCGCTCGGTGAGCCGGCTCAGCCCGTCTTCCATCCGCCGCTGCTGCTCCGAGCGCAGCACCAGCCTCTCCGGGCTCTCGATCTCCGGCGTTGCCAGCGGCTCGGCCACTTCGTCGATCTCCGAGAACACCGCCCGCCCGCGCCGGCGCAGAAAATCGATCGCCGTGTTCGACGCGATGCGCGACAGCCAGTGCGCCGCTTTCTCCAGGTCCTTCAATTGCTCCCGGCGCTGCAACGCTTTGATAAATGTCTCTTGCGTCAGGTCTTGTGCGTCGGCTACGTTGCCGACAATGCGGTAGATAATCAGGAAGACCCGCCTCAGGTTGCCCTGGACGAACGCCTCCTGCTGCGCCTGCCATTCGTCAGGCCTCGAGCGGCGTAGTCCGATCTCGCCGGGCTCGCTCATGCACCTCACCGCAACTGGCTGGGCCGCACGCATGCCTCTACCACCGATGACGTAGCGCGCGGCCGGAGCGTGCAAAGCCGTTTCTCACGCCCTCTCTGTCATTCTATCCACTGTTTCCGTAACATAGCCTTTAGGCTGTGTCTTTGTCTTCCCGTTCTGCCACCACCCTATGCAACTCGCCCACTCCCTAGCCCGCCTCGGCACCGAGACGGCCTTCGAGGTCCTCGTCCGCGCCCGCGCACTCGAAGCCCAGGGCCGCAATGTCATCCACCTCGAAATCGGCGAACCCGACTTCGCCACCCCCGCCCACATCGTCGCCGCCGCCAAACAGGCCCTCGACGATGGCTACACCCACTACGGCCCCGCCCAAGGCCTGCCCGAGCTGCGCGAAGCCATCGCCGAGTACGTCTCGAACACCCGCGGCATCCCCGCCTCCCCCGACAACGTCTGCGTGGTTCCCGGCGGCAAGCCCATCATGTTCTTCTCCATGCTGGCGCTGCTGAACCCCGGCGACGAGGTCATCTACCCCAACCCGTCCTTCCCCATCTACGAGTCGATGATCCGCTACTGCGGCGCCACGCCGGTCCCCATGCACCTGCGCGAAGACTGCGGCTTCAGCTTCGACCTCGACGAATTCCGCTCGCGCCTCGGCCCCCGCACCAAGCTCGTCATCCTCAACTCCCCCGCCAACCCCACCGGCGGCGTCATGCCCGCGGAAGACATCGCCGCCCTCGCGGCGCTCCTCGCCGGCCGCGACATCGCCGTCCTCTCCGACGAGATCTACTCCCGCATGAGCTACGGCCGGCAGTTCGTCTCCATCGCCTCCTTCCCCGGCATGCTCGAGAAGACCATCATTCTGGATGGCTTCTCGAAGACTTATGCCATGACCGGATGGCGCCTCGGCTACGGCGTCATGCCGCCCGCTCTCGTCGATCCCGTCAACCGGCTGATGGTCAACTCCAACTCCTGCACCGCCAGCTTCACGCAGCGCGCCGGCGTTGCCGCACTCCGCGGGCCCCAGGAACCCGCCGAAACGATGATCGCCGAGTTCCGCCGCCGCCGCGACATCTTCGTCGCCGGCCTCAATACCATCCCCGGTTTCCGCTGCCCGATGCCCGAAGGCGCCTTCTACGCCTTCCCCAACATTGGGGCCACCGGCTGGCGCTCGCGAGACCTCGCGAACGTATTGCTCGATCAGGCCGGAGTCGCCTGCCTCAGCGGAACCGCGTTCGGCGAATTCGGCGAAGGCTACCTCCGCTTCAGCTACGCCAACTCCCTGGAGAACCTCCAGCAAGCCGTTGCGCGCATCCGGGCGTTCTTCGACGGCGGGGCGCGCGCCCCCTCGATGTCCTGATTCTGGTGATTTCTTCGCTAACCATAGCGTGGAAGCGCAGGGCATCTTTCTCTTGAACGCTTCGGGCAAAGTCGTCGCCATGAACGAGGAAGCCAGGCGCATCCTCGACATCGGAGACGGCCTGGCCCTCGAACGCGGCCGCTTGGTCTACTCCGCGCCGGAACCTGGACCGGGGGGCTGGACTGTGATCAGGCGCAAATCGGGAATGCCGGGCTTGCTGCTGAGGGAATTCGGGATGGCCGCCGCCCGGCCGGATGCGCCGGTCCGCGCTATCGCCGTGCAGGACACCGCCTCGGAACTCGAACGGCGCGTGCAGATCTGCGTCGAAGTATACGGATTCACTCCGGCCGAGGAGCGCCTCTCCCGGCAGGTGCTGGCGGGCGCATCGCCCTTTGAAGCCGCCGAACGTCTCCAGGTCTCTCTCGAGAATGTCCGCTCCTACCTGAAGCGGCTGCGCTACAAGGCGGGAGTGAATTCCTATACCGCCCTGCTGTTGGCGCTTCAAACCGCCGGCGGACCGCGGCGCCGGCGCTGACGGCGCCAGCCGCCTCAGTTGCCGAAACAGTACAGCCGTCCGTCCAGCGAGCCGATGACGATCCGCCCGCCCGAAATCGCGGGCGACGAATTGAGCGGGCTGCCCGCGTCGAACTCCCAGAGTTTCGTCCCCTTCTTCAGGTCGAACACGTAGAACCGCCCGTCCCCGCCCCCAACGTACACGCGCTCGCCCGCTACCAGCGGCGAGCTCTCGATCCGCGCCCGGCTCATGAAGCTCCACACTTCCTTACCCGTCGCAGGATTCAGCGCGTGCACAATCTTGTCACGTCCGCCGACAATCACCAGCCCCCCCGCCAGAGCCGCCGAGCTGATGTAGGGGAACTTGCGCTGCGGATGCTCGTAGCGCCACATCACTTTGCGCGTTTTCAAATCCACCCCGACGATTTCGTTGTCGTAGGTCGCGAAGTACGCCTTGCCCGCATCGATCACCGGCGACGCCGCCGTGTACGAGCCCACCTCGACTTCCACCACCTGCTTGCCGTCGGCCACGCGAATGCCGCGCAAGTGCCCGTCGCAGCCCGCGATGTACGCTACCCCGGCATCAATCGCCGCCGTCGAATGCACTTGCCCCGCGGTCTTGTACGCCCACGCGAGTTTTCCCGTCGCCGCATCCACCGCGTACAGCGCGCCGTCGTAGCTTCCAATGATAACTTTGCCCTCCGCCACAACCGGCGAAGCCTTGATTTCCCCCGCAGTTTTGTACGTCCACACCTTCCCGCCGTCCGCCGCGCGCACCGCATGCAGCGCGCCGTCCAGGTCCCCGATATACGCCATCCCGCCCGCCACCGCCGGCGAGGACTCGCCGATCGTCTCCCCCAGCTTCGTCTTCCACTTCTGCTTGCCAGTCGCCAGCTCGACCGCGAACAGCTCGCCCGTCTGCGCTCCGAAATAGACGACGCCGCCCGCGATCGCCGGCGAAGATTCGATCGCCTCCCCGCCTTCAAACGTCCACAGCAGCTTCAACGCCGCCGGCGCCGGCTCCGCCGCCACGCCCGTCAACCGTGGATTGCCCCTGAACTGCGGCCAATCCTCCGCTCCCAGCGCGGCGGCGAACAAAACCAACGCGCAAAGTCTCACCGCGACCCCCTGGCCCCGGCGGCGATCTCCCGCACCTCGCGCGCCAGCGCCGGCGCGTGATACGGGATGCCGTCCTTGATCGTCCACTCGATTCCGCCCTTGTGCGCGTAGAGAGCGCGGAAGTTCTCCAGTGGATTCACGTTGAGCACCAGAAGATCGGCCAGCCACCCGGCGCGCACGCGCCCGATCTCGCTCTCCATCCCCAGGATCCGCGCGCCGTTGTGCGTCGCGTGCTGGATCACCTTCAGCGGCGGGAATCCCGCTTCCTGATGCAGCTCCAGCTCGCGCAGATAGCCGAAACCGTAAATTCGGTAAATGTAACCCGCGTCCTCGCCCGTGCCGATCACCCCGCCGCGCTCGCCGAACTCTCTCACGGCCTTCATCCACAGCCGGAAGTTCTCCTTCCAGTACACTTCGTCCGCCGTCGTCCACTCCACGAAGAACGATCCATGGTTCGCCAGGTTCGGCTTGAAGAACTCGGCCAGCGAAGGATGCAGGTACTCGCCGAAATACGGCTGGTTCTCGGCCTTGTCCAGGTCGCGCGCCGCTTCATAGATCGACAGCGTCGGATCCCAGGCCACGCCGGCCTTCGCCATCTCCTCGAGGACCTTCGACAGCCGCTCCGGATCGGCCTCGCGCCACAGCCGCCCCGCGTAGCGGAAGCGGTCCAGCTCGTTCTGGTAGTTGTAGGAAGCCGGGAATCCCTGCACGCCCTCTTTGAGCGCGGCGTCGGGAATCCCGTACCAGTGCTCGATCGACGTCGTCTGGTTGCGGATGTCGTCCCACGCGTTCGTTTCCTCCACGCCCGCATGGTGCGCGCGCCGCAATCCAACCAGCTTCGCCTCCTCCGACATCGCGTCCATGACGTCGCGATGCGTCCCGAGAAACTTGATCCCGTCCGCGCCCTCTTCCTTGAACTGCCGCACGCGTTTCCGCGCCTGCTCCGGATTCTGCGCGAAGAAGACGCGATAGAGGAGCAGCCGCGGCGCCGCAATCTCCCCCGCCGCGCTCAGCGCCCGTAGCTTCTTCGATTTCTCGAAATTGCTGCCCACGTCGCGCACCGTCGTCACGCCCGACGCCAGCCACAGCTTCAGGCAATAGTCCAGCGGCATCGGACGCCCCGCGCGCTCGTCCTGCACATGCCCGTGCAGGTTGATGAACCCCGGCACGACATACTTTCCCCGCGCCTCGATGTTCACATCCGCCGGAATCCGCCTCGACGCATCCTGCGGCGAGCCCACGATCGCGGTGATGCGATTGTTCTCGATCAGAATGTCCCGCGGCCCGCTGGCCGGCGTCCCAACGCCTTCGATCACCATGGCCCCGCGGATCGCCAGCCGCGCATGCCGCTTCCCCGCGATCTCCGCAACCCCGCTCTGCCCCCACGCCGCAACAGCGCACACGAGAAGCCCAATCAGTTCTGTTCTCGCCATCACTCCGGATTCTACCCGAGGGCCATAGCCTGCCGCGCCATAGCCTTCAGTGCCCCAGCCTTCAGGCTGTGGCGCGTGCCACCTCGTTGTATACTTGCCCTGATCCGCCACGTCAGCAGTGGGCGCACCACATGTCTCTGGAACCCGGCCGCACGCTCGGCCCCTACGAAATCACCGGCTTTATCGGCGCCGGCGGCATGGGCGAAGTCTACCGCGCCCGCGGCGCCCGCCCCGGCCGCGAAGTCGCGCTGAAGCTCCTCGCCGCCGAAAAGACCGCGGACTCCGGGCGCCTGGGCCGCTTCCTGTTGGAGGCCCGCGGCGCCTCCGCCCTCAATTACCCGCACATCGTCACCGTCCACGACATCGGCTCGTGCGGCGGCGCGAGCTGCATCCTCATGGATGTGATCGAGGGCCGGCCCCTCGGCAAGCTCATCCCTTCCGCCGCGCTGCCGCTGGAACACACCCTGCGCTGCGGCGGGCAGGTCGCCTCCGCGCCCGCCGCCGGCGACAGGGGCTCCGATATCGTCCCCGGTGTGAAGCGCATTGTCGCCTTGCGCCACGGCGGTCTCCCTCAAAGCTCCATCAAGGTGGTGGAGAATTGGCGCAAAGAACAATTCAAATAGCTCTCGTTTTGGCCTCGCTCGCTGCCTCGCCGCTCGCGGCCCAGACCGCCGCGGAGATCTACAGGGAGTATCGTCTCTGGATTGCCGCGCAACCCCCCGCCGTCCAGCGCTCGCCCGCCTCCGCCGTCTTCGAGCAGTACCGCGCAAAGCTGAAGTCCGGCGGCCTGCCCGGCGCCGAGATCGAGCGCCGCATCGAGATTCTCCGCAAACAGCCCCAACGCCTCGAAGCCGAGTACTGGAATCGGATACTCACCGCCGAGCAGCCCCGCTTCAACACCGCGCCCAACGCCTTCCTCGTCGAAATGGTGAAGGGAGTGAAGCCGGGCGCGGCCCTCGACGTCGGCATGGGACAGGGCCGCAACGCGATTTACCTCGCGCAACAAGGCTGGGACGTCACCGGCTTCGACCCGGCCGGGCAGGCTGTGGCTCTGGCCCGGAAGCAGGCGGAGAAACTCGGCGTCAAGATCGCGACCTTCATCCAGACCGACGATGAGTTCCAATTCGGCGCCGCCCGCTGGGATCTCATCGTCCTCAGCTACGTCGGTGTCCGCAACATTCTCGACAAGATCGAATCGTCTCTCAAGCCCGGAGGCATCGTCGTTGTCGAAGCCTTCCACCGCGACGCGGCGAAAGAGGGCCCCATCGGAGACGGAGTCGTTTGGGACGCCAACGAGCTTCTGACAACCTTCAGGAACTTCCGCATCCTGCGCTACGAAGACACCGCGACGTCCTCCGACTTCGGCGGCCGCCGCACCACCCGCGTCGTCCGCCTCTGCGCTCAAAAAGAGTAAGGGGCCGCAACCGCTCGCCAGGAAGCCGTGGAAGTGACTGTATTGAAGTGGGGCGGACTCTCAGTCCGCGGCCGGCTCTCTGCCCGCCGCCGCCCGAAGGGCGCTACTTGTTCACCAGTGGCGCAAACGGCCCTCAAAAGCCCCGCCTCCATAGCCGCCATTGCCTCCACGCGCGCCGGACCCGAATCGATCTGCCCGGCCCTCCCGCCCCCGTGCAGGTTGAGGCCGTGCGGACTGAGGAAGATCCCGCACGCCTCGCCCGTGGCCCCGCAGTAAAACAACGTGTTCACGCTGTCGCGGTCCGCGAGGATGCGCTCTACGCGGTGCGGCCTTGACAAGCGGCGCGGCCGCCGGCGGAATCCGCGTCGTCAACTCGGCGCGCGCCCTGCACGCCAACGAGCGGACCGGCGCCGGCTTCCGCCGGCCTCCGGCGCAGCTCGCGCCGCAGCAGGAGGCGATCGAGTCCGGCCAGGCCGGAGCTTCGGAGGACCCCGCCCTCACCGTCCACAAACGGACCTGGTTCACACGCTGGTTCTCCTCTGTCATCTCGCTTCTCCCCGGCGGCGGCCCCAAAACGTCCCTGCTCCCAACCTCCGCAAATCAAAATTCTCACCCTTCAAAATAGCCGTTCACAACATTTTGAAATTTTAATAATCGGGTCTAATTTGCTGATTCCAAAACATCGGCCGCCGGACCCCGGCCTCGCGCGGAGCAAATTCGTTTGACAGCCCCCGCACCATCTTCCGCGGGTGGCCAGGTCCGGCCGGCTGAGCCGCTCTTCGCCTAAAGCTGACAGCGCGGACCAACCCTCACTCTACGGGTTCGGTTACGACGCTTCTTCAATGGTCCCTGGATTCGCTCCGGGGCGCTCTCGCGAAGTGTATAAGTCGTCACTTTTCCGCCATGCTCAAATACCTGGGGGGCTCCGGCCCCCCGGGGGCGACAACAAGCTGTTCGAAGTTCTGGCGTTCCTGTGTCCTTGTTGCGGGGCGGATCGCCTGATCCGCGCGCCGATCGGCGATCGGCGCGGTTGGGAGCCATCTCCGAAGCCGTAGTGCGCCCGCACGCTACACTAAGAGGTTCACCCGCATGTTGGAATCCACGCTGTCCGAACTCGAATCGCGCGCCCTGTCGCTGATCGACGGCGCGCCCGACGCCGCCGCGCTCGAGGCCGCGCGCGTCGAGTTCCTCGGCCGCAAAGGCTCTCTCGCGCAGATCGGCGCGCAGATGGGCAAGCTCCCTCCCGAAGAGCGCGCCCGCATCGGCCGTTTGCTCAACACGGTCAAGCAGAACGTCGAGTCGCGCTTCGAAACGCGCAAGGCCGCCTTCGAGCGCGCCGCTCTCGACGCGCGCCTCGAATCCGAGTGGCTCGATCTCACGCTCCCCGCGCCCGGCGCGCGCCCCGGCTCGCTGCATCCGCTCACGCAGATCCAGCACGAGCTCGAAGAGTATTTCACCTCGCTCGGCTTCGCCGTCGTCTACGGCCCCGAGGTCGAGACCGAGTGGTACAACTTCGACGCGCTCAACATCCCCGCCACGCATCCCGCGCGCGACGCGCAGGACACCTTCTGGTGTAGCGATGGCCACGTGCTCCGCACACACACCTCGCCCGTGCAGGTGCGCGCGATGGAGAAGTTCGGCCCGCCGCTGCGCATCATCGCGCCCGGCCGCGTCTTCCGCAACGAAGAGGTGGACGCCAGCCACGAGCACACTTTCTATCAGCTCGAAGGCATGATGGTGGACCGCGACGTTTCCGTCGCCCACATGCTGTACTTCATGAAGGGCCTGCTCAAGGCCATCTTCCTGCGCGACGTCACCGTCCGCCTGCGGCCCGGCTTTTTCCCGTTCGTCGAGCCCGGCTTCGAGCTCGACATCCATTGCCTCATCTGCGGCGGCCCGGGGTGCCCCGTGTGCAAGCAGAGCGGCTGGGTGGAGCTGCTGCCCTGCGGCCTCGTCCATCCCAACGTGCTGCGCGCCGGCGGCATCGACCCGGCCGAATGGAACGGCTTCGCCTTCGGACTCGGCCTGACGCGGCTCGTCATGATGCGCTACGGCATCGACGACATCCGCTACCTGCAATCGGGCGACCTGCGGTTCCTGCGGCAGTTCTGAGGCGAAGAGGCTACTCAAGTGAAGTTCTCCTACAACTGGGTTCGCGAGCTGGTCCCCGGTCTCGACTGCTCGCCGCGCGACCTGATGTCGCTCATCACCATGAAGACCGCCGAGTGCGAAGGCGTCGAAGAGTACGCGCCGTGGCTCGATCACGTCGTCGCCGCGCGCGTCGTCGAGGTCAGGCCGATCGAAGGCTCGCACAACGTCATCGCCATCGTCGACGCCGGGCCGAAGCTCGGCCGCAAACAAGTCGTGTGCGGCGCGCCCAACTGCAAGCCCGGCATCGTCACCGCCTACGTGCCCGCGGGCTTGAAGATCGCCGGCGATCGCGTGATCGGCAAGGTGACGATCGGCGGAGTCGAGAGCGATGGCATGTTGGCCTCGGGCGTCGAATTGAACATCAACCGCGACGGGACGGGCATTATCGAATCGCCCGCCGAGCCCGGCGCGCCGATTCCCGGCTGCGTCTCCGACAGCGTCATCGAAGTCGACAACAAGAGCCTCACGCACCGCCCCGACCTGTGGGGCCACTACGGCATGGCGCGCGAAGTCGCCGCCATCACCGGCCTGAAGCTGAAGGACCCCGTGGACATGGCGCGCCTGCCCGCGCAGCCGCACGCCGAATGGCACGTCGAGATCCTCGACCACGACCTCTGCCCGCGCTACTCCGCGCTCGTCTTCGAGAACGTCAAGGTGGGCCCTTCGCCGCTCTGGCTCCAGGCGCGGCTCGAAGCGCTCGGTCTGAATCCGATCTCGAACATCGTCGACGTGACGAACTACATCATGGCCGAGCTCGCCGAGCCCATGCACGCCTTCGACGCTGATAAGCTCCACGGCCGCACCATCTTCGTGCGCCGGGCGCAAGAGGGCGAGCGGTTCGACGCGCTCAACGGCGAGAGCTACACGCTCAATCCTTCGAACCTCGTCATCGCCGACGCCGCGGGCGCGGTCGCGCTGGCCGGCGTCATCGGCGGCGCGCACTCCGCCATCGGCGAAACGACGGCGCGCATCGTCCTCGAGAGCGCGAACTTCAATCCCGCGTCGATCCGCCGCACATCGTCGGCGCTCAAGCTGCGCACCGACGCCTCGATGCGCTTCGAGAAAGGGCAGGACCCCGTCAACACGGCGCGCGCGCTGGCCCGCGCCATCGTGCTGTTCGAAGCGGTCTGCCCCGGCATTCGCCTTGCCGGCGGCCTGGTCGACAATTGGAAGCGCGGCCCCGCGCCCGAGCCGATTGCGCTGCCGATGGAATGGCTCTCGCGCAAGCTGGGCCGCATGGTCGAGCCCGCGGAGGTGCGCCGCATTCTGGAATCGCTCGAGTTCGATGTCGAAGAGAAGAGCGCCGGCGTGTTCGCGGTCGGCGTGCCGAGCTGGCGCGCCACCAGGGACGTCACGATCAAGGACGACCTGCTCGAAGAGGTCGGCCGCATGCTGGGCTACGACACCGTGCCGCCGCAGGCGCCGCTCAAGCCCGTCGAGCGCCCGTGGGTGAACGAGGCGCGCCTGTTGCATCACGATGTGCGCGTGACGTGCGCCGCGCAGGGCTTCACCGAAACCTACAACTACAGCTTCATCAGCGAGGAGATGGCGCGCCGCTTCTCGCTCGACCCCGAGTCGCACGTACGCGTGGCCAATCCGATCAGCATCGAGAACACGCTGATGCGCACGACGCTGCTGCCGGGCATGCACCGCAACATCGTCGACAACGCGCGCTTCTTCGGCGAGTTCCGGCTGTTCGAGATCGGCAGCGAGATCCACAAGCGCGAAGGCGAACTGCCCGACGAAGCGCCGCACCTGATGGCCGCGGTCTACGGCAAGGGCGACGGATCGGCGGGCCTGTTCGAGTTGAAGCGGCTGGCCGAATGCCTGATGCCCGGCTGCGAGGTCCGCCCGTCGCCGGCGCGCGTCTATGAGCATCCGGCGCGCTCGGGCGTCGTCCTGTGGCGAAGCACCGAGCTCGGGCGGCTCTACGAGCTGCATCCGTCGCT
The DNA here is from genome assembly GCA_964472745.1 of uncultured Solibacteraceae bacterium. GTDB lineage: Bacteria > Acidobacteriota > Terriglobia > Bryobacterales > Bryobacteraceae > CAYYNC01. The sequence continues at coordinate 19,311 of CAYYNC010000026.1, forward strand.
CGTCGAAGCGGGCCGCGCGGCGATCCTCGACATCGACCTGCGCCGGATGCAGGAGCTCGGCCCCGTGCCGCGCAAGTACACCCCGCCGCGCCGCTACCCCTCGAGCGAGTTCGATCTCTCCGTCGTCGCCGGACTGCGCGATCTCGCCGGCGGCCTGATCGCGAAAATCCGCGACTCCGCCGGCGAGCGCTGCGACGGTGTGCAGTATCTGTACTCCTACCGCGGCAAGCCGCTCGCGGACGACAAGCAGAGCATGACCTTCCGCATCACGGTGTCCGCGCCCGACCGCACGCTCTCGAACGACGAGGTCTCCGCCATTCGCGCGGCCATCATCGAGTCGCTGCGCGCAGCGGGCTACGGCCTGCGGGTGTAGACTGGCGGCATGGACCGCCGGAAATTCATCGCCGCCAGCGCGGCCGCCGGGCTCGCGCACGCCGCCGCACAACCGCTGCCGAAGCGCCCCTACAAAGCGGGCATCGAGCTGTCTGTCATCGGCTTCGGCGGAATCGTCGTCTGCGGCATGGATCAAAAAGAAGCGGACCGCCGCGTCGCGGACGCATTCAACCGCGGAGTGAATTACTACGACTGCGCGCCGTCGTATTTTGACGGCGAGGCCGAGATCAAGCTCGGCGCCGCGTTGAAGCCGTATCGCGACAAGGTGTTCCTCGCCGAAAAATCGCAGAAGCGCGACGCGGCCGGATCGCTGGCCGAGCTCGAGCAATCGCTCAAGCGCTTCAGCACCGATCACTTTGACCTGTACCAGTTCCACGCGGTGACGTCGATGGAGGACGTGGACAAGATCCTCGCGCCGAAGGGCGCGGCGGAGACGTTCATGAAGGCCAGGCAGGAAGGCAAGGTGCGCTTCCTTGGTATGTCCGCGCACGGGCCGCAGGCCGCCATCCGCCTGATGAATGCGCTGCCGCTCGATTCGATCCTGTTCCCCGTGAACTTCGCCGCCTGGGAGACGGGCTTCGGCCCGCAGATGCTCGAGGAGGCGAAGAAGAAAGGGATGGCGCGGCTCGCGCTCAAGGCGCTCGCGAAGGGCCAGTGGGCGAAGGGCCTCAGCCGCCAGGAGCGCTGGGCGCCGAAGTGCTGGTACGAGCCGGTCCGCGACCGCCAGCTCGCCGCGCTGTCGCTGCGCTTCTCCCTCGGCCAGGACATCACCGCCGCCGTCCCGCCCGGCGACGAGCGCATCTTCGACCTCGCCATCGAGATCGCCTCCCAGCCGATGCCGAAACTCAGCGCGGCCGAGCTCGCCCAGCTCAAGCAGGGCCTCGGCGCCGTCGAGCCCATCTTCCGCGTCTGAGCAGTGTTCCAAACGGCGGCAAGCGCTTTCACACTGGGCGCGGCGGCTGGCCGGACGAAAGCGACAAAAAGTTCCTTGCGCTGAGGCATTGAGTGGCGGCCCCGCCCAGGTCGTCCATCCGCAAACGAGTCCACTTGAGCGGAAAGTCGTCCTCTCGTGGGAGTCCTCGGTCCACGTTGCTCCTGCATGACGCGCCATCAGGAGCAAGTCGCGGCGCCACCCGGGGCGCGCGCGGCGGCCCCCAGGCGCTGATCCTCACGGAGCGTTTCACGGCCGCGCCGCGCTCGCGTATCCTGCCGGCGAGGTTACACAACATGATGACGCGGGTGCGGATTCTGCTGCCCGAGGATCAGGATCGCCGCCTGGAAGCCCTGGCGGCGAAGCGGCGCGAGTCCAAGGGGAAGCTGATTCGCCGTGCACTCGACCTGTTGCTTCGGACTGAATCGGCTGAGGAGGAACCGCTGCTCAGCCTCATCGGTCAGGCCGGCCGCGGCCGCCCGCCGGAGACTTCGGACCGCCATGATCGGATCCTGGCCGGCGCTGAACGCGCGCGGAACCGCCGGCGATGACGCCTCGCCGCGTCTTCACCGACACTGGCGCGTGGTTTGCCGCTCCAGTCGTCGACGACGCACATCACGAGGAGGCCGCCAGCGCCCTCAGAGGTCTGATCGCGTTGCCGGTCGTGCTTGTCACGACGAACCGCGTCGCCGGCGAGACGTGCGCGCTGCTGCGGGGGACGCGCGGCTACGGTGCTTGCAGGAGATTGCTGGAGTCGATTGAGGAGACGAAGCGGCTCGAGCGCATCCGGCGCGCGTTCGCGTTCCACTCGCACTGCGCTGCCGCCGGATTTATGCGTGTGCCCGCGGACGTTGGGATTGGCCAACTCGGAGACCGATTGTAAAGCGGGTCCGGTGGACGGGGTGGCGGAGGCTTTCCACACAATCTGTTGTGAATGCTTCCGGCGGCATTCTCCCAGCAATCCGCAGATTCGTGACGCCGGGACCGGCGATGTGCAAATGCCGTCCAACAGAATGCGATTTCCTTTCAACGTTTCGCCTGGGCGCCGCGTATACAGTGATGAGTGTCGCTGGAAGGGATCACCGACGGCATGGCATGGACCCGGGCGGCCGACCGCGCAGCCGAGTTCGAGCGGCTGCTCGTGGCTCATGAGCGGCTGGTGCTGCGCACGGCGCTGCGTATTCTGGGCAGGCTCGAAGACGCCCAGGACGCCGCGCAGGAGGTCTTCCTCCGGCTGCACCGGCATTTTGAAAAGGTCGAACCGGCCACCATCGAGGCCTGGCTCTACCGCACCACGGTGAACGTCTTCTACGACGCGATTCGCCGGCGGCGGCCGGAGACGGGCATCGACTTCGATCCTGCTGCGCCGCGCACCGGAGGCACGGAGGCGCTCGAAGAGGCGGAGAAGAGGCAGCTTGTGGCCGAAGGGTTGAAGCGTTTGCCCCCGAGGGAGCGCGCGGCGGTGGTGCTGTGCGCCATCGAGGGGTTGGAGACGCCCCGTGCGGCGAAGATCCTCGGCGTATCGGAGGCGACGGTCCGCAGCCAACTGTCGATGGCGCGAACCAAGCTCAAGGAATTCGTGGGGAGGTTCTGGCGATGAGCGTCAGCGATCAGGAACTGGACCGGCTGCTCGGCGATCTGCGCGATGAGGATCTGCCGGACGCCGCGGTGGCGGCGGTGCGGGCGCGGGTGCTCGCGGCCGTGGCGACGCCGCGGCGGAGCGCGTGGCGCTGGGCCTGGGCGCCCGCGCTGGCGGCTGCGGTACTGCTGGCGCTGCTGATCCCACGCCCCGCCGGGATCGCTCCGCCGCCATCGATGGCGCGGGCGCCGCAGGCGCCGCCATTGGTGGAAGTGCGGGCGGTCGCGCCTGAACGGCCGCGTCTGGCCAGGACAAAGCTCGCGGTGGTGCACACCGAGTTCATCAAGATCATGACCGACGACCCGGACGTGGTGATCCTCTGGGCGCTCAATGGAACGGAATCGAAAGGAGGCCTCGAATGAGGAAACTGATGGCATTGATGGTCATGGGCTGCGCGCTGTTCGCACAGCAGCAACAGCAGCAGCCTCCTGCCGAGAAGCAGAAGTGGAATCAGAAGTTGTTCGACATCAAGTACGCGAATGTCCCCGACCTGGGGCGCTTCATTACGGGTTCCCTGATTCAGGCCGGAGCGCGCGTGACTTGGGATGAGAAGATGCGCGTGATCTCGGTGGGAGGCACCGACGAGGCTCTCCTCCAGATGGCCGCCGACATCGTAAAGCGGTACGACGTCCCCACGGTCGCGGGCACGGGCCGCAACATCGAGATGATCGTCCATCTGATGCTCGCCGCGCCGAAAGGCGAATCCGGCGATGCCGTGCCCGCGGATCTCTCGCCGGTGGTCAAGCAGTTGAAGTCCGTCTTCGGCTACAACGACTTTCACATCGTGGACAGCGCCGTCCTGCGAACCCGCGAGGGAGTTGGCGCAGAGGTGAGCGGCAACGCATCGCTGGCCCCGGGCGTGCCCGGCGCGCCGAACTCGAGCTATCAGATCCGGCTCGGGAATACCGCGGTGACGCCGACTGAGAAGGGCAACATGATCCGCATCGATCAATTCCGTTTCGGCGCCCGCAGCCCTCAACAGATGCCCGGCGGCAACTGGAACTTCACCGACATCGGCTTCAACACCAACCTCGATGTGCGCGAAGGCCAGAAGGCCGTTGTCGGCAAATCCAAGATCGACGGCACGGACCGCGCGCTGATCCTCGTCGTCAGTGCGCGGGCGGTGGATTGAGATAAGCTGGTCGCTTCGCGATGCTGATGCGAAGCGTTCCCCTCGTTGCGCCGAAACGGCTGGAAGTCACAGAGACAAAGATCCCCGAAGGCCCGCGCGCCGGCGAGTTGCTCGTCCGCATGCGGGCCGTCGGCTTGTGCGGCTCGGACCTGCACTGGTGGGCCGAGGGCCGCATTCATTCCACGCCGGCGCGCTACCCGATGGTGCTGGGCCACGAGCCCGCCGGCGAGATCGTCGAGGCCGGGCCGGGCGTGAAGGATTTCAAGGCGGGCGACCGCGTGGCGCTGGAGCCCTCGCTCACCTGCGGCCACTGCGAGTGGTGCCTCCAGGGGCGGCACAACCTGTGCGAGGTGAGCCGTTTCATGGGCGGTCCGGACGCCGAAGGATTTCTGCGCGACTACGTCGTCGTGCCGGCTCACAACGCCGACCCGATCCCGGAAAAGCTGAGCTGGCGCGAGGCGACGCTGATGGAGCCGGTCGCCGTGCTCGTGCACGTCTATGAGCTCGCCCCGGTGCGCATGCAGCAGACCGTGGCCGTGCTGGGCACGGGCTCCATCGGACTCATCGCGATTGCGATGGCGCGCGCGGCGGGCGCGTCGAAGATCGTGGCGTGCGACCGCGTGCCGCACCGTCTCGAGATGGCCCGGCAGATGGGCGCCGACATCGCGGTCGATCTCCGCGAGAGCGATTTCGCCGCCGCCGCGCTCGACGCGACGGGCGGCCGCGGCGCCGACATCACCTTCGACTGCGCCGGAGCGCCCGAGACCATCAACCTCGGATTGAAGGTGACGAAGCCGGGCGGGCGGTTCGTGCTGATCGGCATCCCCGAGCCGCTCGAGTTCATGGTCGATCTGCAAACCGCGATGTCGAAGGAGCTCGATCTTCAGATGATCCGCCGCTCGAACCACAAGGGCCGCGCCGCGGCGCGCCTGCTCGAGAGCGGCCAGATCCCGGCCTCGCTCATCACCCACGCCTTGCCGCTCGAAAAGGCCCAGGAGGGCTTCGAGATGCTCCACTCCTATTCGGGCGGAGTGGGCAAGCTGATTTTCGATTTCTCGCTGTAGGCAGTCCCCATGCGGAGTTCAGCTCATTCCATCGACCGCCCCCTCACGGCCGCGGCTCAGCGCCGGCGCTTCCGGGCCGCGGCCGTCAGGGAGCGGAGGCGGAGTGATTTCAAATTCTTCACTACGAGGCCGCGATGAAAAGATTTCTGGCTTTCGATCTCGGCGCCGAGAGCGGGCGCGCGATGCTCGGAACGCTCGACGCCGGGCGCCTGGAGCTCGAAGAGCTGCACCGGTTCCCCAACCAGCCGGTGCGGCTGCCCGACGGATTGTATTGGGACAGCTTGCGGCTGTTCCACGAGATGCGCGAGGGACTGCGCATCGCGGGGCGGGGGCGGCGCTTGCGGCTCGACGGCGTCGGCGTCGACACCTGGGGCGTCGACTACGGGCTGGTGGACGGGCGCGGCGAGCTGGTGGTGAATCCGCGGCACTATCGCGACGCGCGCAACAACGGCATGTTCGAAAAGACCTTCGCCGTGATGCCGCGCGAGGAGATCTTCCGCCACACGGGCCTCCAGTTCATGGAGCTCAACTCACTCTTCCAGCTTCATGCCGTGAAGCTGTCCGGTTCGCCAGGGCTCGCCGCGGCGGAGCGGCTGCTGTTCATGCCGGACCTGCTGAGCTACTGGCTCAGCGGCGTGCAGAAGAACGAGCTGACCATTGTCAGCACGGCGCAGTTCTGGAACCCGGCGGAGAAACGCTGGTCTTGGGAAATCTTCGATGCGCTCGGGCTGCCGGCGAAGCTGCTGGGCGAAGTAGTTCCGCCCGCAACGCGATTGGGCGGCCTTCTCGAAGAGATCCGTGATGCCTGCGGGCTCGCGCCGGCGCCGGTGTTCGCCACCGCGAGCCACGACACGGCGTCGGCGGTGGCCGCGGTCCCCGCAACAAAGGAGCGGCCGTGGTGCTACATCTCCAGCGGTACATGGAGCTTGATGGGTCTGGAGCTCGATGCGCCGGTGATTAACGACAAGGTGCTGGCGCTGAACTTCACCAACGAGATCGGCGCCGAAGGCAAGATCCGGTTCCTCAAGAACATCGCGGGCCTGTGGCTGGTGCAGGAGTGCCGCCGCGCCTGGGCGATCGAGGGCAGCGACCACTCCTACGGCGACCTCGCCGCGATGGCCGCCCAGGCGCCGGCGTTCACAGCGGTCATCAACCCGGATGCCTTCCTTGAACCGGGCAAGATGCCGGAGCGGATCGCGGAGTACTGCCGCCGGACGAATCAGGATGCGCCGCGGGCGCCGGGCGGGATGATCCGGGTGATCCTGGAGAGCCTCGCGTTGCGCTACCGGCAGGTGCTCGAGAGCCTGGAGTCGGTCACCGGCGAGCGAATCGAGTTGATTCACATCGTCGGCGGAGGTTCGAGGAACTCGCTGCTGAACCGCTTTGTCGCCGAGGCCACGGGACGCACGGTGATCGCGGGACCGGCCGAGGCCACCGCCGCGGGCAACGTCCTGGTCCAGGCGATCGGGGCCGGGGCGGTGGACGGACTCGAAGGACTGCGCCAGGTCATCCGCGCGTCGTTCGAGCTGGAGACCTACGAAGCGAAAAGCGCGGCCCCGGAGTGGGACCGCGCTTATGAGAAGTACCTCAGCGTCACCGCTCGCGCTTGGTGATGATCTTGTCAACCATGCCGTATTCGACGGCTGCCTCGGCTTCCATGATGTAGTCGCGGTCCACATCGCGCGCGATGCGCTCCACGGGCTGGCCGGTGGCGTCGGCGAGGATCTGGTTCAGGATCTCGCGCATCCGCAGGATCTCCTTGGCGTAGATGTCGATGTCGGTGGCCTGGCCGGCCAGCCCGGACATCGACGGCTGATGGATCAGCACGCGCGCGTGCGGCAGAGCGTACCGCTTGCCCTTCGTCCCGCAGGAGAGCAGAACCGCCGCCATCGAAGCAGCCTGGCCGACGCAGTAGGTGACGATGTTGGACTCCACAAGGTTCATGGTGTCCAGAATCGCCAGCCCCGCCGTGATCGAGCCGCCCGGAGAGTTGATGTACAGCGCGATGTCCTTCTCGGGGTCCTCGGCGGCGAGGAACAGCATCTGAGCGATGATCAGGTTGGCCACCTGGTCGTCGATCGGCGTTCCGAGGAAGATGATATTCTCCTTGAGCAGCCGCGAGTAGATGTCGTAGGCGCGCTCGCCCCGCGAGGTCTGCTCGACGACCATGGGGACGAGCATGTCGTGCGGAGTAGGGACACTACCCCATTTGGAACTGGGCATCCAGCCTCCTGCGGCTTAGCGGGCTAAGCCTTTTTCGACCCGGAGCGCTTCCCCTTGCGCATCTTTTCGAGGTTGCGCTTCTTCTGGTCGAGGGCCTTGGCCAGCTCCTCGATCGTGGTGCGCTCCAGATATTCCATGATACGCCCGCGCAGGGCTTTCCAGCTATCGTGCATTCCGCAGGGCGCCAGGTCGTTGCACTCGGCAAGACCGGCCGGGCAGCGTTCGTAGTCCGCCAGCCCGTCCACGGAATCCACGATCTGGATCAGGGAGAGCTCGGAGGCCGGAACCCGGAGGCTGAATCCGCCGGTCGGCCCCTTGCTGGAGCGCAGGAAGCCTTTGCGCGCCAGTTGCTGGAGAATCTTCGCCAGGAAGTGCGAAGGAATGTCCGCTTGCTCCGCGATCTGTTTCACCATTGCATACTTGCCGTCCGGAACGGAGGCCAGATGCACGAAAGCCCGGATCGCGTATTCAGCCGAGCGCGAGTAGATCATGGACACCTCTGGGTCGGTAGATCAAAATACACGTTTATCTTAATTGCGAAACGGTATGACATGCAAGCGGAATCGTAAACAAAAATACCCGCTCCTGATCTGTGCGCCCTGTTCGAATAGATGCGCTAGGATTGACCCTGGTTGCAGAGAATCATGTCTCAAGACGGCAAAACCCTGACCCGCCGCGCGCTTCTGGGCGCGGGGGCGCTTGCCGCGAGCTCCCGGACGGCGCTGTCCGCCGACCCCGACCGCCCGCAGTGCCATTTCCTCCCCCCGGCGGCCTGGATGAACGACCCCAACGGCCCCATCTGGCACAACGCCGAGTACCATCTGTACTACCAGCACAATCCCAAGGCGGCCAAGTGGGACACCATGCACTGGGGCCACGCCGCGAGCCGTGATCTGCTGCACTGGAAGCACCTGCCCATCGCGCTCGCCCCGACTCCAGGCGGGCCGGACAAGGACGGCTGCTTCAGCGGCTGCGCGGTGGTGGACAGCGGCAGGCCGACTCTCATCTACACCGGGGTGCGCCCCGAGGTCCAGTGCCTGGCTACAAGTGACGACTGGGTCACCTGGACCAAGCACCCGCGCAACCCGGTGATCGCGGCGCCGCCGCCGGGAATCGATACGCCGGGCTTCCGCGACCCGCACGTCTGGCGCGAGGGCAATGAGTGGCTGCTGCTGGTGGGCGCGGGATTTCGCGGCGTGGGCGGAACGGCGCTGCTGTACTCCTCGCGAGACCTCGTCGAGTGGACCTACCTCAAGCCGTTGCTCACGGGCAAGATCGATCCGCGGCTCAAAGGCGGCGACGTCGCGCGCGGCGAGATGTGGGAGTGCCCTGATTTCTTCCCGGTCGGGGACAAGTGGCTGCTGATCGTCTCGACGATGGGCAAGGTCCTTTATTGGCTGGGGCGGTGGAAGGACCGCGCGTTCACGCCCGAACAGGAGGGCGTGCTGGTTCACGGCTGCTACTACGCCCCGAAGTCGTGCCTCGCCGCCGATGGAAGGCGCCGGCTCATCTGGGGCTGGCTGCGTGAAGAGCGCAGCCAGGAAGCGCAGCTCGCCGCGGGATGGAGCGGGGTGATGTCGCTGGCCGCGGCGCCGTCGCTGGGACGCGACGGCGGGCTGCGGCTTGCGCCTGCGGCCGAGTACGCGAAGCTGCGCCGGAAGAAGAACGCCCGGCCGCAGATGGCCAACCCCGAGTGCTTCGAGGCGCGTCTCTGGACGGACGCCGATTGCAGCATCGAGCGGGGCGGAGCGCCGCTGCTGGCGGTGGACGCCGCCGCGGGCCGCATGAAGGCCGGGGCCTCCAGCGCGCCCTTCAAGCCGGGGTATCATTCGGTTTTCGTCGATGGCTCGGTGGTGGAGGTGTTTTCGGATGACGGGACGCGCTTGGCAGGCAGGGTCTACGGAGCGCGCGGCAAGATCGGCGCCGCCGGACGGAACCTGCGCATCGAGACCTGGGACCTCACTCCTATCTCAAAGGACCGCCTTACTACTTAGCTTTCTGGCATTGCCCGCCATCCCGGCTGACTTCCGCGCCGCGGACCGCGTGATCGAGAACGCCTTGCCGCGCCTGGGCGGCGGAGCGGTGCTGGCGGTTGTGAACGCGAAGGGCGTGGTCTACATGCGCGCCTACGGGATGCTGAAGGCCGAGAGCGCCCAGCCGGTGGCGTCGGCGAGCAAGTGGCTTTCGTCAGCGGCGGTGCTGGCGGCGGTGGACGCGGGCAAGATCTCGCTCGACGACAAGGCGTCGAAGTTCGTCCCGTCGTTGAAGGGCCCGAAAGCGGAGATCACGATCAGGCAGTTGCTGTCGCACACTTCGGGCCTGCCGCCGGAGGCGTCGTGTCTCGATCGCGCGCGCATGACGCTCGCCGAGTGCGCCGATGAGATCGCGCAGAGCGCGTTGCGCGCGAAACCGGGAACGGTGTTCGCATACGGCGGCGCGTCGATGCAGGTGGCCGCGCGCGCCGTCGAGGTGGCGGCGGGCAAGCCGTGGGTGGAGTGGTTCCGCGAGAAGGTCGTCACGCCGCTCGGCCTGGAGCACACGGCGTTCGGCTCGTTCCGCCAGCGCAATCCGCGCGTTGCGGGCGGGCTGTTCACGACGGCGGCGGACTACGCGCGCTTTCTCGAGATGGTCCTGAACAAGGGAATGTTCCGCGGCAAGCGCGTGCTGAGCGAGCGCGTGGTGGAGGAGTGGTTCAAGGACCAGACCGGCGGCGCGCGGTATGTGAACTCGCCGCTGCCTGGAGCGCGCTACAGCCTCGGCGCGTGGATCGAGCCCGGCGGCGTGGTCAGCTCGCCGGGACTCCTGGGTTCGTGCCCGTGGGCGGACCGCAAGAAAGGCGCGGGCGCGGTGCTGATCGTGCTGGGCAAGATGCGGGAAGCGATGCCGGTGTGGCGCGATCTGCGCAAGGTCCTATAGGCCGAGGAATTCGCGCATCAGCGGCTCGAGCGCGGGAACGCAGACGACGCCGCCGCCGCCGTAGATCGTGTCCTTGCCCGTGCTGTCGAAGTAGCGCAGGCCGGCCTCTTGCGCGATCACCTGGATCGGCGCGAGGTCCCAGGGCTTGGCGTCGGGCTCGATCCACAGCTCAGCGCAGCCGGAGCAGACGAGCATCGCGTCCTGCGCGCCGCCCATGCTGCGGACGGCCCAGAAGCGCTTGAGGAACTCGGGCAGGCGTTCTCCGTAGGGCTGCCTGAGCCCGCGGCGGAAATCGCTCATGCAGAAGACGGCGCGTTCCGGGTCCTTGATGTTGGAGCGATGCAGGCGCCGGGTCTCTCCGCCGCAAGCGCGCCAGGCGCCCGCGCCGCGCAGCGCGAAGTATTGCTCGTCGAGCGCTGGGAAGTTGCAGACGCCGAGCTGGACGACGCCGTCCACCTCGAGCGCGATGAAATTCGCCCACAGCCGGTTGCCGCGCAGGAAGTCGCGCGTGCCGTCGATAGGGTCGATGATCCAGCGGCGTCCTTGCGCGCCGCTTTTGTCCGCGCCCTCCTCGCCGAGGAGGCCGTCGTGGGGGAACGCGGCGAGCAGGCCGCTGGTGAACAGACGCTCGGCCTCGCGGTCTGCGTCGGTGACGGGCGAGTCGTCCGGCTTGTCTTCGGAGGAGACGCCGGCGCGCCGCATGCGCAGCGCGAGCTCTCCGGCGCGGCGGGCGAGGCCGCGCGCCGTTTGAAGCTCGGTTTCGAAAGGCATTAGCGATATTCTAAGCTGGGATTTGCGCGCGCCTTCCACCGCGCGAGCAAAGAACAGCGGGAGCGCAACGACGGGAGCCTGGGCACGGATGCCAAAGATCGCGGCCGAATTGCCGGCAGCGCAGCGCACGGTCTACAACATGCTGGCGGGCACCGCCGAACTTCTCGGCGGCGCGCCCGCGCTGCATCAGCCCATTGGCGGAGGCAGGTACCGCACCTACTCCTGGCAAGAGTACCGGCAGGCCGCGGAAGAGATCGCGGCGGGGCTGCGGTCGCTCGGCGTCGTCGCTGGTGACATCGTTGGAATCGCCTCGGAGACGCGCGCCGAGTTTTACCTGGCCGACATCGGGGCGATGACGAACGGCAGCGTTGCGGCGGCGGTCTACACGAGCCTGCCTCCGGCGGACCAGGTGCGCACGCTCAAGGCGTGCGATCCGAAGGCCGTCTTCTCCGAGAATCCGAGAACGCTTGCGGCGCTTGAGTCCGCCGGGCTGGCGGCGCTGACCGTGCCGCGAATTCTGCTCACCGGAGAGCAGAGCAACGCGGTCACGCTGGCGCGCCTGCGTGAGATGGGGCGGGAGGCGATGCGCGAATCGCCGGGCCTGCTGGAGCGCATCCGCGGCGAGGTCACTCCCAAACACCAGGCGATCCTCTACCTGACCTCCGGCGCCACGGGCGAGCCCAAGATGGGCCTGGTGAGCCACAATGCCGTCGTCTTCAACTGCGGGCTGGGACCGCGCGTGATCGACCTCGACAACAACGACTGCACGCTCGCGTTCCTGCCGTCCGCTCACATCACGCAGCGCATGGCCACGGAGCTGCTGATGATCAGGCACGGCGTGCAGGTGTATTTCAGCGAGGGTCTGGCGAAGCTGCCGGGCGAATTGCGTTCCGTGCGGCCGACGTTCTTCGTCGCTCCGCCGCGCGTTTGGGAACGCGTCTACGCGAACATCACCACCGAGATCCGCAAGAAGCCGGCGGCGCTGCGGCGGCTGTGCTATCTCGGCCTCGGCGCCGGGCTGTCGGCGAGCCGCGCGCGGCAGGCGGGCCGCAAGCCCTCCGCGCTGGCGGCCAACTCGCTCAAGTTCTTCGACAAGGCGGTGTTCTTGAAGATCAGGCAGCGGCTGGGCGGAAGGCTGCGGCTGGCGGTGAGCGGCGCCGCACCGCTGGCCAAGGACCTGGCGGATTTCTACTCCGCCATCGGCATGCCGCTGATCGAGGGCTACGGGCTGACCGAGGGCGGCGTGGTGGCGCTCAACCCGCTCGACCGTCCCATCTCAGGCTCGATCGGCAAAGCGCTGCCGGACGTGGAGATCCGCATCGCAGACGACGGCGAGCTGCTGATCCGCGGCGAGACGGTGTTTTCGGGCTACTACAAGGACCCCGAGGCCACCGCGGCCGTACTGCGCGACGGCTGGCTGCACACCGGCGACGTCGCCGAAATCGATCGCGAGGGATACATTCGCATCACGGGCCGCAAGAAGGAGCTCATCGTCAGCAGCAACGGCAAGAAGATCTACCCGTCGAAGATCGAGGCGCTGTTCAAGCTCGAGCCGCTGGTGAACCAGGTGCTGCTGGTGGGCGACCGCCAGCCGTACATGGCCGCGCTGATCACGCTGAATCCTCAGGCCGCCGAGATGGTGGACGGTTTGCCGCCCGAGGAGGGACGCGACATGCGGTCGCTTGCGCGCAACGGGGTTGTGCAGGGGGAAGTGAAGCGCATCGTTCAGAAGGTGAACCGGAGCCTCGCGCCGTTCGAGCAGATCCGCAAGTTCCGTGTTCTGGAGCGGGACTTCTCGCTGGAAAACGGCGAGATCACGCCGACGATGAAGCTGCGGCGGTCGAAGGTGCTCGAGCACTTCAAGCAGGAGATCGCGGAGCTGTACGGCGCGCGGGAGGAGGACTGAGGCCATGATCCCGATCCTGGCCGCGCTGCTGTTCGGGGCCGGAAGTTTCGTCTTCACCGAAGTCCAGGCGTGGAAGTGGAACGAGGGGCGTCAGGAGAAGATTCCGGCGCTGAGCGCAACGCTCGACAATCAGACCGGGAAGGACTGGAGCGAGGCGCGGTTCGCGGTGAAAGTGGCTTGTAGCGGAGGAGGAGAGCGGCGCTACGAGATCACGCCGCGCAACATCGTACCGGGCCGTCAGGCGGTGCGGGAGACTGCGTTCGATACGATCGGAGCCGTCGAGGCGTGCGATGGCGCGGCCAGTGTGGAGTTCGTTGGCGGCGTCGAGACGCCGGAGGCGCAGCGGCCTGCCTACGCCGTGATCGGATTCGCGATCGAGCACGGAGACGGGCCTGGGACGAACGGCCTTGAAGGGATTCTCGATTACCGCCACGTTTCAGACACCGATAACGAGACGCGGCCTGTCTATTGGGCTGAGGGCGGGTTCGCCGTGACAGTGCCCGAAACGCCCGATCTGCGCTGGTACGTCTTTCGCGCGGCGCCGGGCGAGTTGGGGCTGGCGGGTTTCTTGCTGAACCGCGATCCTCAGTCCACGGGCCCGCTGCAAAGGTTCTTGAGGTTCTACCCGATCCCGCCGGGCAAGGCCGCGCTGCTGGGGGTCTTCCGGCTGCACCGCGGTCCCGGGAGGGAAGCGGGCGTAAGGCTGGAGTCCGCCGGAGCGGCGGAGCCGGCGCTGCGCGCCATCGTCGAACAGCGCCTTTCCCGGCCGCTGGTGGCTGTCACGGCGACGCGGCCCAGGAATGACAGCCCGTTGATCCGCGCGCAATAAACTCTTGACAGCGGCGGGAATGCCGTGCAGGATCGTGCTGATGCGACTCTGGACTCTTCTGTTGATTTCGCTCGCGCTCGGCGCGCAGGTGGAATTCGTCTCGCCGCTGGGGAAGAAATTCGAAGCGCTGCCTGACAAGGACGGCGCGGTGGCCAAGGCCGACGCGGCGCTCGCCGCGCAGCCGGGCAACCCCGACCTGATCCTGGCGGCGGCGCAGGCGCGCGACCGGATTCTGAAGTTCTCGGAATCGATTCCGCTGTACGGCCAGGGCATCAAAGCTGCGCCCGGCGACTTCCGCTTTCCGCGCTACCGCGGGCACCGCTACATCACGACGCGGAAGTTCGATCTTGCGGTGAAGGACCTTGACCGAGCAAAGGCGCTCGCGCCCGGCAGCTACGATGTCGCGTATCATCTCGGGCTCGCGCTGTACATGAAGGGCGATTATCAGCGGGCAGCGTCGGAGTATGCGCGATGTCTCGCCATGGCAGGCAAACCTGACGCCGCTCCGCCGCTGGCGCAAGGCGTGCGGCATTGCACCGCGCTTTCCAGCGACGACAATTCACGGGTGGCGCTGACGGAGTGGCTCTATCGCGCGCTGCGCCGCGCCGGGAAGGACGCCGAGGCCGAGAAGCTGCTCGAAACGATCGGCGACGAGATGAAGGTGGACTCCAACGAGACCTACTACGAGTCGCTGCTCTTCTACAAGGGCATGCGAACGGAGAAGTCGCTCCTGGACCCGTCGAAGCTGAAGGGCAACCAGTTCGCGACGCTGGCCTACGCGGTCGCCAACTGGCAGTGGCTGGAAGGCAACAAGGCCAAGGCGTGCAAGCTGTACAGGCGGATCATCGAGGACCCCGCGTGGAACGCCTTCGGCTACATCGCCGCCGAGACCGAACTGGCGCGCGGGGCGTGCAAGGACGAGGAGTAGCAGGCGCGGGCCGCTTGAGGAGCACTGCGTCGATGAGTTCGCAGGGAGCGCCAGGACCGATCCTCCTTCACAAAGCGGGCACGACGTTCCGCGCCACATTCGAGGGGAGAAGAGCGATGCGCCATGATCCGTACTGGATACCGGCTCCATGGCGGGGCCGCCTGGCCGCGGCCGCCCGTCCCCGAGGCGGCGATTGGCTTGAGGATGAGGCTGGCGGTTGGAGACAGGCTGGTGTTGACGTCGTGGACAGCCTGCTCGAGGAGGAAGCGGCTCAACTCGAACTCGATAGCGAGAGAACCGCCGCCGAGTCGAACCGAATCCGGTTTATCTCTTTCCCCATTCCCGGCCGCGGCGCGCCGGCCTCGATGCGTGACGCGCTGCGGCTGCTGCGGGAAATTGCCAAAGCGCTTGAGCAAGGCAAGAAGGTGGCGATCCATTGCCGCCAGGGCGTTGGACGTTCGGGGATGAGTGCAGCAGGAGTGGTGGGCTCAGGTATTGAGGCTGGACGTGCGATGGACGCGGTCGGCGCTGCCCGCGGCGCGCCGATCCCGGAAACATCCGCCCAGCGGCGGCGGATTCAGCAGCTTCCGGCCAAGATCCTGGCGCTCACGTCCCGGCGGGTAGAGCAGCGGCATCGCGCGGGTGATCGATTGCATCCTCACGCACGAGACCGTGAACCGGCAGCGCCGCACCCGGCATCATCCCAGCCTTCGGCGTCCCATTCGAGCAGCTCGGCATCCGTCGAAGACTCGCCGTGCGCCGGCGGCGCGGTGCGATGAAAGGGGGAACCGGCGCCCGGCGGCGAGGCCGTCAATCGCAAAAGCCGCACGCGCTTCCGCGGCGGCAGGCAGGCGGCGAGAGGGAGGACATCATCGGACGTCAATGCCTTGGCCATCATCCGCCTCTTACCGGGACCATCAGATAGTAGAGGCAATCGGCGGCGGGCCATCCAAGTTGAGGTAATCGAACCGGGCGCTCAGTTGAGCTTCACGCGGGCAAGGTAGATGGAGGCTTTGCCTTCGTGGCTGGAGTAGTAGCTGACCCAGAGGACGCCGTTGTCGTAGACCAAGCCGGGGTAAGAGTTGTCGCCGCCGGAGGGGAGCTCGAGGAACTCGGTCATTTCGCCGCTGCGGAAGTCGAGCCAGCAGAGCGCGGTGCGCTGGCGCGGCTTGTAGAGGCGTCCGGCGGCGACGTAGCGGCCGTTGGGCAGCCGCAGCAGGGCGGGGCCGCCGATGTTCTCGGCCATGGCGAACCCGGCGCCGCCGCTCAGGGTGGTGAGGTTTGTGTGTTGCACCATGGCGGCGGAGGTGCGGCGGATGAGCCAGACGATGGTGTCTGGCGGCTCGAAGGCCACGGCGGTTTCGGTGTCGCGCTCCATGTCGCTGCCCGCCTCCGGAAACAGTACGCGGAACGTCCGGCCCGCGTCCTCGCTCACGTACATCTTCAGGCCCCAGACTTCGGGTTTGGTCGCGTAGCCCGCGCCGTACGCCTTGCCTTTGTGCCAGGCGACGCGCCAGAGCCAGAAGTCCGGTTCGCCGATGGCCCGCGGCGGCAGCCACTTCACTCCGTCGCTCGAAAACCAGGCCAGCGTCTGGTGGCGGTGTTCCGATCCCGGCCGCAGCGCGGCGGCGGCGACAAGCATCAGTTCGCGTTTGGGCGTGACGCTGATTTTTGGGTCTCGCAAATCGCCGAGCTTCGAAGAGATCAGCGCGGCGGATTCCCAGTCCGCGCCGTCCTTCGAGCGCAGCACGCGGATCTTGCCGTCGGGCGAAACGTGGCTTTCGCCTTCGCGAAAGACGCAGTAGAACACGCCGTTGAAGCGCACCAGATCGGTGAAGGCGTTGTGAGGCGCCTGGTCCCAGATGCGCCGCACTTCGAGCAGTTGCTGCGCGGGCAGCAGGGTGGCGGCCGCGAGCAGGATGGCGGCGATTCGCATGATCACACCCCAGTATGCGCGAGAAGGCGGGCGGATTGGGCTATCTTGGAATTTCCCCAGGGCGGCGGCCGTTCGGAAGCGGGTCCTGCCGCCGGTTCGGGGTGGAGCATTCCTTCGAGGATACTTTCATGGCAGACACACCTCTGGTGGGCGTGGTGATGGGCAGCACTTCGGACTGGGAGACGATGAAGCACGTGTGCGAGGCGCTGGAGCAGTTCGGCGTGCCGTACGAGAAGCGCGTGACCTCGGCCCACCGCACGCCCGATCTCACGGCCGAGTACGCAAGGACGGCGCGGGCGCGCGGGCTGAAGGTGATCGTCGCCGGGGCCGGCGGGGCCGCGCACCTGGCAGGGGTCGTCGCGGCGCACACCACGCTGCCCGTGCTCGGCGTGCCGATGCAGAGCTCCGCGCTGAACGGGCTTGATTCGCTTCTGTCCACGGTGCAGATGCCCGGCGGGATCCCCGTGGGCACGCTGGCGATCGGCAAGGCGGGCGCGACCAACGCCGGCCTGCTGGCGGTGGCCATCCTGGCGACGCACCGCGCCGACCTGGCCGAAAGACTCGAGGCGTTCCGCGCGGCGCAGTCGGCCAAGGTGGCCGAGGCCAGGCTTCCGTGAGCCGCGTCGTCCGTCCCGGGGCCGCGATCGGCGTGCTCGGCAGCGGCCAGTTGGGCCGCATGTTCGCCATGGCGGCGAGACGGATGGGTTACCGGGTTCACACGTTTTCTCCGGACACCGACACCCCGGCGGGGCAGGTGTCCGACGTCGAAGTGCGGGCCTCTTACGACGACCTCGACGAGGTGCGGGCGTTCGCGTCGCGTGTGCAGGTGGTGACGTTCGAGTTCGAGAACGTGCCCGCCGCGACGGCGCGCGTCGCGGAAGAGATGGCGCCCGTGCGCCCGCATGGAGAGGTTCTGCACGTCACGCAGAACCGGCTGCGTGAGAAGACGTTTTTGGCGTCGAACGGAATTCCGTGCGCGCCGTTTCGCGCGGTCGCGACCCTGGAGGAGCTCGATGCGGCGGTGCTGGAGGCCGGGCTGCCCGCGGTGCTGAAGACGGCGGCCTTCGGCTACGACGGCAAGGGGCAGCGCATCCTGCGCAAGCGCCGCGACGCGGCCGTTGCGTGGCGCGAACTGGGCCAGCAGGAGTGCGTACTGGAGGCGTTCGTGGAGTTCGAACGCGAAGTGAGCATCGTGGCCGCGCGCGGGCTCGACGGATCGTTCGCGCACTACGGCGTCGTCGAAAACGAGCACCGCAACCATATCCTCGACGTGACTCTGGCGCCGGCGCGGGTGAGCGATGACGTGCGGCGGGAAGCGGTGGAGATTGCGCGCGCGGTGTTGGACAAGCTCGACGTGGCGGGCGTGCTGTGCGTTGAGCTGTTCCTCAAGCGCGACGGGCATCTGCTGGTGAACGAGCTCGCGCCGCGTCCGCACAACTCCGGGCACTTCAGCTTCGACGCCTGCCTCACCAGCCAGTTCGAGCAGCAGTTGCGCGCGGTGTGCGGGCTGCCGCTCGGATCGTCCGAATTGCTGCGTCCCGCGGCGATGGCCAACCTGCTGGGCGAGCTCTGGGAAGAAGGCGAACCGGATTGGGAGGCGGCCTGCCGCATTCCCAACGTCAAGCTGCACCTGTACGGGAAGCTGGAGCCGCGCCCGGGGCGCAAGATGGGCCATCTGACCGCGCTCGCCGGTACAGTGGAGGAGGCGGAGCGCGCGGTGCGCGCGGCGCGCGAGGCCTTGAAGGCGAAGCGATGAGCAAGCGGTACGTCGTCGTTGGCGGAGGCGCGGTGGGTCTCGCAACGGCGTTTCGCATTCTCGAGCGCGAGCCCGGCGCAGACCTGACGCTGCTCGAAAAAGAGAGCGCCGTCTGCCGGCATCAGACTGGCAATAACAGCGGCGTTCTGCACTGCGGGCTGGCGTATCGTCCGGGAACGAAGAAGGCGCTGCTGGCGGTGCGCGGGATCCGGCAGATGACCGGGTTTTGCGCGCGCACGGGCGTCCGGCACGAGATCTGCGGCAAGCTCGTGGTGGCGTGGAAGCCGGAGCAGGTGCGGCGGTTGCGCGATCTCAAGGAGCGCGGCGCGCAGAACGGGCTGAGCGGGCTGGAGATTCTGGATCCGCCGCGGATTCGCGAGATCGAGCCGCATTGCGGCGGCATCGCGGCGCTGCGCGTGCCGGAAGAAGGAATCGTCGACTACCGCGGCGTCTGCCAAGCGCTCGTGCGTGAGATCGAGTCGATGGGCGGGCGGGTGGTGTGCAGCGCGGGCGTGCGCGCTCTCATCCGGCGCGGAGGAGAGTGGGTGGCGGAGACGCCGGCGGGCGAGTTTCGCGGCGAGGTCCTGGTGACGTGCGCCGGATTGCAGGCGGACCGCATCGCGCGGCTGGCGGGGGAGCATCCCGATGTCACGATCGTTCCGTTTCGAGGGGATTACTACAAACTGCGGCCGGAGCGTGAATTTCTCGTGCGCAATCTGATCTATCCCGTCGCCGATCCGCGCTTCCCGTTCCTTGGGGTGCACCTCACGCGCATGGTGGCCGGCGGGATCGAAGCGGGTCCGAACGCCGTGCTGGCGCTGAAGCGCGAGGGGTACGGCAAGACGGATTTCAATCCGCGCGACGCGGCTGAAGCGCTGGCGTTCCCCGGACTGTGGCGGTTTGTGGGCCGGCACTTCGCGATGTGCGCGGGCGAGCTGCGGCGGGCGTTCAGCCGCGACCTGTTCGCGAAAGCTCTTCAGAACCTTGTGCCCGAGATCCGGCCGGACGACCTTCTGCCCGCGGGCAGCGGCGTGCGCGCGCAGGCGATGCGAAAGGACGGCTTTCTGGTGGAGGATTTCGAGTTCGTGGTGCGCAACCGCGCGGTGCACGTGCTGAACGCCCCGAGTCCCGCGGCGACGGCGTGCCTGGCGATCGGAGAGGAAGTAGCGGAGCTGGCGGTGTCGGTGTGAGATTGAGGCGGCAGCTCGAGCGGTGGCAATTGGAGTGGGCGCGGCGCCGCGGGATCGAGTTGCAGGCGCGTCCGGGGGCTCCCGCCGGCGCGGTGGCGCGGCTGGAGGACAATCTCTTCGAACCGCTGGACCAGGCGGCGAAGATGCAGTTCATGGCGGGCTCGGGCGGCGAGCTGGAGCGGCCCGGGGAAAAGCCGGGCCACATGTATTCGCTGCTTTCTTCGGCGGCGTTGTGCGTGAACTTCTTTCAGCGCTGGCGTTCCCGGCCCAAGGGCGCGTTGCTGGGAGCGCTGGGCATCGAACGCGCGGGCCCCGCGGCGCTCAACTACGAGGTCCGGCTGAAGGTGCAGGCGGGCTGGAAGACACATCCTCACGCGGATGTTCTGCTCGCGGCGGCGGGTCTGGACCGCTGGGCGGCGGCGGTCGAGTGCAAGTTCGGCGAGGCGTACGACGGCAAACCGCAGAACGGCCTGGCGCACGCGCACGCGCATCACGCTTTCTTGCGCGACTGGCCGGCGCTGAACGAGTTGGCGCAGTCGATCACTCCCGAAGACGCGATTCACCGCCATTTGCACGCGGCGCAGCTTGTGAAGCAGCTATTGGGGCTGCGCACGCGGTTTCCGGCCGGGTTTGCGCTGGTCTATTTGTGGTTCGACGTCGACGGCCCCTCCGGCCGGCGGCATCGCGAGGAGGCCGCGGACTTCGCGGCGCGCTCACGAGCCGACGGCGTGACGTTCATTCCGTTGACCTGCCAGGAATTGTGGCGGCGCTTCGCGGAGTCCGGAGACGCAGAGCTGCGTCCGTGGCTCGATTACTTGCGCGAGCGCTACGCACTCGACACGCTGATCAAAGAGGAGCCGTGAGACACACGCTGGACTTCATCGTGCACCGCGGCCCGTACGCGGTATGCCAGATGCCGGCGCATGAGCCGGCGCCCGAGTGGGCCATGCGCGGCGCGTTCTGGAGCGTGTCGCGGACGCCCGCGGAGCTTTCCGTGATCTGCGAGGAGCGGCATGTTCCGGACGGCGTGCGCTCGCAGCGCGGCTGGGCGTGCATCCAACTGGCCGGGAAGTTTCCGTTCGAGACGGCGGGCGTGCTGGCCGCCGTCGTAGAACCTCTGGCGGAAGCGGGCGTGCCGGTGTTCGCGATGTCCACCTACGACACCGACTGGGTGCTGGCGCCCGGCGAAAAGCTGGAGGAGGCCGTGCGGGCGCTGAAGGCCGCGGGTCATAATGAGATTTGAATCCTGGAGACCTGGAGACAGCGCGGGCGTGGCTCCGTGGAGCCCGCTCGATCGTGGCTCTCACGGGAGCGGGGATCTCGGCTGAAAGCGGAGTCCCCACTTTCAGGTCGGCCGGCGGACTGTGGAAGGGCTTCAGGGCCGAGGATCTGGCGACGCCCCAGGCTTTCCGGCGGGACCCGGCGTCGGTTTGGGAGTGGTACGACTGGCGGCGCGGCCTGATCGCCGCATGCCGGCCGAATGCGGGCCACTACGCTCTGGCGGAGCTGGAGAACCGGCGTCCCGGATTCGCGCTGGTGACGCAGAACGTCGACGGGCTGCATGACCGCGCGGGCAGCCGGCGCGTGCTGAAGGTGCACGGCGACATCTGGGTGCTGCGGTGCACCGCCTGCTCGCGGGAAGTAAGGGACGAGCGGTCGCCGCTGCCGGAGCTGCCGCCGCGCTGCGAAGCCTGCGGGGAGATGATGCGGCCGGGCGTGGTCTGGTTCGGCGAGCCGCTGCCGGGCGATGTCTGGGACGAAGCCGAGCAGGCGTGCCGTTGCTGCGAGGTTCTGATTGTCGCCGGCACGAGCGCCGTGGTTTATCCGGCGGCGTCGCTGGCGCCGCTGGCGCGGAGGTCCGGCGCGAAGGTGATTGAGGTGAATGTGGAGGAGACACCGCTGACAGGTCTGGTCGATTGCGCCCTGCGCGGGCCGTCGGGCGAGATCCTGCCGGGGCTGATCGAAGAATGAGAATCGCTTACATCGACGCGTTCTCCGGAATCGCCGGAGATATGACCGTGGCCGCTCTGATCGACGCGGGCGCGCCGGCGGAGACGCTCTGCGCCGGGCTGGACTCGCTGGGGACGGGCGCGCGGTTCACCGTCTCGAAGGTGAAGCGCAAGGGGATCGCGGCGACCAAATTCGACATCGAGTACGAAGATCGGAAGAAGCACCGGCACCTGCCGCACATCGTGAAGATGATCGAGGCGGCGGCGCTGCCGGACGCGGTGAAACAGAACGCGGTGAAGGTGTTTCAGGCGCTCGGCGCGGCCGAGGCGCAGGTGCACGGGACGACGATCGAGAAGGTTCACTTCCACGAGGTCGGCGCCGTCGATTCGATCTGCGACATCGCGGGGGCGTGCTACGGCTTCAATCTGCTCGGCATTGAAAGGATCTTCTGTTCGCCGGTGAATACAGGTACGGGGACGGTGGAAGCGGACCACGGCGTGATGCCGGTCCCGACGCCCGCCACCGCGCTGCTGCTCGAGGGCGTGCCGGCCTACGCGAGCGGGCCCGACGCCGAGCTGACGACGCCGACGGGCGCGGCGTTGATCGCGGCGCTGGCTGACGGCTTCGGCGCGATGCCGGCGATGCGCATCGAGCGGCAGGGCTTCGGCGCGGGGTCGAAGGAGTTCCCGCAGATGGCCAACGTGCTGCGCATTCTCGTCGGCGAATCGTCGGGCGCGAGCGAGGCCGCCGAGGTCGCGGTCATCGAAGCGAACATCGACGACTCGACGCCGCAGATGCTGGGCTATGCGATGGAGCGGCTGCTCGAAGCGGGCGCTCTCGACGTGACGCTGCAACCGGTGTTTATGAAGAAGCAGCGGCCGGGCGTCGTCGTGCAGGTGATCGCGAAACCCGAGGACCGCGAGGCGCTCGCCCGCCTGCTGATGAGCGAGACGACGACGCTCGGCGTGCGCGTTTACGCCGCGCAGCGCAGGGTCGAGGCGCGCGAGCAGGCCGAGGTCGAGACGCCGTTCGGCAAGGTCCGGATGAAGGTCTCTGCGTCGGGCGCAGCCGCGCCTGAGTACGACGATTGCCGCGAGCTCGCCCGGAGGACGGGCAAGCCGCTCAAGGAGATTCTGACCGCCGCCACGATCGCGTGGGGAAAGAGCAAGGCATGAGCGAGAAGTACTATCTCACAACGCCGATCTATTACGTGAACGCCGCGCCGCACATCGGCCACACCTACACCACGTTCGCCGCGGATATGATCCGCAACTACCGGCGGATGTGCGGCTACAACGCGATTCTGACGACGGGCACCGACGAGCACGGCCAGAAGGTGGAGCGCGCGGCGACCAAGGCGGGCAAGTCGCCGCAGGAGTACACGACTGCGATCGCCGAAGAGTTCCGCTCGCAGTGGGAGCGGCTCAATCTCTCGATCGACCGTTTCCGCCGCACGTCCGACCCGCGCCATCACAAGGCCGTGGGCAAGCTCTTCGAGGACTGCAAGAAGAACGGCTACATCGAGAAGGGCAGCTACACCGGGCAGTACTGCATGTTCGACGAGCTGTACGTGAACGACGCGCAGCCGGGCGATCCGTGCCCGGAGTGCGGCCGGCCCACGGAGACGGTCACTGAAGAGAACCTGTTCTTCAAGCTGTCGGCGTTCCGGGATTTTTTGCTCGACCTCTACGAGCAGCAGCCCGACTTCATCCAGCCCGAGATCCGGCGCAACGAGGTGATCTCGTTCGTGAAACGGGGATTGAGCGACCTGTCGATCTCGCGCACGACGATCAAGTGGGGCATTCCCGTGCCAGGCGAGGAGAAGCACGTCTTCTACGTCTGGTTCGACGCGCTGATGACGTACTGGAGCGCGGTGGAAGGCGAGGGGCTGTGGCCCGCCGACCTGCACCTGATCGGAAAAGAGATCCTGCGCTTTCACGCGATCTACTGGCCGGCGTTTCTCAAAGCCGCCGGATGGGAGCTGCCGAAGCGCATCTTCGCTCACGGCTGGCTGCTGTTCGACAGCGACAAGATGTCGAAATCGAAGGGCAACATCGTGCGGCCGGAGCCGATCCGGCGGGCGATCGGCGCCGATCCGCTGCGCTACTTCCTGTTCCGCGAGATTCCGTTCGGGCAGGACGGCAACTTCAGCTACGACGCGCTGGTGAACCGCTACAACAGCGATCTGGCCAACGGCCTGGGCAACCTGATGAGCCGCACCGTGGCGATGGTGCGGCAGTATCGGGGCGGAAAGGTTCCCGCTTCGGAGGGCGCGCCGGCGATCGCCGAGGAGGCGCGCAAGACGGCGGCGGGATTCCGCGAGTCGTTCGAGAAGTTCGAGTTTCACCGCGCGCTCGAGCAGGTATGGGCGCTGCTGAGCGCGGTGGACCGGGCGATTGTTCAATATCAGCCGTGGACGCTGGTGAAGAAGGAGGACGCCGAGTCGCAGCGCCGGCTCGACGAGATCCTGTACACTTCCGCCGAAACGCTGCGCATCGTGGCGATCTTGCTCAAGCCTGTGCTGCCCGAGGTCACCGAGAAGATCTGGGCGCAGCTTGGCATGAGCGAGCCGCTCGCCGCGCAGCGCATCGACCGGATTGAGTGGGGCGGACTCGCGTCGGGCCAGGCCGTGGGCGAGGGCGCGGCGATCTTCCCGCGGCTGGACGTGGAGAAGACGGTGGAAAAGATGCGCGAACTGGAGCAGCAGGAGATCGCCCGGCAAAACGCATTGCTGGGAAAGACGGAAGAAAGCGCGGCGGAGTGGACCCCTCCGCCCGGCGTGCCGCCGCTGGCTCCGGCAATCACGATCGACGACTTCGCCAAAGTGGACCTGCGAGTGGCGAAGGTGCTGGCAGCCGAGCCCGTCAAGGGCGCGAACAAGCTGCTGAAGCTCACCGTGGACGCCGCGGAGCGCGAGCCGCGCACGCTGGTGGCGGGCATCGCCGAGGCCTACAAGCCGGAGCAGCTTGTCGGGCGCAAGGTGGTGATCGTCGCGAATTTGCAGCCGCGGAAGCTGCGCGGCATCGAAAGTAATGGGATGATTGTGGCGGCATCGCTGGAAAATGGCGATCCCGTGCTGGCGGGCTTTCTCGAAGACGTTCCGGTGGGCGCGCGGTTGAAATGACGCTCGTCGATTCACACTGCCATCTCGATGGCGAAGCCTTCGACGCCGACCGCGCGGCTGTCATCGTGCGGGCGCGCGCGGCGGGCGTCGAGTCCATGGTGGCGATCGGCTCGGGCGACGGCCCGCCCGATCTCGAGGCGGGCATCCGGCTGGCCGATGCGTATCCGTTCATCTACGCCACCATCGGCGTTCATCCTCATGACGCGGCCAAGGCGGCGGCGGAGACGTGGACCGGGCTGGCTGCGCTGTCCGCGCACCCGAAAGTAGTCGCGGTGGGCGAGATCGGGCTCGACTACCACTACAACTTCTCGCCTCCGGAGACGCAACGGGAAGTTTTTGTGCGGCAGCTTGAGCTGGCGCGAGAGGCTGCGCTGCCCATCGTCATCCACACGCGCGAGGCGTGGGAGGATACCGTGCGCCTGATTGGCGAGCGCTACGCGGGCGCGGAGCGCGGCGGCATCTTTCACTGCTTTTCGGGCGGCCCGCGCGAGGCCGAAGAGGCGCTCGCTCTCGGCTTTCACATCAGCTACTCGGGCATCATCACCTTTCCGAACGGCGAAGCCGTGCGCGAGGCGCTGCGCCTCACTCCGCTCGATCGCATTCTGATCGAGAGCGACTCTCCGTATCTCGCGCCCGTGCCGTACCGCGGCAAGCGCAACGAGCCGGCCTACGTTGTCGAGACGGCGAAGAAGGCGGCCGAAGTCAAAGGGCTCTCCGTCGATGAAATCGCGGCGACGACGACGGAGAACTGGAAGCGTCTCTGTTTGCAGCGCAGCGCAGCCGCCCGCTACACTGGACGCATCTGATGGCAACCAGCAAGCTGGGCATGGCCCTCGCGGCGCGGGAGCTGACCGACCTCGTCTCGAAAGACCTTGAGAAGATGGAGGCGGAGCTGCGCCAGGAGTCCGCGGGCTCAGTGCAGGCGGTCTCGCAGATCGCGCGCTACCTCCAGGGCAATGGGGGAAAGAGGCTGCGGCCCATCCTGCTGCTGGTGACGTGCCGGCTGTTTCGCGAGCCTTCGGCGGAAGCGATCCGGCTGGCCGCGGTGGTCGAGCTGATTCATACGGCGACGCTCGTGCACGACGACGTCATCGACGACGCCCGCACGCGCCGCGGCAAGCCTTCGGCCAACGTGCTGTGGGGCAATCACACTTCGGTTCTGGCCGGCGACTGGCTCTACATGCAGGCGTTTCAGATCGCGCTGCGATTGCGCAGCTTCGAGGTTCTCGATTTGCTGATCACGCTGACGCAGCAGATGGTCGACGGCGAGCTGTTTCAACTTGAGCGCATCGGCAAGATCGACGTCTCCGAGGCCGATTCGATGGAGTTGATCGACCGCAAGACGGCGAGTCTGTTCGCCGCCTGCACCAGGCTCGGCGCACTCGCCGGCGGCGCTACGGAGAGCGAGCAGGCGCTGCTGGGCGAATTCGGCTGGAACCTGGGCATGGCGTTCCAGATGGTGGATGACATCCTTGATTTCACCTCGCGCGAATCGATCCTTGGCAAGCCGGTGGGCAACGACCTGCGTGAAGGCAAAGTGACGCTGCCGCTGATCTACGCGCTCGAAAGCGCCGCGGTGGAAGAGCGGCGCAGCGTCGAGACCGTGTTGAAGCAGGGCCATTACGAGACCGTGCCTTTTTCGGAGATCCGCCGGCTGCTCGAACGCCATGGCGGCGTGGAGCGGGCGCGCGAGCGCGCTCACGAGTTCACGGCGAAGGCGCGTTCGATTCTCGGCGAGTTCCCGGATTCGCCGGCACAGCGCGCGCTGCTGACCGCCACGGACCTGGTTGCCGACCGGGACCGCTGATCGCCCGCCGCCGCCACCCGTTATCATGGGGAGCGATGAGGTTGCTCCCGCTTCTCCTGGCTCTCCTTGCGCCGGCGCTCTGCTCGCAGCCCGCCGGCTTAGCCACGCTGGACGCGCACCTTGCGGCCACCCTGAAATCCTGGAACGCGCCGGGCCTCGCCGTCGCTGTCGTTAAGGACGGCCAGGTGGTCTACATGAAGGGCTTCGGGCTCAGAAAGCTCGGCGGCGGCGTGGTGACTCCTGAAACGAAGTACGCGATTGCGTCGACCACGAAAGCCTTCACCACCGCGGCGATGGCGATCCTCGCCGACGAGGGCAGGATGAGCTGGGACGATCCGGTGCGCAAGCACCTGCCGGGTTTCCGCATGAGCGATCCGCTGGCCGACCAATACGTCACGCTGCGCGACATCGTCAGCCACCGCACGGGCCTGAGCCGCCACGACCAGCTCTGGATCTCCACCGTGTTGAGCCGTGAGGAGCTGATGGCGCGAGTCGCGTTCCTGCCTCTGACGAAGCCCTTCCGCGCCCAGTACCAGTATCAGAACATCATGTTCATGACCGCGGGCGAAGCCGTGGGCAGAGCGTCCGGCGGCACGTGGGAGGAGTTCGTACAGAAGCGCATTCTCGATCCGCTCGGCATGACGAACACCGATTTCAGCGCCCGCGACGCTTTCAAATCGGCGAATCTCGCCATGCCGTACATGAAACGCGACGGCATGTTGCGCGAGCAGGAGTGGAGGGCGTACGACAACGTCGGCGGCGCGGGGGCGATGAACAGCACGCTCGCGGACATGACGCGCTGGCTCCAGATGCAGCTTGCCGGCGGCGTCTTCGAGGGCAAACGGATCGTCTCCGAGAAGAACCTGCGCGAAACGCATACGCCGCAGATGGTCGTTCCGCCCGACCAGGAGTGGCGCGAGTCAAATCCTGAATCGAACATGGCCTCGTACGGTCTCGGCTGGATGATTCAGGATTACCGCGGCCGGCACATGGTGTCGCACAGCGGATCGCTGCACGGATTCCGCTCGGCGGTGGCGATGCTGCCAAACGAACGCCTGGGGCTGGTCGCCTGGACCAACCTCGGCGACAGCCTGCTGCCGGTGGCGATCCGCAACGCGGTGTTCGACCGGATGCTGGGCCTGCCGGAGCGCGACTGGAACGCGCTCTTCCTCGCACTGTCCGCAAAGCGGGAGGGGGATCTGGCGGCCAGGCGCGCGAAGCGAGAGGCCGCGCGCGCGAAAGGCACAAAGCCTTCGCTCCCGCTCTCGGAATACGCCGGAGACTATCAGAACGCCGCGTATGGCGCGGCCCGCGTCTTTCTGGCCGGCGACTCGCTCGCGCTGAGCTGGAACCGCGTGGCGGCGACGCTCAACCACTGGCACTACGACACGTTCCGCTCGGCGGAGGACAGGCTCGGCGATGACGACCTGGCGACGTTCGTGCTCGGCGCCGAGGGCAAGCCGGTCGAGCTGCGATTCCTGGGCCAGGTGTTCCGGCGCGTCGAGAAACGCGAGGAGGCGAAGTGATCACGCGGCGTGAGGTCATGCTGGCGCCGGCGTCCTGTGCCGCGGCGTGCGCGCCGGGGCCGCGCGGCTGGCGCAAGGAATGGGACCGCATCCTCATCGAGAAGGCGGTGCTCATCGAGGATCAGCGCTACGACGCGGCGGAGCGGATGGTCTCGCGGAACCTGGGACCGGAGTACCGCTATCACACGAAAATGCGCGAGCGGCGCGTGCATCCGACGCGCGATTCGCTCGAATACGCGCTGTGCATGCTGGAGCTCGGGGGGCAGGAACGCGCCGAGCGCGCGGCAGGCGTCATCGATCGCGTGGTGAATCTCCAGGTCGCCGATCCGCAGAGCAAGTGGCATGGGATCTGGGGCTGGTACATGGAGGAGCCGCCCGACAAGATGGCGCCGGCCGACTGGAACTGGGCCGACTTCAACGGCTCGCTGCTGCTGCTGATTGAATTCCGCCACGGCGGGAAGCTGGACGACGCGCCGCGCGCCCGCGTGCGGGAAGCCATCCGCCGCGCGGCCGCTTCGATCCGCCGGCGCAACGTCTCGATGAGCTACACCAACATCGCCATCAAGGGGACGTTCGTCACGCTGGCCGCGGCCGAGCTGTTCAAGGACGAGGACCTCGGCGGTTACGCGCGTGACCGCATGGTGCGGCTCTGCGCGGAGATCGACCGCACGGGCAGCTTCGCCGAGTACAACAGCCCGACCTACGCGCGCGTGTCGCTGACGAACCTCACGCGCATGCGCATGTTCCTGCGCGATCCCGGGATGCTCAAGCGCGCTGAGGCGCTGGAACGCCGCCTCTGGCTGCACCTGGCGGCGCATTGGGACGCGGCGCGGGCGCAATTCGCGGGACCCATGAGCCGCTGCTACGCCACCGACATCGGTCACCCGGTCTGGCTCGAAAAGTCGCTCGACGGGCGGCTGGGCCTGGCCACGCCGGACAACCGCAGTCCCGAACGCGGCGGGAGCGACGGCGAGACGGGCATCCACGACTATCGCTGTCCGGAGGACCTCGCTGTCCGCTTTCTGAAGCCGTCCGAGCCGCGCCAGCACCGGGAGCTTTTCATCCTCGGCGACGGCGGCGCCGCGACTCACGGCACAACCTACATCGGGCGCGGCTTTTCTTTGGGATCCGTAAACCGCGGTGATTTCTGGGTACAGCGGCGTCCGCTGCTGGCGTACTTCGGCGGCGCGAGCCGCCCGGCGCGCAACATCGCCATGCGCGTCGTGAAGGACGGCTACGATTTCTCCTCCGCGCTGCTGCACTCGGTGCAGGAGCGCAACTGCATCTTGGGCGCGGTCGGCTTCCGCAATCCGGGCGGGGACAAGCACATCTCGCTCGATCCGATCGAGAACGGCGAGTTCCAGTGCGGGCGGCTGTTCCTCGAGCTGGATTTCGAGGGGCTGGCGGAGGGCTTCAAGTACGCCAGCAACGAGCGCATGGCGACCGTCGAGAGCCGCGACCTGTGCGCGTGCTTTGCGGTTCCGGTGGCGCGGTTCGGCGGCTACACGCCGGCGCTGCGCGCGACTCCTTCCACGCAGAGCCTGGTGGTGACGCTCGATTTCCTGCCGCCCGGTCCGGCCCGCAAGGTCCGCTGGGCCGAGGTCAGCGATGCCTACGCCGGCTTTGCGCTGGCGCTTGGCGAGGACCGGTCGATCAGCGAGGAGTTCGCGAAGCGCCCGGTCCGTCATCGCGTGGACAGCGGGATTCTGAAGCTCGATTGGGATTCACCGGCTGGCGCGCTCGCGCTGGAATGCCTCGCGCGGGCCGCTCCCGTGGAGGCGTTCCGGCCGGCGTTCAAGGAGACGGCCGGCGGAAAGCCCGTGCCCGTTGTCAGGCTGAGTGAAGATAAACTCGCCTGAAGAGGTGAAACCAAATGTTGAGCAGGCGTGCGTTGTTGCTTGCGGGATCCGCCGGCGTGGCGATGAATCTGCGTGGAGGGAAGCCGAAGCTCAGGATCGGCGTGACCGACTGGAACCTGCGCCAGACCGGCAAGATCGAAGCCGTCGCGCTGGCGGCGTCGATCGGATTCGAGGGCGTTGAGGTCAGCCTGGGGCGCAAGATCGCAGACGGCAAGCTGCCACTCGATGACGCCGCGCTTCAGGCGCAGTACCTGGCGGAAGCGAACAAGCACAAGATCGCGCTGGCCGGCACGTGCCTCGACGCGCTCCACGTCAACTTTCTGAAGAGCGACAAGCTCGCGCTGAAGTGGATCGCGGACGGCATCCCGATCACGCAGAAGCTCAACGCCAAGGTGATGCTCTTGCCCTTCTTCGGCAAAGGGGCGCTCGAGACCGCGGCCGAGATGGACTACGTCGGCGACGCGCTCCGCGAGATCGCGCCCGCCGCGGAAAAGGCAGGGGTCAAACTGGCGCTGGAGAACACCATCTCCGCGGAGAACAACGTCAGGATCATGGAACGGTCCGGGTCGAAGGCGGTCCAGGCGTACTATGACGTGGGGAACTCGACCCGGGCCGGGTTCGACATTCTCAGGGAGATGCGGTGGCTGGGCGCGAACAGGATCTGCCAGATCCACCTGAAGGACAATCCGCACTACCTCGGCGAGGGGAAGATTCCCTTCGCCGAAGTCATGCAAGTGATTCGTGAGATTGGGTTTTCCGGCTTCGCGAACCTGGAGACCGACTGCCCTTCGAACTCCGTTCCGGACGACATGAAGCGCAACCTCGCCTTCGTCCGGGGCCTGCTCAAGGGATAGTACTCAAGCGCCATCCCCAAGGCGCCGCCGGGATAACACCTGGATCTGGTGGCAAATCCCGTTGAACCAGACAAACATCTCTGAAACTTGTTGATTCTACTGGCAGTTCAGCCGATCCTTCAAGATATAGAAATTGTTTGAAATAAGTTATTTGCGGGAATTTTTGGTTGACTTTGGGCCGCACTCAGTTTACATTGAAGTTCTACTGTATTGTAGAGAACCTGACAACTCCACGATGGTGGTAGCGAGGTCCCCGCATGACCTTTCAAGTAGGCGAGAAGGTGGTTTACCCCAATCACGGTGTTGGTACTATCGAGAACATCAGTTCGCGCAGCTTTGGAACACAGTCGGAACGCTTTTATCTACTTAGACTTAGCTGTAGCAGCATGACGGTAATGGTACCGTTCTCTCACGTTGACCACGTGGGTCTGAGAAAAGTGACCAAGAACGGCGAAATCGCCAAGATGCTGAACTTTCTGTCCACCGGCGTATGCCGGCGCTGCGCGGACTGGAAGGACCGCTTCAAGGAGAACTCCGTCAAGATGCAGAACGGGGGCCTCCTGGAGGTTGCGGAGGTTCTCAAGGCGCTGGTAATCCAGCAATCGCAGAAGCCGCTCTCGTTCCGCGAAAAGAAGATGCTGGACCGGGCGCGGATCATGCTCGTCTCCGAGCTGGCGACATCGCGGGGGATGCGGGAAAGCGAGGCCGTCGAGATGCTCTCGAAGGCGCTCATGAAGGCCAGCCTGCGATTCCCCGAGCCGCTCTAACGGCGATTCTCGGTCGCGCTTTTGGGGATTCCCCGTCCCCGCTTCTGAGTATTTTCTACCCCGAACCGTAAACAGCGGGCCGCGGCGCGTCGATGAGCAGTGTGGGGAGCCCACGCGCCCATGCGATGTCTCCATTGCGGCAAGCGGCTTTCGCTGCTGCGGAAGTTTTCGGACGCGGGATTCTGTTCGTCTGCGCATCGCGACGAGTATTTCCAGCAGCAGAACGATCTGGCGCTGGCGCGGCTGGTGGAATCCTCGGTTCGGCAGCCGGTGCGCGAAGCTCCGTCCCGGGCCCGGGCGGCGGCTTCGCGGAAAGCGCAGGAGCCCCAGGCGCCGCCTGCGGCGGGCGCGATCTTCGAGCCCTGGCAGGTGATTGACGCCGGCCGGCGGATCGCTGTGCCGGCAACAGCGCTGAGCACCGGGACGGCGTGGCTGCTGCCTGCATGGGAGGCGCGGCCGGCGGCGGCGGGCCTGGCGGCGGCCGAATGCGTTGATCTGCCCGCGCCGGCGGCTCAGCCCCGCTCGGGCGAACTGGCGTGGGCCAGCCAGTCATGGCAGATCGCCCGCTCCACCGTGATTACACCGGATCCTCGCGCCCCCTGCCGGCGCGTCGCTGCGGGTCTGCGCGCAGCGACCTCGCTCGCCCGGTTGAAGCTCACGGCATGGAGCTCACCCGTGGACCGGAGACCTGAAGACCCGGCTGTTTCCCCGGCTATCGGAAACCCCGGGCGGCCGAGACTGATCTTGAGGACGGTCTACGAAGCGCCGCGGGCGCGGCAGGCTCAGACAGTGGCGTCACTGGCCTCGGCGCGCGAGAAGCTGAGGCGGATCTCGCCGCCGGAGCCTCTACGCCCTCGGGATCCCGGCGTTCCCGGGCTTGAGGCGGGCGTGGCGCGCACGCCGGTTCAGGCATGGCTGCCGGCGAGCCCGGTGCGGTTGCCGGCGTTCGCGCTTGCGGCAGGCCCCTTGCTCCCAATCGCAGTCCCGGGAGCGACCGCGCCGGAAGCTCAGATCCACCGGCCCCCCACGCAACTCGCCACGCCGTCGCGGCCATTGCCTCCCCGCACTCCTTTGAACCCATGGATTCCCTCCCTCGGCCAGGCTGTGTGCGGTTTTGGGCCGGATTGGGCGCACGCGATGCTTCCCGGCAACCCGGCAATGCCGGTGGGGGGCTTCGGACACTACCTCGTCGCGGCCCGACCGCGGCGACCTCGCAGTCGGGGGAAGGCCCGGCCCATGCACCCGGCGTTGGGCGCTGCAAGCCTCGCCGCTCCCTCGGCGATGGCGCTTTCCGGCGAAAGTGCGGCGCGCCCGCACGCCCCGGCAGGTCCGGAGTTCATACCGCCACCGAAGGCCGGGGCGGTGCTGAAGGCCGATGCGCCGCCGGCCGCGGTTGCGCGACTTCGTCCGGCTGTCCCGGCGGATATCGGAGTCGCGATCGCGCTGCCCGCGCTGAGCCAGAGTGCAGTCCCGGCGGAGCCGCGTTGGGCGCCGGCCGGGATGCGGCACACCGGTGTGCGGCGGTCCTGTCCAGCGCCCGAATGGTCCTTCACCCCGCCCGCCGCCGAGGTTGTCGAGCCGGCCGCGGCCCCGGCGCCCCTGCTGCCTCAATTGCCGCTCTTCCAGGTGCGGCCGGCCGATTGCCAGGCCACCAGGCAGGTGCGCGAACCGCGGGGGCCGCTTGTGCGGGCCGGCTCGGGACCGGCCGCGCCGGCTGCGCTTGGCGTCCGGCTCCAATTGCCCCTGGGGCCGCTGGCGAAGCCCGCAAAGAGGAAGCGTGGGGCGCCCGTCATTGAAGCCCCGCCCGACAGTCCGCCGCCCCTCGCCGAGCGGGTGCGCGCCGTCGCGCGCGTCTTGCCCGGGCGCAAAGCGCTCGCGGCCGCGGCCGGCGTGGTTCTTCTTCTCGGAGCGGCCTATAGCTTTGTGCGCAAGCCGACGAAAGTATTGACAGGATCGGCCACAAAGGCAGTCCAGCCGGGAGCAAGCGAATCACCGGCCTGGTTCCGAAAGATCTTCGCGGGACGCGCCGCGGTCAGGCACTTCGATGATTTCCGCAGCGGCCTTGGCGCCTGGCAAGGCGCGGAGGGTTGGTCGAAGACGTGGAGCTACTCCGAGTCCACAATGCTCGAGCCCGGTCAACTGGCTTTATACACGCCGACGCTAAAGATGACCGATTATTCAATGGAGTTTCTTGGCCAGATCGAACGCCGCAGCCTGAACTGGGTGGTTCGGGCGGAGGATCCGGCAAACTACTACGCGCTCCGCATTATCGTGACGCGTGGCGGGCCGACGCCCACCGGGGTTCTCACCAGGTATCCCGTGTCGGCGGGAAAGCAAGGCTCCAGCCGGACCATGCCGCTGCCGCCGAACATCGCCCTTCACAGCGGGACGCTGCTGCGCGTCCGGACCGACGTCGAGGGATCTCAAATCACCGTGCGGCTGCAAGATCAGGTGGTGGACAGTTTCGGCGCGCCAACACACCCCCGCGGCGGGGTCGGTTTCTTCACTCCGAAAGGGGATCGGTCCCTGCTGCGGTGGGTTGAAGTATTGCACCAGTACGATTACCTGGGCCGCTTTTGCGCCCTTTTTGCGCCCGGCCCGCAACTGGCCGAAGGAAGGTAAGCCTCATGAGTCAGGGGAAGATACGGACATCAACCGACCCGAACGACCGGCGGCCGGCCGCGGAAACGGAAGACTGCAAAAAGGCCCTGGCGCAGGCGGTCTCGCTGCACCTCGAGGGCAAGAGCCGGCAGGCGCTGGAGGAGCTCTCCAGGGTCCCTGACGATGGCGTGGAGAGCGCGGAGCTCTACGCAGCTCGCGGCCACATTCAATTCGAGCTCGAGATGTACGAGGACGCCGCTCGCAGCTACTCGCGGCTTGTGGAGCTTGATTCAAATTCGGCGCTCAGTTTCTACAACCTGGGCATCTGCCAGGAGAAGCTCGGCCGCTGGAAGGAGGCGGCAGCGAACTTCCGGCGGGCGATCCAATTCGACCCGTCGCGCGACCAGGCGCGGCTGGGCTACGC
This sequence comes from uncultured Solibacteraceae bacterium, assembly GCA_964472745.1. GTDB lineage: Bacteria > Acidobacteriota > Terriglobia > Bryobacterales > Bryobacteraceae > CAYYNC01. The sequence continues at coordinate 53,837 of CAYYNC010000026.1, forward strand.
CGTGTGCCTGCTCCACGCAGGCGAGCCGGCCAAGGCGCTGGAGGAGTTCGAACGCGTGCTGGCGCGCGAAGCATCCGAGCCGACGGCGCGCTTCGGAAGGGCTGCGGCGCTCGAATCGCTGGGGCGCGACGAAGAGGCGTTGAGCGCGTACGTCGAGCTGCTCAAAGCTCAGCCCGACGCCGAGGAGCCGCTGGCCAATGTCATCCAGATTGGCGTTCGCAAGGGCGATGTCGAGTTCGTGAGGGAGAACGCGGAGAAGCTGATCGGGCTGCGCCCGCACTCGCAGGCGGCGCTGGACGGCCTGGCTTGGGCGGCGTACACGTCCGGCGACTATGAGGCGGCGTCGAAGTACTGCGCAAAGCTCGTCGAGCTGACGCCGGAGAAGCCCGAGCGGTGGCACAACCTCGGCGCCGCGTGCCAGAAGGCGTCGCGGCTGGAGCAGGCGGAAAAAGCCTACGCGGAAGCGGTGCGGCTCAAGCCCGACCATGCGCCCGGCTGGGTGAACCTCGGCGTCGTCAGACAGCAGTCCGGGAACCGCGCGGGAGCGCGCGAGGCTTACGAGGCGGCGCTGCGGCTGAGCCCGGAATCCTACGAGGTGAAAGCGAATCTGGCCGCGATCCTCGAAGAGGAAGGGCGGCAGCATGAAGCCGAAGATCTTTACGAAGAGCTCGCGCAGAAGAAATCGGATTGGGGCGACATCTGGTTCCGGCTGGGATTCCTCCGGCTCTGCCGCGGCCATGCACAAGGCGCGGCCGAGTGCTTTGAGCAATGCCTGGAGACCCGCAAGGACTGGCTCGAGGCCCATGTCAATCTGGGTCTGGCGCGCCGCCAGTCGGGCGATCTCGACAGCGCGCGCTCGCACTTCCTCGCCGCATTGGCGCTGAATCCGGAATGCCGCGAGGCGCTGCGTGGTCTCGCGGTATTGTCGATCGAGACCGGCGACGAGGCGGGAGCGCTGGAGTACCAGGGCAAGCTCATCGATCTCGGGGAGAGGACGCCCGAGCTGTTCTACAACACGGGGCTGCTGCTTCAGAAGAAGAAGCAGCTTGACGACGCCGTCTCGCTCTATCGCGAAGCGCTCACCCTGCGCCCGAATTTCCCCGAGGCTCTGCTCAACCTCGGGCACGCGCTGAATGAGAAAGGGCGGCCCGACGAGGCGCGCTCCTGCTGGCGCCAGGCGCTGGAGATGAAGCCGGACCTGGCGCGCGGTTATTTCACAGCCTGAGAGACCCGGCGGCCAACGCGGCCCGGGTTTGCGGTAAAACAGGTTGCAGACCGCAACTCCCGGGAGAGCCGCGCATGAACCTTACTCGAAGACAACTGATGGCGGGCGCATCCACAGCGCTCGCCGGCGCCGCGACGCCGCTCGTGCGGGCGCAGGGCCGCAAATACAAGACCGCGCTCATCGGCACAGGCTGGTGGGGCATGAACATCCTCACCTGCGCCATGGAGGCCGGCGAGAGCTCCGTCGCCGGCCTGTGCGACGTGGACGAGAGCCAGATCAACTCGGCTTACGACCGCGTCGTCAAGCTCACGGGCGACCAGCCGCGCAAGTACAAGGACTATCGCGAGCTGCTGGCGAAGGAGAAGCCCGAGATCTGCATCGTTGGAACGCCCGACCACTGGCACGCGCTGCCGATGATCGAGGCCGTGAAGACGGGAGCCCACGTCTACGTGGAGAAGCCGATCGGGCACACGATCCGCGAAGGCCGCGCGATGGTGAACGCCGCGCGCGCCGCGGGCCGGACGGTGCAGGTTGGCACGCATCGCAGGGTCTCCCCGCACAACAAGAGCGCGATGGAGTTTCTGAAGTCGGGAAAGCTCGGCCGCATCGGCATGGTGAGAGCGTTTGTGCACTCAGCGGGCGGCCCGGGCAGGCCGGCCCCCGATTCGGACCCGCCGCCGGGACTCGATTGGGACATGTGGATCGGCCCTGCGCCGTACCGCAAATTCAACAAGGCGATCCATCCGCGGGGCTTCCGCCAGTTCCTCGATTTCGCCAACGGCACGGTCGCCGACTGGGGCATCCATTGGTTCGACCAGATCCTTTGGTGGACCGAGGAGAAGTGGCCCAAGCGCGTCTTCTCGGCGGCCTCGCGGCGCATTCGTCAGAACAACGCCGACGCGCCCGACACCCAGGTCGCCACTTTCGAATTCGAAACTTTTTCCTGCGTGTGGGAGCACCGCCAGTACGCGGGCAACAACGCGGAGTCCACGGCCATCGGCGTGTATTTCTACGGGACCGAGGGGACACTGCATCTGGGCTGGCTCGACGGCTGGACCTTCTATCCGGCGGACAAGAAGAAACCCACGATCCACGAAGACGCGCGGCTGAACCAGCCCGACGACCAGAACATCCGCGAGCTGTGGGCCGATTTTCTCGATGCGATCAAGACGGGCCGGCGGCCGGCGTGCGACATCGAGGTCGGCCACCGCTCGACGAACATGAGCCTGCTGGCGATGGTGAGCTGGCGCGCCGGCAAGAGCATCGACTGGGACGGGGAGAAAGAGATCGTCCGCAACGATGCTCGCGCCAATGACCTGCTGAGCCGCAAGTACCGCAGCCCGTGGAAGTATCCGCAGGCGTGAGCGCGTTCCTCGTCCTGGGCTGCGGGTACACGGGCCGGCGCGTGGCGCAGCGACTGGCTGCGCGGGGGGCGTGCGTTTTTGCGACGACCCGCGACCCGCTGGAGCTTTCGCTGCCGGGAGTGAGGGTGTTGCGTGTGGACAGCGGCGAACCCTGGTCGTTGCGCGCGCTGGGCGCGGTCCTGCCGCGCGGAGTGCGGGTGCTCGATTCGATTCCGCTGGTGCGCGACGCCGGGGGGCGCTGGAACGATCCGACGCCTCAACTGCTGAACGCCCTGGGCGACAGTCCCTCGCGCGTCGTCTACATTTCGACGACCGGCGTTTATGGCGCCACTCGCGATGTCGACGAACACACGCCCGCTGCTCCGCGCACGCCGCGCGAGAGCCTGCGCGTGGCCGCGGAAAATGCGGTTCTCGCCGGACCGTGGTCCGCGATGGTGCTGAGGGCGGCCGCGATTTACGGCCCCGGGCGCGGCGTCCACGAGTCGATGCGCCGCGGCGAATTCAAACTGCTCGGCGCGGGCGAGAACTGGGTGAGCCGGATTCACGTGGACGATCTTGCGTCGTTGGCGGAGGCCGCGCTGCTGGGCGACGCGCGCGGCGCGTGGCCCGTCGCCGACGAAGAGCCCGCGCAGAGCTTCGTCATCGCGAAGTTTTGCAGCGATCTGCTCGGCGTCCCGATGGCGCGGTCCGCGGCGCCAGGGGAACTGAGCGAAACCCGCCGCGCGGACCGCCGCGTCGACGGCCGCGCTGTCTGCCGGCTGCTCGGCGTGCAGTTGCGATACCTCAGCTACCGCACGGGCATTCCCGCCTCCTTGAGTGAGGCGGCCGGCAAGCGCGCTACGCTGGAATCGCACCCTTGAAGCGCACGAAATTCGCGTCGTCCGGAAAAGGCAAGAACAAGCCGCAGGCGCCGCAACAGCGCCGGCTGAAGACGTTGGATCGCCTCCTCTCCAAAGCGGGCCTCGCCTCGCGAACCGAGTCGGCCGGCTGGATCCGCCGCGGCCGCCTGAAGGTGAACGGCAAGACTGTCCGCGATCCTGAGACCTGGATCGATCTGGACCGCGACTGCGTGCTGCTGGACGGCAAGCCGCTCAGGGCCGAAAAGAAGACCTACATCCTGCTGTACAAGCCCAAGGGCTACCTGACCACATACAAGGATCCCGACGGCAGGCCGACGGTTTACGACCTGCTCGCCGGCTTCGACCAGTGGATCTTCCCCGTGGGCCGCCTCGATCAGGATTCGAGCGGGCTCCTCATCATGACCAACGACACGGAGTTCGCCGAGCACATCACCAACCCGGCCTACCACGTTCCGAAGACGTATTTGGTGAAGGCGTCCACGCTGCTCAGCAGCGAGCAGCTCGATCAACTGGCGCGAGGCATCGAGCTGAAGGACGGCCCGACACGGCCGGCTAAAGTGAGACGGGTGCGCGACGGCGAGACGCGCACAGTGTTCGAGATCACGATCACGGAGGGGCGGAACCGCCAGGTGCGCCGGATGGTGGAAGCGCTGGGCGCTACGGTGCTCAAACTGGTGCGCATCGCAGTGGGTCCCGTACGCATCGGCGCGCTGAATATAGGAAAGAGCAGACTGTTGACGCGCGAGGAAGTCAACGCCCTGCGCCGCTGCGCCCGCCTATAATCAGAGATCCCATCCAAATGCGAAACTTCGGGGCCTTCTTTGTCACGATCGCCGTCTTCGCACAGGCCGGGCGCGCGCCGGGGCCGACCAGGCAGGACCTGGCGCAGGGCCGCGCGGTCTACCTGAGCAACTGCTCGTTCTGTCACGGCGCGGGCGGCGAAGGAGGACGCGGACCCAACATCGCATCGGCTGCAACGGCCGCAAGCCGGACCGACGCTCAGCTCCGGCGCGTGATCAAGCAGGGCGTGCCGGGCTCGCAGATGCCGGCATTCTCCTATCTCGAAGAGACGGAGCTGCGGCAGCTTGTCGCATTCGTGCGGTCGATGCCTGCGCGCGGGGGGACCGCGGAAAAGCCCGCGGGAGACACGATGCGGGGCAAAGCGCTCTACGCGAAGCACCGCTGCTCGATGTGCCACCGCATCGGCGATGAGGGCAGCGTCTACGGGCCCGACCTGTCGCGCATCGGCGCAGGGCGGCCGCTGGCGTACCTCGCGGAATCGATCGTCGAGCCGGGCAAGGACATCCTGCCCGAGTACAGGGGCGTGAAAGTCGTGACGAAGGACGGCGCCGCGGTCGCGGGGGTTCGCGTGAATGAGGACACTTTCACCGTGCAGCTTCGCGACATCGGCCAGCGTTTCAGGATGTTCGACAAACAGCAGGCGGCATCGGTCGAGGAGATGAAGGAATCGCTGATGCCGGCTTATCGGCTGAGCAAGGGCGAGTTGGACGACCTGGTGGCATACCTTTATTCACTGCGCGGCGATTCGCGCGCGAGCGGCGCCGCCAGGACAGCCGGAGGAATCCGATGAAGAAACTGCTCTCGATGGCGCTCGCCGCGGGCGCGCTCGCCTCCGCGCAGGTTCCGTACAAACGAATCGTCAGCGCCTTGAGCGAACCGCAAAACTGGTTCACCTACTGGGGCGATTACCGCGGCATCCGCCACCGCCCCCTGGACCAGATCAACACGCAGAATGTGAAGACGCTGCGCGTGGAATGGATCTTTCAGACGCCGGTGCAGGGCCGCTTCGAGACAGTGCCGCTGGTGGTGGACGGCGTGATGTTCCTCACCGGGCCGGACGGCTGGTCTTTTGCGCTCGACGCGCGCAGCGGGCGCCAGCTCTGGCGGCACAAGCACACGATTCCGGATAAGGCGCTGCTGGTGGTGGGCGGGATCAATCGCGGCTTCGCAATCCTCGACGATCTGCTCTACCGGGTGACTCCGGAGGGGCGTCTGTTGTGCCTGGAAGCCAAGACCGGCAAGCTGCGTTGGGACATCGAGATCGCGCCGTACAGCAAGGGTTACGGCGCATCGCTGGCGCCGCTGGTGATCAAGGACAAAGTCCTCGTGGGCGTCTCCGGCGGCGAATTCGGCATTCGCGGCTTCATCGACGCCTACGACGCGCAAACGGGCAAGCGCGCCTGGCGCACGTACACGATTCCGGCGAAGGACGAACCAGGCGGCGACACGTGGCTGGCCGATTCCTGGAAGCGCGGCGGAGCGCCGACCTGGATGACCGGAACGTTCGATGCGGAGCTCAACCTGACCTATTGGGGTACGGGCAATCCGGGGCCCGACCTGTATGGAAAAGACCGCCTCGGCGACAACCTTTATAGCTGCTCGCTGCTCGCTCTGGATCCCGACACCGGCAAGCTGAAGTGGCACTTCCAGTTCACGCCGCACGACACGCACGATTGGGACGCGAACGAGACGCCCGTGCTCGTCGACCTTCCGTGGAAGGGCCGGCCGCGCAAGCTCGTGCTGCAAGCCAATCGCAACGGCTTCTTCTATGTGCTCGACCGCACCAACGGCGAGTTCCTGATGGCGAAGGCGTTCGCCCGCCAGACGTGGCTGAAGGAATTCGACGCCATGGGGCGACCCACGGCGCTGCCAAACACCGAGCCGTCGCCTGAAGGCACGCGGCTCTGTCCTGGACTCGCGGGCGGCGCCAATTGGATGGCGCCCTCCTACAATCCCGCGCTGAACCTGTTCTATGCGCCCTACCGCGAGCAGTGCGACATTTACTTCTCTTCGCCGCCGGTGTTCCAGGAGGGCAAGGCTTATTGGGGTACGGCGTTCCGCGGCGTCACGGATGAGAAGGATGAAGGCGTCGTGAAGGCCATCGATCCGCTGACGGGCGAGGCGAAATGGGAATTCCGCTTTTTCCGCGCGGGGTGGGGAGGCACGCTCTCCACCGCCGGCGGGCTGCTCTTCGCGGGCGATGAGGATGGCTATCTCGTCGCGCTCGACTCGAAAACGGGCAAGCTGCTCTGGAAGATGAACACGGGCGCGCCGCACGCCAGCGCGCCCATGACGTACATGGTGGACGGCCGCCAGTACGTAACCATGCCCGCGGGCGCGGCGCTGCTCACGTTCGCGCTGCCTACAGAGTGAGCCCGCCGTCGATGGTCAACACCTGGCCGGTGACGTAGTTGTCGGGCTCGAGGAAGAATCTCACGGCGCGCGCGACATCTTCAGCACGGCCGTAGCGCTTGATGGCGCCGTCGCGCAGATAGCGTTCGTACTTGCCGGAGGCGATGCTCGACTCCGCCATGCCCGCCTGCATCACACCCGGACAGATCACGTTGACTCGAATGTTCGCCGGACCGCGGCACTCCTTGGCCAGGATCCGTGCGGCATGGAGCAGCGCGGCTTTCGGTGCGGCGTAAGGGGTGCTGTGCGGGAACAACGCGATCGCTTGCATCGTGGAGACGAGGACGATCGCGCCTTCGGTGGCGTCCCGGTACATCTTCGCGGCGGCCTCGCGCGCCAGCGCGATGGGGCCGAAGTAGTTGACCTTCATCGACTGCTCGGCCAGCTCTTCGCTGCGCGCCGCCATGCCGGCAAAGACCACCAGGCCGTAAAGCGAAGGCGCGCTGTCGAGCAGGCGTCTGCGGCCGGACTCCCCGGTGATGTCCGCCTGCACATTGACCGCGCCCGCGCGCGGCTTCGGAACCAGGCTCAGGTAGCCGGCGATCACCCGCGCGCCTTCGGCCGCGAGCAAATCCGCGCACACCGAGCCGAGTCCGCCGCTCGCTCCGGCAACGAGGATCTGCCTGCCCTTGAGGCTCTCAGACACCGGCCTGTTCCTTTGCGGCGAGGTCCACCGCGGCCACTGCCGCCATGGTCATCATGAGGATCTCGCTGTCTCCGAGGTTGTGCTCGAAAAAGCCGGCCGCCAGGATTCCGATCAGCAGCGCGATTCCGCCGTGCAGAATCCAGCGGCGTTCGGGATCGCGTCCCGCGCCGCGGCGGACGGCGCGAATCCATTGGAGCAGCGCGGCCAGCAGAAAGCCGATCATTCCCAACGTCGCCGGGATTCCGCGCTCCGCGGCGTAGTGGACGTAGATGTTGTGCAGGTGGCCGTAGTAGCCCTCCGGCAGCGGGGGCTTGATGTCGGGCGGCAGATAATGCATGAACTCGCGGCCCACGCGCTCCGGGCCGACGCCGATCAGCGGGTGCGCCTCAATCATCCGCAGTCCGGTCCGGAACGTCACGATGCGGTGCTGATTGGAGTCCACCTGCCCGCGCGGCCGCACCAGGGACAGCGCGCGTGCGCGCAAGCTCTCTGGACCCGCAGCGAGCACGACGCCGGCGGCGAGCGGCACAAGCAGCACCGCCCAGCGCCGCCAGACGCCCAGCAGATACACCGTTGCTGCGGCGGTCGCCAGCCAGATGCCGCGCGTGAAACCGAGCACCAGCGCGAGCGCCGCGAAAGCCAGCGCGGCGAGAACAAGCAGGCGCGTCCTGCGCTCGATCCTGCCGAGCAAGAACAGCGCGCCGCCAACGAGCAGCACGATCATCATCTGCCCGCTGAACGTCATCCAGTGGCTCATGAAGCCGGTGATGCGCGCTCCCACGTAGGAGAGATAGAAGTCCTGTCCCGCGCTCCTTGCGTGAAGCCACTTCGCGCCGAACTGCCAGAATCCGGTGGCGGCGGCGGCCGCCCCGAGCGCGATCCAGGCCGACACCAGCCAGCGGACATGCCGTAACCCGGCGAATGTCGAGGCCACGGCGATGAGAATGAGGAGCACGTACAGCTTGCGGATCTGCGGGATTCCCGCGGCCGGCTCGGGGCTCATCAAGAGCGATGCCGCGGTCGCCAGCGCGAAGAACGCCAGAAACGGCCAGCCACGCGGCAGCCGCGGGGTGACGCGGCCCGCGATCATCGCGGCAAGTGACATGCCCAGCAGGGTCTGCGAGGCCGCGATCGAGCACATCGACGTCGCGGCCGCGCCGAGTGCGCACCAGAACGCCGCCCGGCGGCACAGATTCGAATCCCCGCTCATTCGGAAGACACTCAGTGTGACACAATATGAACTTGTGAGGAGTGATGCAGGTCTACCTGCTTAGGCACGGTGTCGCTGAAGTCGCCCGCCCCGGAACGCGCGACAGCGACCGGCATTTGACGGCGGAAGGACGGAAGCGTCTCAGGGGGGTCCTGAAACGCGCGGCGGGGGCCGGGCTCTCTCCGACCATGATCATCTCCAGTCCTTACACGCGGGCCCTGGAAACGGCGGAGACCGCGGCCGAGGTCCTCAAGTTCGGCGGCGAGATTCTGCGCACCCGCGCGCTCGCTCCGGGCGGCGCTCCGGAGGGCGTGTGGCAGGAGATCCGCGTCCACAAGGAGGAAGCGCAGATCCTGCTCACCGGCCACGAACCGCAGTTCAGCGCTCTCACCAGCTATCTGCTCAGTTCGCCGGCGCTGCGCGTCGACTTCAAGAAGGGCGCGATGGTCCGCATCGATTTCGAGAGCATCGGGGTCAAGCCGCACGGGACCTTGAAGTGGCTGATCGCGCCCAAGATGGGCTGAACGAGTTCAGGCCGCGGGGAACTGCCGCGCGACAAACTCGATCGCCTGCTCGCGCGTCTCCACCATTCCTTCAAGCTGCGCGTCTTCCAGCGCGGTGAGGATCTCGCGGAACCGCGGTCCTGGCCTGTATCCCAACTCGATCAGGTCCTCGCCGCGCAGCAGGGGCGCCGGCCGCACCATCTCCGGCGTCAGCGTGGCGCGCCGCCGCACCACTTCTTCATAAGCGTCGAGCGACCGGCTCGCTCCCAGGCGGTCCAGACGGTGCAGCTCCAGCAGCTCATCGAAGTGCGGCAGCCGGACGAAGCGCTTGAAGGCGCCCAAGCCCATCTTGGGAACGTCCTTGAACCGCATGTGATTGGCGATCATGGACTCGACCGCATCCACCACTGCCTTCGGACAGCGCAGCCGCGTCAAGATCCTGCGCGCGATGCGCGCCCCCGCCTCGTCGTGGCCGTTGAAGCGGATGCGATCGGCGAATGTTATCGTCTCCGGTTTGCCGGCATCGTGCAGCAACACCGCCCAGCCGAGCGCCGGCGAACAGGGAGGCAGTTGCTCCAGCACGTGCAGCGTGTGCGTCCAGACATCGCCTTCGGGATGGAACTGCGGCGGCTGCGGAACGCCTTTCATGCGCGCGACCTCGGGCAGAACAGGCTCGAGCAGACCGCACTCGTCAAGCAACTCCATCCCACGCCGCGCGCCGCCCTCGGTCAGGATCAGCGTCAACTCGTCCCTGATTCGCTCGGCGGAGATCTCCGTGATCGACTGCGCCATCTCCCGGATGGCAGCCATCGTGCCGCCCTCAATGGTGAAGTTCAGCCTTGCGGCGAAGCGAACCGCGCGCAGCATCCGCAGCCGGTCTTCGGCGAAGCGCTGGCGCGGGTCGCCGATGGCGCGGATCACTCTTGCGGCGAGGTCCTCCATCCCGCCGGTGTAGTCGATCACCTCTTCCGTAAACGGATCTTCCAGCAGTGCGTTGATCGTGAAATCGCGGCGCAGCACGTCCTGCCTGGGATCGGTCTCGAAGGTGACGGCCTCGGGCCGGCGGCCGTCCTTGTAGGAATGATCCGTGCGGTAAGTGGCCACCTGCACCCGCATTCCGGCCTCGTGCACGATCACCACACCGAAATGCGCGCCCACCTCGAGAGCCTCGGGAAACAACTCCCGGATGCCATCCGGGCGCGCGCTGGTGGTGAGGTCGAAATCGTGAACCTCGCGCCCAAGCAGCCGGTCTCGCACGCATCCGCCGACGAAGAACACGCTGTAGGCGTGCTCTCTGAGCCTCTGCGCCACGGCCCGCGCGAACTGCCGGAGTTTGAGATCCATTGGCATCTTGATCGTAGAATATAGGGGTACCCCGAACGGGGCATTATGCCTGACTCTGCCGGACGTCAGGCGGCCACGACCGCCAAGATCGTGGTCGCCACCACTGTCGCTCTCTCGTTCATCTCATTCTGGCGGGGCGCGGCCATCGTCCTCAGCGATCTGGCCTCCACGATGTTCTACGTCGGGGGCATCACCGAGCAGGCGCTGGGGAAATCGGCTCCGTGGTTCGTGCTCTCGGTCCTTCTGTTCGGCTTCGCCATCCGCTCCATCTACATGGAGAGTTGCAGCATGTTTGTGCGCGGCGGCGTCTACGTGGTCGTGCGCGACAGCATCGGCCCGAAGATGGCGAAGCTCTCCGTGTCCGCACTGGTCGTGGACTATGTCCTGACCGGTCCCATCTCGTCGGTGAGCGCGGGGCACTACCTGGGCCGCCTCTTCAACGAGCTGATGGAGATGGCGCAGGTCGGAGTTCACATTCCGCCGCGGCTCTTCGCGGCCAGCTTCGGCGTCGCCGTCACAATCTACTTCTGGCGGCAGAACGTGAAGGGCATCCACGAGTCGAGCACGAAGGCGCTGCGCATCATGCAGGTCACCACGATCATGCTCGTGCTGCTTCTCCTCTGGTGCCCGATCACCCTGTTCATGGCGCCGCGCTTCGAGATCCCGCCGGCGCCGGCCCTGGAAAACATCAAGTTCGACTCGCATTCGCTCGGATGGCTCGAAGGCACGGTATGGCCCAGCATCTGGGCCGCCGCGCTGGTGATCGCCTTCGGGCACTCGCTGCTCGCCATGAGCGGCTTTGAGACGCTCGCGCAGGTCTACCGCGAACTGGCGCACCCGAAACTGAAAAACCTCCGGCGCACCGCGAACATCGTCTGCACCTACGCGCTGATCGGCACCGGAATGGTGTCCTTCTACGCGGTGATGATCATTCCCGACGACGTTCGCAGCAAGTACTACGACAATCTCATCGGAGGCCTGGCCATGAGCCTGGCCGGGCCTGACGCGCTCAAGCTCGCCTTCCACGCGTTCGTCGTCCTTGTGGGCACGCTCATTCTCTCCGGCGCGGTCAACACGTCGATGATCGGCGCCAACGGCGTGCTGAACCGTGTGGCGGAGGATCGCGTCCTCACCGAGTGGTTCCGCAAGCCGCACAAGACTTTCGGCACCACGTACAGATTGGTGAACCTCATCACCGCGGCCCAGTTGGTCACCATCATCGCCAGCCGCGGAGATGTCTACCTGCTCGGCGAAGCTTACGCTTTCGGCGTGGTGTGGAGTTTCGCGCTGAAGGGTCTCGGCGTGCTGGCGCTCCGCTTCCAGCGCAAGGATCAGGAATACAGGGTGCCGTTGAACCTCCGCATCGGCCAGACCGAGCTTCCGCTCGGTCTGGCGGCGGCCACCGGCGCCCTGTTCCTCGTCGCGATCGCGAACCTGTTTACCAAGAAGGCCGCGACGATCTACGGCGTCAGCTTCACCATCGTCCTCTACGCGCTTTTCTACACCTCCGAGCGCATCAACAAGCGAATCGCGCAGAGAAAAGGCCAGACGCTGGAGCAGTTCAACCTCGACCATCAGCCGCACGTTCGCGCCGCGAGCGTGCATGCGCGGCCGGGCTGCGTGCTGGTCGCGGTCCGCGACTTCAACCACATGGACCATCTGAAGCGCGTGCTGGAAAAGGTCAACCTGCGGCGCCACGACGTCGTCGTCATGACGGTGCGGCCGATCACCGGAGGCGCGGGCGAGTACGACCTGGCCGAGGAGCAGATCTTCAGCGAATACGAGCGCGAGCTGTTCAGCCGGGTCGTCGAACTGGCCGAAAAGCAGGGCAAGCCGGTCGAGTTGCTCGTGGTGCCGTCCAACGATCCTTTCTTCGCTCTGGTCCACACGGCCCAGAATCTGAAAGCGTCGCGGCTGGTCACCGGCGTCTCGCGCACGATGGCGAGCGAAGAGCTCGCCCGCCGCATCGGCCTGGCCTGGGAGCAGCTCGAGGAGCCGCGCCATCCCTTCTCGCTCGAGATCATCAGTGCGGACCGGCCTCCGACTTACGTCAACCTCGGCCCGCACCCGCCGCGGCTGTGGCCTGAAGACGTCGACCGGCTGCATGAGCTCTGGCTGCGCCTGACGGCCGAGGAGGGCATCGGCTCGAAGCTCCATCACCGCGACGTTGTGGGAGCGGCCCTGCGGCGCCTGGAGAAAGAGCTCAGCAGCGAAAAGAAGTCCGAGATCCTGGCGGACCTCAAGAATGAAATCTCACGATCGTAGGGCGTGGCCTGGCGCCTAGCCGCGCGATTTTTTCTGCTTCTGCTTCTTGCCGGCCTCCGCTTCGGGCGTCGCGCCCGTCGCGATCGTGGAAAGCACCGTGTTGAACAGCTCGGCCTTTTTCAGGTCCTTCTTGCTCGGCGGGATCTCGCCCTTGCGGAACGTCTGCTCGTGATAGCAGGTCCGGCAGCGCACTTTGGCCGGGGCGCCATCGACGATCGAGATGATCGAATGATTCGTCAGCCGCTTGCACTTGATGCAGTAGTCATCAACATCGTCGCCAAGGCGATACTCGTTCATGGCAGCCCTCTGAGACCGCAGTGTGACATCAAAAACACAGGAATGGAAGTGTATCAAAAAGTCGCGGAGGGCGTGCGCGATAAAATGAAGGCGTGCGGTCTCCAGCAGCAGGGGCGAAGTCCGGCGTCTTCCGCGCCGCACGCCGGGAAAGCCGGGACTGTCGGGAATAAACATGCGCGGAAAACGGCTTCTGATTACGTGCACTGCCGTCCTGATCGGGGCCGGCGCCGGCGGATGGTGGTACTGGCGGCGGGCGATGCCGAAACCCGCGGCGAAGACCGCGGCGGTCTCCACGGAGCTTGCCGCCGGCAGTGAAGTCCAGCTTGCGGGCCGGGTGGCGGCGCGGAACGTCGTGGCCGTGCCGGCGCCGGTCGATGGCGTACTGGAACAGGTGGCCGTGCAGCCCGGCGACGAAGTCTTCGAAGGGCAGATCCTTGGTTACATTCAAAACGACGTCCTCACGCAGAACGAGCGCGAGACCCAGATTGAGCTGGACCGCGCGACCTCGCGGCTCAATGCTCTCGAAAGCGCGCTGATCGCCGCGCGGCTGGAGGAATCGCGGCTCGCGGCGGAGCTCTCGCGAGCGCGGTCCGAGCACCAGCGCACCGAACGAGTCTTCCAGCGTCAGCAGCTTCTCTTCAGGGAGGGAGCGACGGCGCGCAAATCGTACGAGAGCGCATCGAAGGAATTCGAGGACGCCAAAGCTTCCGCCGAAACGCTCGATGAGATGTTGCGCCAGATGTCCGGCCGGCTCGACGGGATGGCGAAGGAGATCGAAGCCGCGAAAAAATCGTTGCAGGAAAAAGAGGAGGAGCACGACGCGGCGAAGACGGAGCTCGGCGCGGCCAGCATCCTTTCGCCCATCGACGGGCTCCTCGTCGCCGTGAACAAGTCCGTCGGCGAGCAGGTGGAGAAGGGCTTCGCCAACCTCTTTGAAATCGCCCTCGAGTGGAGCAGCCTCCAAATCGCCCTGGATGCCGACCCGCGCATCACCAAGCGTCTTCAGCCCGGCTATCCGGCGCTGGTGCGAACGGCCGAACTCGTGGGCGAGGGCATTCCGGGGGCCGTCAAAACAGTCGAAGAAGGCCGCATCGTGGTGGAGTTCATCAGCCCTTCGGAACTGCTCAAGCCGGGCGTGAACGCCATCGTCGTGCTCAAGCTACCATAGGATTTCAGGAGCGATTGATCATGGAATTCCTCGCCGGCAGTCTGCTCGAACTCGTCACTCAGACCTCCACCAACCTTCCTCCGGACGTTCGCGAGGCGATGGGTCTCGCGCTTCGCACCGAGACCCCGGGAACACAGTCTCACCAGGCGCTGAGCGTCATGGCCACCAACATAGACATGGCCTTTGAAGACGAAGGCGCGATCTGCCAGGACACCGGCATGCCGACCTTCATCGTGCACACGCCCGTCGGCGTCAACCAGATCGAGATCGGAAAAGCGATCCGCGAAGCGGTCGCCGAGGCCACCCGGCGCGGCAAGCTGCGTCCGAACTCGGTGGATTCGATCACGGGCAAGAACAGCGGCAACAACCTGGGGCCGGAAACGCCCGTGATCCACTACGAGCAGTGGGAAGAGGACGACATCGAGATCAAGCTGCTGCTCAAAGGCGGCGGCTGCGAGAACAAGAACATTCAGTACTCGCTGCCCTGCGAGCTCGATCATCTCGGCAACGCCGGCCGCAATCTCGAGGGCGTCAAGAAGTGCATTCTGCACGCCGTCTGGCAGGCGCAGGGCCACGGCTGCGCGCCCGGCGCGATCGGGGTCAGCATCGGCAGCGACCGCGCGCACGGCTACATGCTGGCGAAGATGCAGTTGTTCCGCACGCTCGACGACACCAACCCCGACCCGCTTCTGGCGAATCTCGAGCAGGAGATCATGGACGAGGCCAATCGCATCGGAGTCGGCGCGATGGGCTTCGGCGGGAAGGCCTCGCTGATCGGCTGCAAGATCACCGCCGCCAACCGGTTGCCTGCAAGCTTCTTCGTCTCGGTGGCGTACGACTGCTGGGCCTTCCGGCGGCTCGGCGTGCGGCTCGACGCGCGGAGCGGCGCGATTGTGAAGTGGCTCTATCGCGATCCGGAGCGTCCGGTTGAACGCATGACAGAAGCCGAGGGCTTCCCGCTCACCGGGCGCGAGGTCGTGATCGAGACGCCCTTGACCGAAGCGCAGATTCGCGCGCTCAAGGTCGGCGACGTCGTGCTGATTCGCGGCGAGGTCCTCACCGGCCGCGACGCGGTGCACGCCCACCTTGTGGACAACCCACCGCCCATTGATCTCAACGGCCAGGTGATCTATCACTGCGGCCCGGTGATGCTCAAGCAAGGCGGCGAGTGGCAGGTGAAAGCGGCCGGACCGACAACGAGTAGCCGCGAAGAGCCCTACCAGGCCGGCATCATCCGCAAATACGGCGTGCGCGCCGTCATCGGCAAGGGCGGCATGGGCGCGCAAACGCTCGCGGCGCTGAAGGAATGCGGCGCCGTTTACCTCAATGCAATCGGCGGCGCCGCGCAGTTCTACGCGCGGTGTGTGGAGAAGGTGCTGGGTGTCGAGTACCTCGAAGAGTTCGGCGTTCCCGAAGCGATGTGGCGCCTGCGCGTGAAGGACTTCCCCGCCATCGTCACCATGGACGCGCACGGCAACAGCCTGCACGCGCTGGTGGAGGCGGAAACCGGCGAAAAGCTCGCGGCTTTGCGCCAGCGATAGCGCAGCCGCGGAGCCCGATATGGTATCCTGAAGTCGTCCGTGGCCAGGTAGCTCAGTTGGTAGAGCGCGGCCCTGAAAAGGCCGGCGTCGGCGGTTCAAGTCCGTCCCTGGCCACCTGAAAATTCAATAACTTAGACTGGCTTTGAACCACCGAACCCTTCGGGTTGTCTCCTGTCGGTGGCCCGTCCGAAGCTTGGGGGAATCGTGCAACAAGCTGTTGCACAACTTCGTTCGCGAACCCCAATGTTCCGACCCGCGAGTAGCTGGAGCGAACTGCGCCCGGAGATGAAGCAGAAATTGAACCGTTCTTGAACGACTCCCTGGCCTGCCACGGCTAATTTGAATGCATGGAAAGACAGCATGCCATCGTCCTTGGAGGCAGCATCACGGGGTTGCTGACCGCGCGTGTTCTAGCAGACCATTTCCGGCTGGTGACGCTCTTTGAGCGCGATTCCTTTCCGGATCATCCTCAGCTTCGCAAGGGAAACACTCACGGATCGCATCTTCATGTCCTCCTGCTTAGAGGACTGGAACTGATAGCGCGGCTGTTCCCCGGCCTGCGACACGAAATGCTTGCCCACGGAGCGGTCCCGGTTGATGTCGGCGAAGACTTGGCCTGGCTGACGCCGGCGGGTTGGGCACCGCGACGCAAGTCGGGCCTGGTGATGCTCGCCTTTGGCCGCGAACTGCTCGATCACCTTCTCGTCGAGCGCGTGCGGCGCCTAGGCAACGTGAAGATCGTAGATGGAGCCGGAGTACACGGCCTGGCTGGCCTGAAGGCCGACTTGATCGTCGATGCTACGGGGCGTGGTTCGCGGCTCCCTTCCTGGCTGACCGAGCTTGGCTATGAGCCGCCGAAGGAAGTCCGCGTGAGCGCGAAGCTGGGATACGCCACGCGGTATTACGAAGGCGTTTCCGCGCCCTGGAAAGCTGCGTTCATCCAGGCGAACCCGCCGCGCTCGATGACGGCCGGCGTGCTGTTCCCCATCCAGGGCAACCGGTGGGTGGCGACTGTGGCCGGGGGCAACGGGGAGTATCCACCGGTGGACGAAGACGGGTTCCTGGAGTTTGCCCGCGCCCTTCCATCGCCCATAATCTACGATGCCCTTCGCGCAGCCCGGCCAATCACCCCCGTCCTGACGTATCGGGCGACTGACAACCGCTGGAGGCTTTATCACCGCCTCAAGCGCCACCCGGCGGGCGTGTTGGCGATCGGCGACGCGATCTGCGCCTTCAATCCGGTCTATGGACAGGGAATGACCGTTGCCGCTGAATGCGCGTTCGTCCTGGACGACTGCCTGCGCCGCCAGCCGCTAGAACTTTGGCGGACGTTCTATGCCAAGTCGGCAAGCATCATCCAGGGTCCCTGGACGCTCGCCACCAGTGAAGACAGCCGCTATCCTGCCGCGGAAGGCGTCCGTCTCACTACGCCCGTGCGCTGGATGCAGGCCTATGTCGCCCGTGTGATCGCCGCTTCGCTCAACGATGGGGTGGTGCGGAAGCGATGGCTGGAGGTGTTCCAGATGCTTCGCTCGCCGGCCACGCTTTTCTCGCCGCCGATCCTGGTGCGAGTCCTCTCTGCTCACAACTCCTCTCCAAGCCCGAATGCGACGGCGTCCTCCGGTCGCAGCGCCCGGCCGTACGACCACGCGTCCTCGAGTTGCGCGGAGCCCAGTTGAGCCCGGACGAGTTGCAGCGCACGGTCGTAGTCGGATTGATAGAAGGGAAGGATCGCAGCGCCGATCGACTCGCGCAGCGCTTCCCCGGCGCCCAAAAGGGCTGCTGCGCGGTAGGATTCGCCGCGCAGGGCCTCGACGATGGCCAACGTCTCAATGCTTCGAGAAACGAACCAACGCTCCGGCCAGGTTTCCAGCTCGGCCAAGCTTTCCCTGAGGTAGACGACCGCTTGTTCCAGGCGGCTCTCGCGGATGGCACACACTCCGAGGTTGCGCAGGGCGAGCGCTGCGCACCAGTGGTCGCCATGGGCTTGCGAGATGCTGGTGCTTTCGGCGAGCAACTGGCGGGCACCGGCAGAGTCGCCGTGGGCCAGGCGGGCGACACCTAGGCCGACGAGGGATGAGGCCCGGCCGAACGGGTCGGTGTCGCCGAACACGCGCACAGCTTCCGCAGCGATCGCTTCCGCGCGATCGACGTCCCCCCGGCCCAACAGCTCCATGGCCAGGAACTGGAGACTGTGGCCGCGCGTCACGGGGTCGATGGCAGTGGACGCGGCCTGCTCGAGCCGCAGATGCGCTGCGGCGTGATCCCCTGTGGTCCATGCCAACAGGCCGTCGGCGAAAAGCAGGCGAGGAGAGGCGGCGACGTTCAGAAACGGACCCAGGATCCGCCGTCCTTCCGACCATTTGCCACTGTGGAACCAGTACCACGTCAGGCTTGAAGCGAGCCGCTCCGCGTCCAGGGGCCCGGCGTGGTGAAGCGCCGCCAGCAAGTTGTCGTAATCCTGATCGATTCTGGCAATGGCGGCACGCCGACCTGCGGAGTTCAGTCGCGGCGATTCCTCCTGGGCGAATCGTGCGAACCAGCCCACGAACCGATCGATGAGGTCCCGCTGGTTGGGTAGTCTGCTCAGCGCGTAGGCGCGGATCGGCTCCAGCATCCGGTAACGCGACGCGACCGTTCGCATTACCAGCGACTTTTCGATGAGTTGGGCCAGGACCGCGGGCTGGGCGTCAAAGATGGCACACGCCTGATCGAGCGACCAGCCTCCTACGAAGATGGCAAGCCGCGCAAAGAGGGTTTTCTCCGGCTCGTCCAGCAGGCGATGGCTCCAGTCGATTGCCGCCTCGACGCTCCTGTGGCGCGCAACGTCTCCCTTGCGGGCGCCGAGCGCATCGTAAGAAGCAGTAAGTAGTCTGTGAAGCGGTTCCAACCCAAGCCGCTGAGCGCGCGCCGCCGCCAGTTCGATCGCCAGCGGAAGCCCGTCCAGGAGGCGGCAGATCCCTTCAATGATTCGCCTGTCCTGCGGCTGCGGCGCACGATCGAGGAACAGCGCGACTGCGTCGGCGGCCGAAAGCGGCGGAACTTCCCAGACGCACTCACCCGGTACTCCCAGCGCTTCGCGGCTGGTCGCCAGCACCTGGAGGCGCGGGCATGCCTCAAGGAGACGGCGGACCAGCGCCGCACAGCCTTCCAACAGGTGCTCGCAGTTGTCGAGCGCGAGGCACGTCGCGGTGGGACGGAGTTCCCGCACGATCGTGTGAGCCAGGGGGGCGCCTCGCTCCTCCTCGATACCGAGAGCGGTCGCAATCGATTCTGCGATGCGATCGCTCGAGGCCAGATCGGCGAGCTCGATCCACCAGATCCCATCCGGCGCGGTCCATCCGCGAATCACCTCCTGCGCGAGCCGCGTTTTGCCCCCACCGCCGGGACCAATCAGAGTGACAAGCCGATGTTGAGGCAATAGCGCGCGGACTTGCTCCAGTTCAGTGGTTCGACCGATGAATCGTCCCAGCGACGAGGGCACGCCGCTCTCGGCCGAGACAAGAAACCGATAGCCTTCACCGTGCACGGTTTCAATGAACCGCGGCCGTTCATCAGTATCATCCAGTGCCTTACGGATTTCGCGAACGCACACTTTAAGCACGGTTTCCGTCACCGCTGTATCCGCCCAGACAGCGTCCATGAGCTCGTTCTTAGTCACCAGCATGCGAGGACGTGAAGCGAGGAACTCGAGTACGGCCAGCGATTTCTTGCGTAGGGCGACCGGCCGCGCGCCGCAATAGAGGCGGCGGTTGACACGGTCGAGACGAAATGGTGGAAACAGAATCGGCTCGCCCACGGGTGTCCTGACCTTCCTCTCAGAGTATCCCGGAGTGCGGTTCGGTGCTCAGGATCCGAAGTCGGCAACCGACGATCACGTTCATTTTCAGGCAGCTACTTCCAGGCTGGGATCGAGCCGAAGGCCGATCACCGGCAGCGGGAGCCCTGTGTAGTGCTGTGCGATTCCGTCCCTGGCCACCACACCTTTCACTCGCTCGCCTTGCCGCCGGCAGACCAAGCTCAGGAGTCAAAGCGCGTTCCCGGCATCACCATATATCGACCAGGAGGATGGCGCCCTCAGGATCTCGGGAACTCGTGTGTCGTTGGCTTCCGTGGTCGTTCACTTTCGAGAAGGCCAGACTCCCGGGCGGATCGTGGAGTCATTTCCGGCCGTCACGCTCGCGCGGGTGTATGGCGCCATTGCCTGCTGCCTGGAGAACCGAAAGCTCATCGACGGCTACCTTATCGAAGTCGAGCGTGAGTTCAACAGGTTTGTGCCGCCTCTGAGCCAATCGAATCCGGAGCTCTTCGCCCGGCTGATGGCAGCCCGCGAGCAAATGGGTTCCAGGAGCAAGCGGCCGTCCGCTTCCTGGCGGACGAGGATGTTGACGCCGCTATCATCGAAGGTCTCCACTCGCGCGAGCCCGCCATTGACATTCTGGATGTGAAGGCTGCCGGATTGCGGCGCTCGAAGGAACGGGCGCCGCTCGAGCTTGCCGCGCAAGAGGGGCGCGTGTTGCTCTCGCCTGATGGTACGGCGATGACCCGGCACTATTCCGAGCGCCTTGCGCACGGCAAGCCGGCGCCCGGATTGATGATCGTTCCTCAGCATCCAGGCGCCGCCGGCGAGATCGTCGAATCGCCGCTTCCCGTATGGACCGCATAGCAAGCGGAGGAGTGGCACGATCGTATCGAGTATCCGCCGTTTCGGTGGGTCTGGCGAGGGTTGTTCACCAGACGCGGATCTTTGCAGCGTCCCGGGGCGATTCAATCGGACCTGGGAGCGGCTTTCCCGCCGCTCGCGGATTGCCGAAATAGTCCTTGTCGATCGCCAGAGGCTTACCGTCGGCGTCGTCGTAGCCTGTCTCCGCCACTTGCGTTTTGCCGAGCAGCGCCGAAGTGACTGTCTGCGTCGCGACGTTCACAATGGCGGGGTCGAGTGCGACGCGCAAGTACACCTCCGCTCCTTCTTCAGCAATTTCGGGCTTCAGGGCTTTGCTCAACTGAAGCGCGTTGGGCTCGCCGGCGTACGGCAATGCTCCGTTCAGATAGACATTGCCCGCCGCAAACGACGGAAACGCGCGAGTGTTGTAGACCCACAGGCCAAAACCCGAGATCGACACATCTTCCGGATTGCGCACAACCGGCGCAACCGCGCCCCCAACGAAAATGTTGTTGTAGAAGCGGTTGTCGCCGCCTTTCGTCAGCGTAACCCCGGCCAGCGCGGTCGAGTGCGGCCGGTGATAGGGCGTCCAGCGGCGCAGCTCCGGACGGCTCACAATTCTGCCCGCAAACAGGTTGTGCGCGTAAGCCCCGCCCTCGGACATGTCAAGCAGACTCAGCGGCGAGAGAAAGAGGTTGTTGTCCACGACGAACGGGCCGTGGTTCACCTCGACGAACAAATCGTCCGTGGTGTTGTCGTACAGCAGGTTGGAGCTGATGCGCGCGCCCTGCGCCATCCAGTCCATCCACAGCCCGCGGCCGGTATTGTGAATGCGGTTTTTCTCGATCAGCACGTCGATGGCGCCGTGCAGCTTGATGCCGCCCATCTCGGCGCCGGTGAACTGCCGCTTCGCCCACACGTTGTAGATGTGATTGCCGGTGATGCGGCTGTGAATCGCGCCCATGCTCCCCGCGATGCCGGCTTGCTCGCAGTTGAAGATCGTGTTGTTGCGGACCACGTGCGAGCCGATGTTCTCGCGCGACCAGCCGATGGCGAGCGCCCGCAGGATCACTTCGTTGTAGTGCGTAGCGCCGTCTTTGTTCGTGTTGTTCATCCACACGTTGTGGCCGGTGGCGCGCTCCTTGCCGAGCGTGATGCAGGAGCACTTGGAATCGCTGACGACGTTGTTCTCGATCACCCAGCCCTTGCTCCAGTGCGTGCCGATCAGCCCGATCTGCTCGGCGGTGGGCGCGGCCCACTGCGTCGCCGCCTGGCTCATGCGGAAGCCGCGCACGGTGATGTAGTTGATTCCCGGGCGGTCCGGATAGAAGACGCTGTCGCGGACGTTGATCTCCACCGTCTCCTTGTTCGGGTCTTTGCCGTGGAAATTCGCGTAGATGTAGATTGAGTTCCCATCGCTGCGAGTGAACCACACCCACGTCGATCCCTCCTTGTCGCGTGCGGCCGGGAAAGGCTGCGGATCCAGCACACGTTCGAGCGACGCCGCTTCCAGCAGCGCCTTGCCATTGATGTAGACCTCGCCGGTGTGGTGCGGCCTCCCGTTGCCGGTGAACCAGTCGCCTTCGATCAAATCTGTGTACGGGTTGTAGCCTTTGAAGTACGATTTCGGCAGCGTCAGCAGCCAGACATCGCCGCGATACGGCTTCCAATCGCGCACGACCTCCGAGCCCTTGATCTCGACAGCCTCGCCCGCCGCGGCCTGGTACGTGATCCGCTTCGAGCCGGACTCGCCGCCGCGCGGCGGCGTGATGCGTTCGCGATATGCGCCCGCGTGCACCGTGATGGTGTCGCCGGGCTGGGCGATCCGCGCCGCGGCGGAGATCGTGCGCAGCGGCCTCCCGACAGAGCCGTCATTCGAGTCGTTGCCGTTGACGGCCACGTGATACTCGGCTGCCTGCAACGGAGCGAGCATCAGAACGAGCAGTAGAGAATATGAGTTGCGCATCTGAATCATAGCGGTCGAAGGCATTGTATAACTCGTGGCGCATGCTTGACCGGCGATTGCTCTACGCCGCGGCCTTCCTGCGGGCGCTCGCCACGGGCATGATCGGCGTCCTCATCGGCATCTACCTCGCCAAGCGAGGATTCGACCCCGCCCAGACCGGCGCGGTGGTCGGCGCGGGACTCGCCGGAGCGACCGCGGCTGCGCTGCTCGTCACGCTCGCGGGAGACCGCCTGGGCCGCAAGCGCGTGCTCGTCGCGCTCGCCCTTTTGGGCGCGGCCGGCGGCGCCGCCATTGCCGCGACTGCTCATTTCGAGGCCGCCCTCGCGGCGGCTTTCCTGGGAATGATCAACGGCATGGGCCGCGATCGCGGCGCGTCGCTGATCCTCGATCAGGCCCTGCTGCCGGCCGCCACGCACGACGCCGGCCGCACGCGCGCCTTCGCCTGGTACAACGTCTTCCAGGACGCCGGCCACGCGCTGGGCGCGCTGCTGGCTGGTGCGCCGGCGCTTCTCCGCGGCCTCGGCGGTTTCGATGAGGCGACGTCTCTCCAACTCGCGGTTTTCATTTATGCGGGCCTGACAGCCGCGACCGCGCTCATCTATGCCCTGCTCCCGCCCACTGCACCGGCTCAAACGGTTCGCCCGTCAATCGCCCCCGCGACCCGCCGCAGCCTCTGGCGAATCTCGACTCTGTTCGCCCTCGACAGCCTCGCCGGAGGCTTCCTCACCGCGGCGCTGCTGGCCTTCTTCTTCTATGAGCGCTTTGGCGTGCACGAGGCCGCCATCGGAGCGCTCTTCTTCGGCGCGCGGCTCGCCAACGCCGGCTCGCACCTCGCCGCCGCATGGCTGGCGAGACGCATCGGCCTGGTGAACACGATGGTGTTCACGCACATCCCTTCGAGCCTGCTTCTCTTGACAGTGGCGTTCGCGCCGAACTTCCCCGCCGCGGCGCTCCTGTTCCTGCTCCGCGAAGGGCTCGTTGAGATGGACGTTCCCACGCGCCAGTCCTACGTCATGGCCGTCGTGCGCCCGGAGGAGCGCACCTTCGCCTCCGGCGTCACGCACCTGGTCCGGCTCGGCGCGTGGGCGGTCGCGCCGGCGTTCGCAGGAATGCTGATGCAAGGGACCTCGCTCGCGACGCCGCTATTCATCGGCGCCGCGATGAAGATCGGATACGACATCCTTCTCTATGCGGCCTTCCGCCGCCTCAAGCCGCCGGAAGAAGCGTGATAAATTGGTCCCCATGCCGGGGCTGCGGCTGGGAATCCTCATCGCTCTCTGTGTCTGCGCGCTCGCCGATCAGCGCGACGAGTTCGAGTCGAAGGTGCGCCCCATCCTTGTCAAGCATTGCCACCAATGCCACACGCTGTCGAAGCTCGGCGGACTGCGGCTCGACTCGCGCGAATCGATCCTGCAAGGCGGAGTCTCCGGCCCCGCGGCCATTCCCGGCAAGCCGCGCGACAGCCTCATTTCGAAGGCGATCGCGTACACCGGCGAGCGCAAGATGCCCCCGCTCGGCAAGCTCGACCCGGGCGAGATCGAAACGCTCGAGAAGTGGATTGCGGATGGACTCTACTGGCCCCCCAACGAAACGCCGCCCGCGAAGCCCGCCGGCTACACAATTACTCCCGAGCAGCGCAAGTGGTGGGCCTTCCAACCGGTCCGCAAACCCGCCCCGCCGGAAGTGAAGGACGCCGCCTGGCCGCGCACACCGATCGACCGCTTCATCCTCGCGCGCCTCGAAGCCGACGGCCTCACGCCCGCGCCTCCGGCCAGTCGCCGCCTCTGGCTGCGCCGCGTGTCGCTGAACCTCACCGGCCTTCCGCCGGCGCCCGAAGAGATCGACGCCTTCCTCGCCGACACCTCCCCCGGCGCCGAAGAGAAAGTGGTCGACCGCCTGCTCGCCTCGCCGCACTATGGCGAACGCTGGGGCCGCCACTGGCTCGACGTCGCGCGTTACTCCGACGACAAGCTCAACTCCACGCAGGACGAGCCCTACGCCAACGCCTTTCGCTATCGCGACTGGGTGATCCGCGCGTTCAACGAAGACATGCCCTACAACCTCTTCGTGAAGGCGCAGATCGCCGGCGATCGGATGGAATCGAAAACCCCCGAGCAATACGAGCCCGGCCTCGGCTTCTTCGCGCTCTCGCCGGAATTTCAGGACGACCGCGTCGATGCGCTTACGCGCGGCTTCCTCGGCATCACAGTCGCCTGCGCGCAATGTCACGATCACAAGTTCGACCCCATCCCGACGAAGGACTTCTACGCGCTGCAAGGCGTCTTCGCGTCGAGCAAAGTTCACGAGACTCCGCTGGCGCCCAAAGAAGAAGTGGACGCCTGGCAGGAGCGCAAGCAGGAAGTCGACAAGCAGCAGGAAACGCTCAAGCGATTCCACGAGCAGATGACCGCGCAGATCGGCGAAATGCTCGCCAGCCGCACGGCCGACTACCTGCTCGCGGCGCGCGGCCTCAGGAAGGATGACGGCCTCGACGCCGAAACGCTCGCGCGCTGGAAGAAGCTTCTCGCCGAGCCGCGTAAAGACTACCCGTATCTCGATCGCTGGTTCAAGGCCCCGCCCGGCGAAGTTCCAGCGGAGGCGAAGCGCCTCGAACGGGACATCCTCGACCTTATCGAGCAGAAGCGCAAAGTCGACAAGGAGAACGAAATCCGCCTCGGCCTCGACCCCTCGCGCAACGACCTCGCCAACGCCAATCTCGTCTCGCTCCCGCGCGACCGCTACGCCTTCTGGCGCGACCTCTTCGGCCCTCAGCAAAAGGACTCCGCGGGCTTCTTCACATCGCCCGACGGCGTCTACTATTACGGCCCGAAGAACATCGAACGCTTCCTTCAGGGCGAGTGGAAGGCCTATCACGAACGGCAGAAAGCGCGCCTCGACGAATTGAAAAAGGCCCTGCCGCCGCAATACCCCTTCCTGCACACGCTGCGCGACAGCGACAAGCCCGCCGACATCCCCATCGCCATCCGCGGCGACAGGAACAACAAAGGCGAGATCGCCCCGCGCGCGTTTCTCTCGGTTCTGTGCGATTCCGAGCCGAAACGCTTTACGCACGGCTCAGGCCGCCTCGATCTCGCCGAAGCCATCGCCTCACCGGACAACCCCCTCACCGCGCGCGTCTTCGTCAACCGCGTCTGGCATCACCATTTCGGCCGCGGCATCGTCGCCACGCCGTCCAACTTCGGCCTGCTCGGCGAGAAGCCCACGCACGCCGAGCTGCTCGACTACCTCGCCGCGCGCTTCATCGAGTCGGGCTGGTCGGGGAAAGCGCTGCACAAGGAGATCGTCCTGTCGAGCGTCTACAGAACGAGCGCGGAACGAATCGGCGCCAATCAGCGCAAGGACCCCGAGAACCGCTGGCTCTGGCGCTACCCCCGCCGCCGCATGGACATCGAAACGATCCGCGACGCGATGCTCTCCGTGTCCGGGACGCTCGACACGACCGCGGGCGGAAAGGCCGAGCCGCTCGACGAAAAGAATCGCCGCCGCACGGTCTACGGCTTCGTCAGCCGGCGCAAACTGAATCCCGTTCTCGCGCTCTTCGATTTCCCCAACCCGAACAACACCGCCGAGCAGCGCATCCCGACCAACGTCGCGCCGCAGCGCCTCTTCTTCTTCAACAGCGCGTTTGTCGAGCGGCAGGCCAAGGCTCTTGCTGACCGCGCCGGCCGCGACATCGCGCGCGCCTATCGTCTGGTCTTCGGACGGGCGCCCGATGATGGCGAGATCGCACTGGCCCGCGAATTTCTCCAGCAAAGCGACTGGACGCAGTACGCGCGCGTCCTGCTGACCTCGAACGAATTCCTCTACGTGGAGTGATGATGCACCGCCGCGACGTTCTCCGCACACTCGGCGCCGGATTCGGATTCACCGGACTCCGCGCCTTGCTTCAGGCCGAAGACCCGCTTGCCGTCCGGGCGCCGCATTTCACGCCGAAGGCAAAGCGCGTCATCTGGCTGTTCCTCAATGGCGGCCCGTCGCAGGTGGACACCTTCGACCCCAAGCCGCTGCTCGACAAATATCACGGCCAGCCCGTCCCGGCCGGCAATCTGAAGACGGAGCGCAAGACCGGCAACCTGCTCAAATCGCCCTTCGCCTTCAAGAAGTACGGGCAGAGCGGCCTCGAGATCAGCGAGATCTTCCCGCGCCTCGCCGCGCACGCCGACGAGCTCTGCGTCATCCGCTCGATGTACACCGAGCGCCCGAATCACGAGCCCTCGCTGCTGCTGCTCAACTGCGGCGACCGCCTGCCCGGCCGCCCCTCGATGGGCTCCTGGCTCGCTTACGGACTCGGCACGGAGAACCGCAACCTGCCCGCCTACGTCGTCCTCTGCCAGGGCCTGCCGGTGATCGGGCCGCAGTTGTGGTCGAGCGCGTTTCTCCCCGCCG
Organism: uncultured Solibacteraceae bacterium; assembly: GCA_964472745.1. Classification (GTDB taxonomy): domain Bacteria; phylum Acidobacteriota; class Terriglobia; order Bryobacterales; family Bryobacteraceae; genus CAYYNC01. Next base: position 80,509 of record CAYYNC010000026.1, read on the forward strand.
TCTATCAGGGCACCTATCTGCCGCTTGATGAAAAAGACCCGCGCAAGCTCATCCAGTTCATCCGCAATCCGTCATTGACGCCCGAGCAGCAGCGCCGCGAAGTGGATCTGCTCGCGCAGCTCAACCGCCGCCATCTCGCGCAGTCGCAAGCCGACCCCGACCTCGAAGGCGCGATCCAGGCCGCCGAGATCGCGTTCCGCATGCAAGCCGAAGCGCCCGATGCCTTCGACATCACCCAGGAATCGGAGACCGTCCGGGCGCGCTACGGCGAAGGCGACTTCGCCCGCGGCTGCCTGATCGCGCGCCGCCTGATCGAGCGCGGCGTGCGCATGGTGCAGGTCTACTTCGGCAACTTCCAGCCCTGGGACAACCACGACGACATCCTGCTGCACCGCCCGCTGGCGCAGCGCGCCGACGGCGCCATCGCCTCGCTGATGGAGGATCTCAAAGCGGGCGGACTGCTGGAGGAAACGCTCGTCGTCATCGGCGGCGAGTTCGGCCGCACGCCCGCGGTCGAGGTGGGCGGGCTGATCAAAGTGCAGAACGGCCGCGACCACAACAACCACGGCTTCAGCTACGTTCTCGCGGGAGGCGGAATCCGCAAAGGCTACGCGCACGGCGCCACCGACGACTTCGGCTTCAAGGCCGTCGAGAAACCGGTGAGCGTGCATGACCTGCACGCGACTCTTTTGCACCTGCTCGGCTTCGACCACAAGCGCCTGACGTACCGCTACGCCGGGCGCGACTTCCGCCTCACCGACGTGCACGGCGAGGTCGTGCGCGAAATCCTCGCCTGAGAGTGATCACTCCGGCGGCGCCCGGCGGGGCAGGCGCGGACGCCTGCCGCAGGCCGCCCGCATGTGCAAATTCCGGCCGCGGGCCCTCAGCCCGCCTCGTGATCGCTTGCCGGCAGACGCTCACTTCAATGGCGTGAGCACGATGTTACGGAACATCACCGGCGCGCCCTCGCTCTGCAACGAAATCGCGCCGCGCGTCACGCTGCACTTGGTGGCGTGATTGACGAGATCGCCGTTGACCCACACCTTGATCTCGTCGCCCTGGCATTCGATCTCGATCTTGTTCCACTCGCCCACGGGCTTCTCCGAGCCGTCGGTCAGGTTCAGATGCCGCCGCCCCTGCCTGCGCTTCTCCACGTCGGGCACTTCCAGCGTCGTGCCGATCACCCAGAAGTCCCCGGCGTTGTCCTTGGCGAGCTGAACCTCAATGGACTTCGGCCACACGCCCAGCGCGTTCGGGGTCGTCGTGTGAACGAGCACGCCGTTGTTGCCGCGCTCGGTACCCTCGGGCCAACGCCATTCGAGCGACAGCCGGTAATTGTCGTATTCATCGACAGTGCGGATGTAGCCAACGGGCTTCCCCGTACAGTGCAGCACGCCGTCCTTCACGGTCCACACGCCGGAGACCGGCGTCGTGGTGTCCTGCTTCTTCTCCTTCGCGTCCCAGAGATACGGGATCCACCCGTCGAGGTTCCTGCCATTGAACAACTGGATGGACTTCGACTGCGCGGTCAACACCGGAATGGCGGCCGCGGCGAGAAAATTACGTCTGTTCATGAACCCTCCTTGCACCATTCTGGGGCAGATCGCCGGATCTGAGCGCCGATCGCCGGCCGGCGCCGGCTCCCGTTTCCTCAAGAGTGCGGGTAGACTCGCATGTAGGCCTCGCGCACGATCGGCTCCGCGATGTCCCGCAATTGCGTCCAGTGCAGACTACTGCCCACTTCGCTGTCCGATCCCGCCGCGAGATTCGACCCGCCCCACACCCGAGGCAGATCCTCGGCCTGTTGGAACGCCTCGATGATTTTCGGAACCTGGAAGACGTCTTCGTCGTACGGCGAGCCGCGGATCACGCTGTAGGTGAATCGCCCCGACGGCCGCGTGCAGACGAGGCTGATCAGGTTCCTGTGACCCCGCGCAGCCAGCACCAGCCGCGACATGGGATCGCCCTTCTCGTCGACAATTGCAAAATCATAGGGCGATTGGTGCAGCACTTCGGGGTTGGCCGTGATCGGCGTCGTTTCGGCGCGTCCTTGCACCAGCGCTTCCAGCCGGTCGCAGACGCTGCGGATGGTTCCGGCGACAACTTCCTCGCTGCCCGCGATCTTCCCCATCGCGCGCTGCTTGCGGTACGGCTCGAAGACCCAGGTGAAATGGTTCTTCACCAGCTCGCCGAGATCGACCGGATACAGCCCGCCGCAGATGTCGATCTTGTTGTTGTACTGCACGATCCAACGCAGCAGCGGCTCGCCGGTGATCTTCTCGAGCAGATGGTGGTATTCGAGCACGAACGCGGCGAGGCACACATCCTGGTCGGCGTTCCAGACGTACACGTCGATCGGCCGCTTGCGCTTGACCCAGCGTTCCATGAGGCGGCCCTGCCGAACGGCGATGTAGGCCTGCATCGCGGCGCTCATCGTGGCTTCACGGATCACGCCCACATGGTGATCGAAGTGAACGCGGTGTCCGATGTGCCCGGGCGTGTCATCGACGGTTTCGAGCGCGATGGAGTACTCGGGGGTCTCCCGGATGAAGTGATCCCAGCTCTCAAACCGCTTCGCGCAGACATGGAGCCGGATATCTTTGAACAGGTCCGCAACGGCTGTCGCCTGACTCCCCGGCTCCGGAGCGGACTCTCCCAGTTCGGTCATCGTACATCTCGCATCTTAACCCACATTGCTCAGCCGCGCCACGGGCAGGGCCGCGTGCCGGCCCCGCAGGCCTCGGGTTCCATGAGTACCGGACTCTGAACTTCCCTCGATCGTGTGACTTGCGGCTGGCTTCGGCAGGCGATCCGGCGTAAGGTACGCTTGACTGCTTCGTGAAAATTCGTTTACTATCAACCAACTGCCCGATTGCTGGGAAGTAGGTCTTTCAGGGAGACATATGCAACACAAATCCGCCATACTCATCATGCTGGCGCTCGTCTTCACTTGCGCCGCAACCGCGCAGGTGGCCACCGGTTCGCTCGCGGGTACGGTGACCGACCCCACCGGCGCGGGTATCCCCGCCGTCAAGGTGACCGCAACCAACGCCGCCTCCGGCGCGCGGATCGAGACGATCAGTTCCGACGCGGGGCTGTACGTTTTTCCCACCCTGCCGCCCGCCGTCTATTCGGTGAGCGCCGAAAAGCCCGGCTTCAAACGACTCAGCCGGAGCGGTATCGAAATCCGTATCGCGCAGCGCATCGACATGAACCTCCAGATGGAGTTGGGCGACGTCCAGCAAACCGTTGAGGTCACCGCCGACGTGCCGCTGCTGGAAACATCGACATCCGAACGCGGAAACAACATCTCGACCAAGCTGATGGACACGCTGCCGCTGTTCACCGGCGGCATCCGCAATCCCCGCGCTTTCGTCAACTACATGCCCGGCGTCACCAATTCCGGCGAGCAGAGCGTCTCCGGCTCCGGCGGCCGCGCGCAGGAAGTGCTGATCGACGGCGCCAGCGCGCTGAACGTAGAGTCCAGCGCGGTCTTCAATTTCCCCTCCGCTGAGATGTTTTCGGAGTTCAAAATGCTTTCGAGCAATTACTCGGCCGAGTTCGGCCGCGTGGGCGGAGGCATCGAGATCTACATCGCCAAGAGCGGCACCAACTGGTTCCACGGCGCGGCCTTCCACAACATGCGCCGCGACATCT
>CAYYNC010000027.1:0-83595 GCA_964472745.1 uncultured Solibacteraceae bacterium
CTGTGTTCTCTTCAGAGTATGAGAGCACGCCATGGGCAACATCGAAATCCTCCCCGTGGTCGCGTTGCTCGAGGATCTGCCTGCCCACGGCTTGGTGCGCGGACAGGTCTGCGCCGTGGTCGAGCAATGGGCGCCCGGAGTCTGCGAAGTCGAGTTCTCCGGCGACAGCGGCCGAACCTGCGCCATGGCCGCGCTGAAATCGGACCAGTTCCTGAGACTCCACCACGCGCCGGTCAATCAGGCCGCCTGACTCCGCCGCACTTCCTCCTCAATCGACCCCGAACCGGACTCCGCCGCCCGATCCACGCGCCCGCACGGTCCCTCCCGCGGTTATTGACGACCCGCGGCAAAGCGGTTCCCTACATTATCAATTCCAATAATCGGGTCCAACTCCTATAAAAGAAAGGCCGCCCTGCCAGACCTCACCCTCCCGCCGAACAAGTCCCAACCGCAGCCCCGCTACGCTCTTCCGCGGAGGTGGATTCCTTTGTGCCACGTCAACCAAGAAAGCCGAGGCCGCCCCGCACAGCGGGCGGTTCTTCTGCGGGCCGGACGCTCCGCAAGGCCATGCACGCTTTTGTCGGCATTGCCTCACGCACACTTTCTGTGCGTCCAAACTCGTGACCGGCACGCGGCCGAACCTCGTGAAGGCTGCCCTCCCCCTCCCGGACCCTGCCGAAGTCGGCTTGCACGGCGCAACCGAACCAGGCGGCCAAATCCGGTTTGGCCGATGCCGCGCTGCAACCAGCACTACAGCCGAACATAAGGCGGATATTTCTCTGGCTAACGATCAAAAGCTGCGTAATTTCACAAAATTATGTTAAAAATCAGCAAACAAAATCTCTGAGAAAAACTCATAACTCCTTCGATATCAAGAAAGCCGCCTGCTCTTGCCGCCACTCGACGTAAAAGCCGTTTCCGCCGGAGGACTCCGGTGACCCACGCCCTCCGCGGGCCATCGGCGGCTATCCCTCCAGAACCAAAGCGGAGCAAAAAGCGGCGCTCGCAAACGAACCAAAAACTCTTTTTTGTCAACGAATCCTCATCCAAAATCCACCGGCCGCCCACCGCCGCGCGGGGGCCGAACACAGCGCCCGGCATCCTTACCCACAAGTGCGAGGTAACGTAGCCTTCAGCCGCATCACGCGGCGCGTGGCCGCGAATCATTGCACCCGAAAGCCGGCTGCGGCGGCCCTTGCTGAAGACATTGGGATTGTTTGCCGACTTTCTGGAGAGCCTGTGTAGCGAATTCCACCCGCCCGGCAAACCCTGCGGAGATCGGTAGGGCGTTTCCCTTATAAGCGATGGCGCGGGAGGAGCCGATGAAACGGGGTGAGCAGAGGTCTCACATGGCGAAACGCGCGATTGTTCCGTTCATCCTGCTGGCAGCCGCTGCTGCGCTTCCCTCCTTGCGGGCCCAGCCGCTCGTGGCGGTGCGTATCGAGGCGACGGTAAAGGGAGCGCAATACTGGGTGGACGGCTACCCGCACATCGACGCCGCGCAGTTCAACTGGCCGCAGGGCAGCCGCCACACGCTCGAGATCCGGCGGCCGGTGCAGCTCAACGAGTGGGAGGACCGCCGGCTGACGTTCCAGGGCTGGCACGACGACCTCGACCTGTTGCCGTCGAAGAACGGGCTGGTGCAGCAGATCACAGCGGATCCGAAGCTGACGAAGATCACGGTCCAGTTCTCCGAACAGTACAAGGTCATCTTCCGTTTGAACAACGAGCCGATTCCTCTGCCGGACTCCGAATGCAACGTCCGGCCCCCGCTTCCGGACGGCACGCCGGCGCCGCCGATCCGGCAGCACGAGGCGGGTTTCGTCAGCTCGGCGGCGTGCGGGTGCATGATGGCCAGCACGTTCTTTTGGGCCACCAGCGGGACATGGCTCACATTGAGCGCGGTCGCCTATCCAGGGTACGTTTTCAAGAACTGGGAATACCCGGGCTTCCCGCAGAGCGGCGCGTCGGCGAGATTGCTCGTGAACCGGCCAGTGGAGATCAAGGCGTGGTTTGTTCAGGCGCGCAGGCTGACGGTGACCAGCGAGCCGGCGGGACTTCAGGTGCTGGTGAACCGAACGGTTTCGAGAACGAGGACGGAGAGATGTTACCAGGGAGCGCTGCCGCCCTATCCGGAGCCCTCCAATCCAGTTTTTCCGAACGGGGTTCCCAATCCGGACTCGGCTTTTCCACGATGCAGCATCATCCCGCTGTGCGACGGCGAATTCGATTTCGCCCCGGGCAGCCAGGTGCTCCTCAGCGCGCCGCCGGTCCAGCGTGACGCCTACAGCAACCTGTGGGTGTTCGATCGCTGGAGCGCCGGCGGCGGGCAGAATACGGTGCTGGAGATCGGGGAAGAATACCGGGCCTACACAATGACGGCGCGATTCGTGCGCGGCGCGAACGTCGGTTTCGCCACCGAGCCGGGCGGGCTGAAGCTCAAGATCGACGGGGTGGAGAAGTCCAAGGAACTCTACTACGCGTGGGGCGTGGGGACGACGCATAGCGTGGAGGCGCCGCTCGAGCAGACCGATGCAAACGGCCGCACGTACCGTTTCCTGGGGTGGTCGAACGAAGGCGCGGCGCGGCAGGAAGTGACGGTGCCGGACTCGGCGGCCGACCAGGGCCTGTGGCTGACGGCGCGCTACGAGATGCTCGGACGCCTCACGGTGAAGAGCACTCCAGTGCCAGTGGATGTGCAGATCGGCGACACAGATTGCCGGACCCCGTGCACGGTGCATCACCCGGCCGGGACGGAGATCGTGCTGAGCGCGGCGGATGAAGCGGAGCTGAATTCCGAGACCAGAGTGAGGTTCCTGGGTTGGACCGGCGGCGAGCCCGGCATGGCGCTGCAATACCGTTTCAGCGACAAGGCCGAGGTGGCCGTCGCCGGCTACGTTGTGGAGCACAAGCTCTCCCTGCAAGCCGATCCGCCGGAGGGGGCCTCCTTCGAGATCACGCCCGCGGCCTCGCCGGATGGCTGGTTCATGAAGGACAGCGACGTTTGGATTAAGGTGGTGCCCGAGACTGGATTCGAGTTCAGGCGCTGGGACGGCGACTTGAGCGGGACTTACGATACAGGGCAAGTCACGATGACTTCGCCGCGGTGGGTCGTGGCGCGAATGACGAAAGTGCCCGCGCTCCGGGAAGGAGCGGTGCGGAACGCGGCGGCGAAAACGCCCGCGGACGCTGTCGCACCGGGGAGCATCATCTCGATCTTCGGGGCGAACCTGGCGGCGCAATTGGTCGCCGGGCCGGCGAATCCTTACGCGCAGACCATCGAGGGAATCACTGTGCAGGTGCTGGACCGCATTCTCCCGCTTGTGTTCGTCTCGCCGGAGCAGATCAACGCTCAGCTTCCGTCCGATCTCCCGGAAGGCGAGCACACGCTGAGGGTCCGTACGCCGGGCCAGCAACCTCTCGAGGCCAGGTTTGTGGTCCGGCGGAACGCGCCGGGCCTCTATCTGCTGCCTGATATGGATGCTCCGCTCGCCCTCGCGCACCGCGAGAATGGGGAACGCGTGACGCCGGACAAGCCGGCGCGTCCCAACGAGCGGCTGATTCTGTGGGGGACGGGGTTAGGTCCCACGAAGCCGCAAGTGCTGGACGGATTCGCGACACCCTATGAGCCTGTCTATCCTCTGGTGGACCCGGTGGAGTTGATCCTGGGAGGCGAGGTCCGTCCGGCGCTGTTCGCGGGAGCAACGCCGGGCCAGACAGGAATTCAATCGATCCAACTCCAGGTTCCGGCAGATCTGATCAAGGGCGAGACCCTCGAAATTCACGTGCGGATCAACGGCGTGGAGAGCAACCGGGTCCTGCTTCCGGTCCGGCCGTAGGCGTCGAATCACGATCCCTCCGAAATATCTGCAACCGCGAGGGATTGACATACGTCCAGCAGGCAGACCAAGATTGGTCTGGAGGTGATTCATGACGGCCGCGCGGCAGTTCCTGATGCTGGGGGTTGTGGTGTTGGCGTCCGCCGGCCTGGCTTTTGGCCAGGCGGCGATCTCGGCGAAAGCCGGCATGGTGCACGTGGCGGAAGGCGACGTCTACCTCAACGATCAACTGATCCAGCCGAAGGCCACCGAGTTCCCGGATGTCAAGGTGGGTCAGGTCCTGAGAACGCAGGAAGGACGCGCGGAAGTGCTGCTGACGCCGGGATCGTTCCTCAGGCTGGGGGAGAACTCCTCCTTTCGCATGGACTCAAACAAGCTGACCGATGTCAGGCTGGAGGCGCTCACCGGTTCGCTGCTGATCGAGGTGGTGGAGTTCCTGGATGAGAATTCCATCATCATCCAGTTGAAGGACGCCGCCGTGACTGTCCGGAAAGCGGGCGTCTATCGGCTCGACACCGACCCGGCGAGGGTTCGGGTGATCGAGGGCGAGTTGGCGGTAAACGTCAACGGGCAGCTCGAAATCCTGAAGGAGTCGAAGGGAATTGTCGCCTCCGCGGCGGGCTGGACGAAGGAGAAGTTCGACACGAAGGAGACCGATGCGCTGCTGCGCTGGGCGAAGCGGCGTTCGAGCTATATCGCGATGGCCAACGTGTCGGCGGCGCGTCAGGCGTCCACGGGCGCCTATGGTTTCAGCCGCAGCGGGTGGTACTTCAACCCGTATTTCGGCACCTTCACCTTCCTGCCGTTCTACAACACGATGCGCAGCCCGTTCGGATACTACTACTACACGCCCTACACGGTGATGGAGGTTTATGCTCCGCCGCGACGGAGCGATTCGGTGTGGGCCGGCGGCGGTGGCGGCGGATATGGAGGCAACGCCCCGGTGTTCTCGACCGGCGGCCTGCCCTCGCGCGGTGTGAACAGCGGCTATAGCGGCTCGTCCGCGCCGTCGATGGGCGCGGGGAGCAGCAGCCCGGCGCCCTCGGCTCCGGCGGCGCCGCGCGGCGGCGAGAGCGCGGGCGGACGCGGCGGCGCTGGCGGCGGCCGCGGCCAGTAACCGCACGACAACGGATTCAGTGACGGGGAGGGCCTTCGGGTCTTCCCCTTCGCTATTTCAGGGCCTGTTCAAAGAAGCGAAGCTGCTGGTTCAACATGTGGGTGCGCGCCTTGCCCGTGACCCCATGGCTCTTCTGCGGGTAAAGCAGGAACTCGAACTCCTTGCCGGCCTGCTGAAGGGCGTTGGACATCTGGAGCGCGTTGGCGAAGAGCACGTTGTCGTCCTCGATGTTGTGGATGAGGAGGAGCTTGCCCTTGAGGTTGGCCGCGGCGTGAACAGGCGAGCTGAGCTTGTAGTTCTCCTCGTTTTCGCGCGGCAGGCCCATGTAGCGCTCGGTGTAGATGGTGTCGTAGTTGCGCCAGTCGGTGACCGAGGCGCCGGCCGAGCCCGCCTTGAAGATCTCGGGGGCGTGGAGCAGGCAATAGAGCGTCATGTAGCCGCCGTAGCTCCAGCCCATCACGCCGATCCGCGCGGGATCGACGAATCCCTTGGCGACGAGGTACTTGATGCCTTCTTTCTGATCCTCGAGCTCCTGCTTGCCCAGGCGGCGGTAGACGGGCGTCTCGAACGCGTGGCCGCGGCCTGCGGAGCCGCGGTTGTCCATCTGCCAGATGACGAACCCGCGGTGGGCGAGAACCTGATCGAAGCTCAGGCCGGCGTATGAGTTGCGCACCGACTGCGCGTGCGGCCCGCCGTAGATCTGAACAACGGCCGGATACTTCTTCGCCGGATCGAATCCCGCGGGCTTGATCAGACGCCCGTAGAACGTCGTCCCATCGGCGCCCTTGAACGGATGGATCTCCGTGGGAAGGATCTCGTACTCCTCGGCGGTCTTTGTCTCGGCCTCGCGCCAGACCTCGATCTGTGCGCCATCGGCGGAGTAGAGAACGCCGCGCGACGGCGACGCGAGGCTCGAGTGGTTGTCCAGGAAAGCATCGCAGGCGGGGCTCATCGAGATGGCGTGCGAGCCTTCGGCGGGCGTGATGCGGCGCTTGTCGCGGCCTTCGAAGGAGACGCTGTAGAGGTGGCGTTCGAGCGGGCTCGCTTCACTCGAGACGAAGTAGATGCGCTTCTGTTTCTCATCGACGCAGGAGACGCCGGCGCTCTCCCACGCTCCGCGCGTGAGCTGCATTTCCTCGCGGCCGGAGGCCGAGTGCAAATAGAGGTGCCGGAAGCCGTCCTTCTCGCTCGAACGCAGGATGCGCCCGTCGCTCAGGAAGAAGAAGTCGTTGGTGAGGTTGATCCAGTGCTTGTCGGTCTCGCGGATGAGCAGTTTCGAGACGCCGGTGGCGGGGTCGGCGGAGAGGATGTCGAGGCGATCCTGCACGCGGTTGAGGCGGTGCACGACGACGACGCGGCTGTCGGGCGTCCAGTGGACGCGGGCGATGAGGAAGTCGCGCGTTTCGCCGAAGTCCATCCAGCGCGTCTCGCCGCCGGCGGCGGAGACAACGCCGACACGGACATCCGCGTTAGGCATTCCTGCCTTGGGGTAGCGCTGCGGCTCGCCGACCGCGGCGATGGGGAGATGGTCGGCGTGAGGATAGAGGGGCTCGCGGGAGACGTCGAATTGCAGGTAAGCGATGGACTTCGAATCGGGCGACCACCAGTGCGCGGTGCCGAGGTCGAGCTCCTCGGGATAGACCCAGTCGAGCATGCCGTTCCACAAAGTGGCCGAGCCGTCGTGCGTGAGCCGGGCGGACTTCTTCGAGGCGATGTCGAGAACCCAGAGGTCCTTGTCGATGCGATAGCTGACTTTGCCGCCGTCGGGCGAGAGCTTGGCGTCGCGCTCGGCGACCGGAGTGGCTGTCAATTGCTCGGGTTTTGCCGCACCCTCAGTCCAGAAAAAAAGATCGCCGTGCACGAGGAGGAGCAATTTCTTCCCGTCGGAGGACCACTGGATGGGGCGTTCGGCGACGCGGCGGTTCTCCCAGGACATTGCCGGCTCCGGCGCCGGCCGGCGGGCCTGATTCTCGAGGTCGCCGAGGTTCAGGAGCTCCTTTCTCGACCTTGAGGCGATCTCGTACAGCATCAAGGTCTGACGCTGGCGGTAGACGAAGCGTCCTCCGGCCGGCGACCAGACCGGTGCGCCGGCCATCTGCGCCATCATGCGCGCCGTCGCGCCGCTGAGCGCTTCGATGGTGACAGGCTTCTTCTGCTGGGCCGCGGCGGGAGCGAGCAAGGCGAGTGAGAGAGCGAGAAAAGACCGCATATGGCTTAGGATGTCACAGGCTCATGGCCGTGCCACAATCGTAAAGTGAAGGGCGAGGCGAGGCAGCCAAGGGCGCTGGCGCTGGACGTGGGGCGGCGCAGAATAGGTCTGGCCGCGACGGACGACGCCGGCGTAATGGCTCTGGGGCTGGATGCGGTTGAGCGGAAAACGCAGCGCGAGGATGTCTTGCGCATCGCGCGGATTGCGCGGGAGAAGAAGTCCGAGGTGTTGGTAGTCGGTTTGCCATTGAACATGGACGGAAGCGAAGGGGCGCAGGCGGCATTCGTGCGGCGTTTCGCGGCGGCGGTGGGCGCGGCGGCGGGCCTGCCGGTGGAGATGCAGGACGAGAGGCTGAGCTCGGAGGAAGCGGAGAGCCGTCTGCGGGCGAAGGGTTGGAGTCTGGAAAAGTTGCTGAAGGAGAAGAAGCGCGGGGCCGTGGATCGCATGGCGGCGATCGTCATTCTGGAAGACTGGCTCCGGCGAAGGAGCGCGGCGGGGTGAGGCGGCGCGGGTTCAGAAGGTTGTTCGCGGCGACGGCCGCGTGCACGGTTGTTGCGGCGCTGGGGGCGGCGCACTACTTCGTGCGGATTGACGAGTATCGCGGTTTCAGCGCGACGGTCTATGTCGATATCCCGCGCGGCACATCGACTCTCGGGATCGGCAGGATGCTGGCGGAGGCCGGCGTGGTGCGCAATCCGCTGTTGTTTGCACTGGCCAAGCTGACAAAGCCGCGCGCGGTGCTTCAGGCAGGCGAGTATGAGTTCTCGAAGGCGGCGGCGCCGGCGGAGGTGTACGCGCGGATTGCACGCGGCGACGTGTACCTGGTCGAGCTTCTTGTGCCCGAAGGCAGCAACATGTTCGAAATCGCCGGGATGGTAGAGCAGGCCGGGTTTGGAACGGCCAAAGAGTTTCTGAAGGCCGCGCGGTCGCCGGAACTGATCCGCGACCTCGATCCGCGGGCGCCCTCGCTCGAAGGCTACCTGTTTCCTTCCACGTACCGTTTCCCCCGGCGGACGACCCCTGAGCAGATCTGCCGCGCGATGACCCGCGAGTTCAGGAATGTTTGGGAGTCGATCGGCGGCGGCGTCCCGCCGCACGAGGTGGTCACGCTGGCGTCGCTTGTGGAGACAGAGGCGGTACGGGCGGAGGAGCGGGAAAAGATCGCGGGCGTGTACCGCAACCGGCTGCGTTTGGGGATGAAGCTCGACTGCGATCCGACGGTGGAGTACGCGGCGCGGCTGTCCAACCAGTGGAAGGGTACGATCCACAAGAGCGACCTGACGCGCCGCCACGCGTACAACACGTATGTGCGGCCAGGCCTGCCGCCGGGTCCGATCGCCAATCCGGGAGCGGAGTCGTTGAAGGCGGCGCTGAATCCGGCGCCAACGGATGCGCTCTATTTCGTGGCAGCGCCGGGCCACAACGGAGCGCACGTCTTCAGCAAGGAGTACTCCGGGCACCAGCGGGCCGTGTCAAGCTATCGGCGTGGAGAGAACGCGGCGCGGAAAAAAGCAACTGCTCCTCGAGTGGCTCCGCGGAAGAGGCGTTGAGCGGGTGACCGAAGCGGCGGCCGCGGAGATGGCCGCCGCATTTCCCGACGCTTCGGAGAAGCTGCGCCGGGAGGCGCTCCACGAGTGCGGGTTGGCGCTCGACGCGATGGTGGAGGGCGTCCGGCAAGACGATTTCGAATCGCTGGAGAGGACGCTCGTAGCGCTGGCCGGGGAGTATGAGCGGGGCGATGCGAGGCGGCGGAAATCCGTGCGCGGCGCTGTCATCACGGCGAAGAATCACGCGAGATTCGTGGCGGCGAGCCAGAGGGTGGCGGAACAGAAGCGGGCGCAGAAGCGCGAGATGGAGGTTTGGATCAGGACGTGGCTGGAGAATCCGGCGTTGTTTGAGATGTGGGTGAAGTTGAGGAAGAAACAGTTGGCGGGTCAGTCGATCGGGATCTCGAGAACCTGAATGAATTCGGCGATGGTGCGGTAGTCCTCGCCCTCGGATTCGAGGGCCCATTCGGGGTATTCGGGGTTTTCAGGCTGCATGCGGATCTCTTCATGCTGCCAGGAGTCTTCGCCGGTCTCGCGCTTGGCGCTGGCGTAGCGCTTGATGGTGACCTCGCCTCCGGATTCCGAGGTGGCGGTGCGCTGGACGAGGACGATCTTTCCGGCGCGCGAGCCGCCCTGGTAGCGGCGGAAGAGGCAGAGCGAGCCGGCGGGGATGTCGGGCTCCATCGAACGGCCTTCGATGCGGACGGCGAAGTGGTCCGGGGTGAGGCGGCGGACCGCCGGAGGGACTTCCACCCATTCGCCGATCTCGTCGTCTGCCATGTCGCGCCCGAAGCCGCCGGCGGCGGCGCGCATGGTTCGCAGCGGGACGTGGGTCACGTAAGGCTTCTCAACGGCTGTGACGGCGCGGCGGTAAAGGGCCTGGGCAGTGGCTTCGATATCGCGGCCGCAAAGCGCGTTGCGGGGAGAGAGGACCGAGAAAGTATTGGAGAGGTCGGCGTCGATCCAGCGGAGGAACGCTTCCGTTCCGAGCTCGGCGGCCTTGCGTGGCAAGTCCTCGGCGATGGCGGAGAGAACGTCGGCCTCTTCGCCGGCGAAGTCTTCCCAGTCGCGGCGGAAGCGGAACACGAGCTGGCCGGATTCGATGTCGTGAACAAGGACTCCGCAGTTTTCGCCGAGAGCCTGGAAGACCCTGTATTCGGCGCGGCGTGTGGCCACGGAGGACATCTTTACGATCTTATCGGTTTGGAAGCGGCGGAAGATGGAGGAAAGTCATGGGGCGAAGGGATAGTACCCTTCGCGCGCCCTGACTTTCACATTGGGCAGATTCACGCGCACTTCGATTTTGCGGAACGTTTTCGGCACGTCGGTTTCGGAGGGCGTGTAGCGCAGGATGTACTGCAACTGGATCTCGCCGGCGGTGGACGCGATGGCGTTGACGATGCCGCGCATGATGGCCGAGGCGTATCCGCCGGTGCCGACCTTGAGCGCGTAGTTGCCTTCATCGGACGGTGTGGAGAGGTAGCCGGATACGTCCTTGTACACGTCCTGGAGCGGATAGACCACGCGGCCGCCGGTTGATTCGGCGAGACGCTTCAGGTTGGTTTCTCCGTCCACGTTGAAACCGAAAGCGACTGTGGAGACGCCGTAGATGGTCACCAGGTTGCGCTGGGCGATCTCGATGACTTCGTCCAACTTCTTCCTGCTGGCGGTGTCGTGGCCGTCGCCGACGATGATGATGACGCGGCGGGGCTCGATGGGTTCGCCCTTCACCAGAGTGCGGCTCGTGCAGGCCATGTAGACGGCGTCGAACAGCGCGGCGCCGCCGCCGGGCTTCATGCGGCGGACCTGTTCGAGAATCTTTTCGGGGTCCTCGGTCGTGTTGACCTTGAGCTCGGCGTCGGTGGAATAGCCGATCAGGTAGCCGCTGAACCTTTTGTCGGGCTTGCCTTCGGGGCTCATCGTGGCGAGCACGAGGTCCTGAATCGCCTCCATGAACTCCTTCCAGCGCAAGCGGCTGGCGTTGCTCAAATCGATGAGGTAGCCGATCACAACGGGCTGATTCCGCTCGCGGGTGAAGAAGGTGATCTGCTGAGGCCGGCCCTCGTCGAGGAGCTCGAAGTCCGCCTGGGTGAGGTCGGTGACGAAGCGGCCCTTCTCGTCGGTGACGGTGACGGGGACGATGACTTCGCTGACCGTCGTCCGGAAGGCCTCTTCTGACTTCACCACGGCGGGCTTGGGCGGCTCGGCCGATTTTGCCGGGCCAGCAGCCTGCTGGGCCGGCAGGGGGGCCGTCGAGAAAGCGAACGCCGCAACGAGAAGGCGCAGGTTGATCATGAGAAGCCCTGCCTTTGATTATAAACGGCGCGCGGCGGCGGGACGTTTCACGCGCGTCGAATGAAAACCGCAGCCTGAAGGCTATGTTACCTTTGCACGCGGCCGGAGCCGCCTTCTTTGAGCAGCGCTTCAACCTCGGCGCGCGAGAAGCGGTTGAAGTCGCCGGGGATGGAGTGCTTGAGGCACGACGCGGCGACGGCGAACTCCAGGGCGTCCTTCACCGAGGGAAGGCACTGGAGCCCGTAGATGAGGCCGCCGGCGAAGGCGTCGCCGCCGCCGACGCGGTCGACGATGTGGGTGATGTCGTAGTAGCGGCTCTCATAGAACGCCGTGCGGTCGTGGAGGCAGGCCGCCCAGCCGTTGTGCGAGGCGCTCTTGGACTCGCGCAGCGTGATGGCGATCATCTTCAGGTTGGGATAAGCGGCGAGCACCCGTTCGCACAGGTCCTTGTAGGCGGCGCGGTCGAGCGCTCCGGAGTGGACATCGACCGCCGCCTGGATGCCCAGCGATTTCTGGCAGTCCTCCTCGTTGGCGATGGCGTAGTCGACAAACTTGGTCAGCTCGGACATCACCTCTTTGGCCTCTTTGCCGTACTTCCAGAGGTTCTTGCGGTAGTTGAGATCGCAGCTCACCGCGACGCCGAGCGCGCGGGCGGCTTTCACGGCTTCCAGCGAGAGGTCGGCGCAGTTCTGCGTCAGCGCGGGCGTGATGCCGGTGATGTGAAACCATCCGGCGCCGTCGAAGACCTTGTTCCAGTCGATGTCGCCGGGCTTGGCGAGCGCGATCGCGCTATTGGCGCGGTCGTAGACGACCTTGGACGGGCGCTGGTTGGCGCCGGGCTCGACGAAGTAGATGCCGAAGCGGCCCTTGGCGCGCACGATGTGGCTGGTGTCGATGCCGAAGCCGCGCATCTGGAAGATGAACGCCTCCGAGATCGGGTTGTCGGGGGGCAGGACGGTGACGTAGCGCGTGGAGAGGCCGTAGTTGGCGGTGGAGACGGCGACATTGGCTTCGCCGCCGCCGAAGGTGGCGGCGAGCATGGGCGACATCAGGAAGCGCTCGAAGCCGGGAGGCGCGAGCCGCAGCATGATTTCACCAAAAGTGACGACGGATTTGGTGGACATATCAGGACCTCAGCGTTGGGATGAACTTCCAGGGGCGGCGGCGAGCGCCACGACTTCCAGGCCGAATGCGGCGTCCATCGAGGGCAAGCCCTCGAATGGGAGCATGGTGCTGGCCGGGGGGCGGGCGGGATCGAGGTAGTCGAACCGCACCTTGCGCACGAGGTCGGCCAGCAGTGGCGAGAGGGGGTAGGTGTTGAGCATCACCGCGTTTTTGAGCGAAGCGCCTTCGGCGGCGAGGGTCTTCTCGAGCCGCTGGAAGGCGAGGCGGGCGTCGTCCTCGGTGTAGCGGAACGCGAGCTGGGTTCCGGCCAGGACGAGGCGGACAGGTCCGACGAGCGCGACCTGGGAGTAATTGGGAGACGCGCGCAGGCCGGGCGGGTTCAGCAGTTTCACCGGCGCGTCCGGCGCGTTGGAGAGCCGGGCGACGCCTTCACATTCGACGACCGACTGCGCGGGCGCGCGCTGTGTCCTGACGACATAGCCGGCGGCCTTGGGGAACGCGGCGGCGATCGACGCCTGCACTTCGGCGGCGTCGTCCAGCGAGGAGGTGAAGCAGGCGACGCGCAGCATTTCGGGCGCGGCCGCAGCGGTTGCGGCGGATTGAAGTTGAGCGAGAGATTTCCTGGCGAGATCGACGACGCGCGAGCGGGGCTCGGGGGAGGTGATGTCCTGGCCAGAGATGAAGGCGATGCCCGCCGGGTTCACCGGCTTGCGCTCCTCGGTCATCGCTTCGAGCTGCACCTGTGCAGCTTCCAAGGGCAGTCCCCCGGTCTGGATGACGCTCAAAACGGGGAGGGGCAGTTTGCGCTCGCTGAACTCCTCGCTGACGATCGCCTGCACGCGGCGGATATCGCCGGTGCCGGCGACGAAGGCGCGGATCTTGACGATGCGCGCGCCGCGGGCGTCGGAGAGCAGGCGCCGCAGGCCGTCGCGAACCTGCTGGGAGAGGAGGCCCCTGGGCGACAGCGGGGCGACGCGGAACCCGATGCGCGCGGCATCGGCCTTCAGGGAGAGCGGCGGATCCGGAGGAAGCTGGAGGGTTTGAGTGACCGGCTCTTCGTCTTTCTTGCCGCGCCGGCGCTGGGCTTGGGTGGGAAAGAGATGGCCGGCGAGGAAGAGCAGGAGCAAGAAGAGTGCGGCGAGCCGGCGCGGGCGCATGGGGCTGAAGCCACATCGTATCAAAGAGAGGGGGCTCATCCAATATGGTAGGATTGGCTCAGGTCCGAAGTGAGACAGCTTCCCCAGTTCGACGCCGGCTCGGATGAACCGATCTACCGGCAATTGTGGGGTTACATGCGGGAGGAGATTCTCTCGGGCCGGCTGGCGCGCGGAGAGAAGATCCCGCCCACTCGTGAATTGGCTGGGCAACTTGGCTTGAACCGCGCCACGGTGGCGGCGGCCTACGAGTTGCTCGAGGCCGAGGGTTTGATCCGTGGCCACGTCGGGCGCGGGAGTTTCGTGGAAGGACCGGCAGGCTCGAACGACGTGGAAGGCCTGGCCTGGGAGGGGCGGCTTGCCTCTCATCCGGCGCCCGAGGCGCCGCCGCCGTTGGCGCTGGGACCGGAAGGGATCAGTTTCGCCTACGCGCGGCCGGCCGACGACCTGTTCCCGATCGAGGCGTTTCGCGCGACGTGCAGGGAAGTGATCGCGAGCGGGGAGGCGGCGTCCATCCTGCAACTTGGATCGCCGCATGGTTACGCGCCGCTGCGCCGCTATCTGCTGGCGCACGCGAAGGCGAGCGGCGCGGCGCGAGAGGGCGACGACATCGCGGTGACGAACGGCTGCCAGCAGGCGCTCGATCTGTTGCAGCGGCTGCTGGCGGACGCCGGTGAGACCGTGGCGGTGGAGGACCCGATCTATCCCGGGTTGCGCAACGTGTTCACGCGCGCGGGAACGCGGCTGGCGGGCGTGCCGGTGGGCCAGCAGGGGATGGATCTCGACGCTCTCGAGCGCGTGATCGCGCGCGACAGGCCGAAGCTGCTGATCGTCACGCCGAACTTTCAGAATCCCACCGGCATCACGATGCCGCTCGCCGGCCGCAAGGAGCTGTTGAAGCTGGCGCGAGCGGCGTCGCTGCCCGTCGTCGAAAACGACATCTACGGAGAACTGCGCTACGAAGGCGAGGCGCTGCCGACGCTGAAGCAGCTCGACGAGACCGGCGACGTGTTGCAGGTGAAGAGCTACTCGAAGATCGCGTTTCCCGGATTGCGCGTGGGCTGGGTGATGGGCCCGCGAATGGTGATCTCGCGGCTGGCGGAGCTGAAGCAGGTGACGGACCTGCACTCCGATCAGCTCTCGCAGGCGGTGCTCCTGCGATTCGCCGAGAGCGGGCGGCTCGCGGAGCATCGAAAGAAGATGCTGGAGGCCGGCGCGCTGCGGCTGCGCGCGGTGCTGCGCGCGTGCGAGCGGAAGTTGCCGCGCGGGACAAGATTCACGCGGCCGCAGGGCGGAATGAACCTGTGGGTGCGCTTGCCGGAGCCGCTGGACTCCTGGGCGCTGCTCGAGCGCGCCGTCCGGGAAAACGTCAACTATTTGCCGGGGCGGGTTTTCGTCGTTTCGCGGCCCGATCCCGGAGGGCTGCGGCTGAGTTTTGCGCATCTCGCGCCGGACCGCATCGAGGCCGGCGTGGCTGTGCTGGGAAAATTGTTCAACACGGAGCTGGAGCGGGCGTGCTCGGCGCGGCGCGAGGACCTGTCTCCGGCCATTGTCTGAGGAGGGTGGGACCCAATGAAGTACCTGACCGATAGCTTTCGAGTGAAGGTGGGCCTGGCGGAGATGCTGAAAGGCGGCGTCATCATGGACGTCACCGACGCGCGCCAGGCCGAGATCGCGGAGAAGGCGGGCGCGTGCGCGGTGATGGCGCTGGAGCGCGTGCCGGCCGACATCCGCAAGGAGGGCGGCGTGGCGCGCATGGCCGCGATTTCAAAGATCCGCGAGATCATGAAGTCGACGACGATTCCGGTGATGGCGAAGGTGCGCATCGGCCATTTCGCCGAGGCGCGCGTGCTCGAGGCGCTCGAGGTCGACTACATCGACGAGAGCGAGGTGTTGACGCCGGCCGACGAAGAGCACCACATCGACAAGCACGATTACAAAGTGCCGTTCGTCTGCGGCGCGCGGAACCTGGGCGAGGCGCTGCGGCGCATCGCGGAGGGCGCGGCGATGATCCGCACGAAGGGCGAGGCGGGCTCGGGCAACATCGTCGAGGCCGTACGGCACATGCGCACGATCGTCAAGGAGATGAAGCAGCTCACGGTGCTGGGCCGCGAGGAGCTGGTGGCGGAGGCGAAGAAGCACCAGTCGCCGCTCGAGCTCATCGAGTACGTCCACGAGCACGGAAAACTGCCGGTGCCGAACTTCTCGGCGGGCGGGATTGCGACTCCGGCCGATGCCGCGCTGGTGCGGCTGCTGGGCGCGGAGGCGGTGTTCGTGGGGTCGGGGATCTTCAAGTCGTCCGATCCCGAATCCCGCGCCAAGGCGATCGTGAAGGCCTGCACGCACTACAACGATCCGAAGGCTGTGCTCGAGGCGAGCGAGGAACTGGGTGACGCGATGCCGGGCCTCGATGTCTCGAAGCTGGCCGAGAGCGAGCTGCTTCAGACGCGCGGCTGGTAGAGGCGGCGGATGAAGATCGGGGTCCTCGCCTTGCAGGGCGATTTCGAAGCGCATGCCAGGGCGCTCAAGCGCGCGGGCGCGGAAGCGGCGGAAGTGCGCACGGCGGCGGAATTGAGCGGCGTCGGCGGCCTGGTGATTCCCGGCGGCGAGAGCACGACAATGCTCAGGCTGATGGAGTATTACGGGCTGTTCGAGCCGCTCAGGGAGTTCGGCGCGCGGCGGCCGGTCCTGGGCACGTGCGCGGGCGCGATCCTGCTGGCGAGCGAAGTGCTCAATCCGCCTCAACCTTCGCTGGCGCTGATGGACATGACGGTCGAGCGGAACGCCTACGGCAGGCAGTTGGAGAGCCGCGTGGAGCGGCTCGCGGAGCATGCGCTGGGCGAGGGCGAGCTGGAGGCGGTGTTCATTCGCGCCCCGATCATCCGGCGCGTGGGGAACGGCGCGTCGGTGCTGGCGCGGTACCAGGGAGATCCGGTGCTGGTCGAAGCCGGGCGGCACATCGCGGCGACGTTTCATCCGGAGCTGACGGACGATCTGCGGGTACACGCGCGTTTTCTCGAAAAGGTGCGCGGATGACGAAGCTCCGCGTGCTGTTCGTGTGCATCGGGAACGCGTGCCGCAGCCAGATGGCGGAGGCTTTCGCGCGGCTGTACGGCAGCGATGTCATCGAGCCGGCCAGCGCGGGCCTGATGCCCGGGATCGGCATTCCGCCGGAAACGCGAATGGTGATGGCGGAGAAGAACATCGATCTTGCCGGACATCTCCCGAAGGGGATCGAAGTCCACGACCTGAGGCGTTTCGACGTCGTGGTGAACATGAGCGGGATGCCGCTGCCGCGGGGCGCGAGCGCGGTGCGCGAGTGGAAGGTGCCCGATCCGATGGGCGGCACGGAGAAGCAACATCGCGCGGCGCGGGACGCGGTGGAGTCCCTGGTGATGTCACTGGTTTTGGAGCTGCGGCGCGCCCGCCTGAAAAATTGACAAGGCGAATGCGCTTTGCTGAAATAAAAGTGCCTACCATCCTTGTGCGGATGTGGCGGAACTGGCAGACGCGCTAGATTCAGGTTCTAGTGAGAGCAATCTCGTGGAGGTTCAAGTCCTCTCATCCGCACCACGCGAAATTCCCTCGCCTTGCGGCGGCTTGAGGGGCGGCTTCTTCTTCTTTCGCGACGCGACTGCGCGGGCTGCGGCTCGAATGGCGTAGAGGCACATGTCGTCCTCGGTGTACTCGAATTCCGGGGCGCCGAGGCCGTCGTGGCCGCGCTCCAAGACCTGACGGCACAGCAGCGGCAGTTCCTGGAGCGGAACGCCATACTGCCGCGCGAGCAAGAGCCCGGTTCTTACGGTGAAAGGCGAGCGGCTGCGATCTTCCGCGACGCCCTCGAACGCGAAGATGCGGAATCCCGATCGCTCGCTGAATCCGTCGAAAATGAACCGCATGTTCGTGCCGTTCATGGCTTCTCCCCTTTCACGCGGGTTTCACGCCTCTGCTACGGCTCAATCAGGCCTCCAGGAATAGCGGTTGCAGGTGGGCTCGTATTCGTGCACGAGCCGGTCCTGCCGCGCCGGCCGCTGATTGCGGTCGCACACTTCAAAAACAAACCCCGTCGGCCGCCTGCGGAGAAGGGGCGCCTGCGGGTCGAGCAGAAGTCCGAGCAGCGTCTCCTGGATGTCATCGGACTCGCCGATATAGATCCACTCCCGCGAATTGGAAATCCCGAAGACGCCCGACCGTCGGGGCGCATGCTCACGAACGGACGAAGTGGTGAAGGACCGCGGAAAGGGCTGTTCAAACGGCATCAGATCCTCCGTGCCGAGCGCGTCCAAAGGCGAGGCCGGGGTTCATCGAGGGACCCTGACGGGCGGCATCCGCTTCGCGGCGCCTGGATCCAAGATCGACCGCATGCGGGCGACGAGCGCTTTGCCCTGAGCCACCTGCTCCGCGTCCGGCCGGTGGCCGGGCAGTTTCGGGTCGATGAACTCTCTGCGGAAGAGCTGATCGGAGGCCAATGCCGTCAAGAGCTCCAATTCCGCGCACGTGAGCTTCAAAGTGACGAACGTCATTCCTTCCCTTCTTGAGCGGCCGGCGATCATGCAAAGCCCTTCACGGCTGGCGCGCCATCCCGCTCCGGGCACGATCTCTCCGGGTCAATGACATAAAAGGCTCCTCCGATGACACTCCGGTCTCCGGCCGCGGCATTCGCCGCGCTGGGAAGAGAGCGCCCTCCTTCCATGTCACTGACCGGGAGAGACCTTGCCGTGCGCGTTGTGAACACTGCGCGAAGGATGTGTTCGCGCGTCATTACCCCTGTTTGAGGGCGCTTCGAATTGGCCGGAGTCTCCACTGGCATCGTCATGGCGGACCGGTCTGCGGATTATCGCGCGGCCCGGCGGAGCGGCAGAATCGACGGGATCGAAAGCCGCGAATACTTTCTCCAACTCAACCAGGCGGCTCCCGCGCACAGGAGACTGCACGCTATCGCCGCCGCCAACGATAGTAAGCCGATGGGCCGCAGGGCGACCAGCACGGCCGGAATGAAGAAAAAGCCAACAACCAGCAAGGCCACGCTGACGGTGTAAGAAGTCCCGGTGGCAGCCCCGCTCGGATCGGACATGACAACCTCCCAGGTTGCGCCGTCGCTCAGAGGATAAGCGGAGCATCCGGTTGAGCCCGGTTGTGCCGCGGAGCAGGCGACAGATCCGCTCCTTAACCAGTATCGGTTAAGTCGCTGTACAAGTCAAGCGCGGGATGGCACAATGTCTGTGGGCTCTTAATCAATTGTGGTGAAGTAAGGCGCGCGCGGCGATGGACCTGGCATTCGTGATCAGACACCGGCTGGAGGAGATGGGGCTGGAGCAGAGGGCTCTTGCGGCCGCGGTCCAGGTGACCGAATCCTACATCTCCCAGTTGCTGACGGGGAGCAAGGCCCCCCCTGCGCCCGCTCGGACGGACCTTTATCCGAAGATGGAGCGCTACCTGCTCCTCCCGCGAGGCGAGCTGTCGAAGCTGGCGGCTCTCGATCGCCAGGAACAACTGAAGAAGAAAATTGCAGACCCGCCCCGGCCGCTGTTCCAGGAGTTCCGGGGACTCATCCTGCGCAAATGCGATCCAGACAGGCGCAGACAGATCGGCGCCATCTTCGAGAAGCAGCCCTTTGGCGAACTGGAGCGGCTTGTTTCCCAGAAGCTGCTGGACGTGGCAAAAGCCGTTGCCAGGGAAGAGCTGGCAAACGACAAATGGCTGCGCAGCGTAGCCCGGCTGAGCAGGAAAAGCTATGCCCAGATGCGGGTGAGGATTCTCGAGTTTCTGGACACAGACGTTTTCCATGTATCGCTCGACAACTGGGTGTCCTTTATAGACCCGCTGATTCAATCCTGGGATATCGACCTGGAGACGTTCGCACTGGAGATCGCGCTCAATCGCAGCCTGGCGCCAGGCCATCTGCGCCGGTTCGAGTACGTCGAGCGCAATCCGGAGCCCCCCTCCCCGGTAGAACCGGGATTGGAGGAGTTCCTGAGCAATCCCGCGCTGAGCGGAGACGCCACGGAGCATGAGATCGAGTTTCTGAAGCGGCTGAGCTTCCAGGACAGGCGCCCGACGGCGCTCTACTACTACCGGGAGTTGCAGAATCTCAGGGATCCGCTCCATTTCACGCGCGACAGATAGGCCGTGCGCCGCGCCGTTTTCTCCTGGCGCCAGCGCCGTTTCTCATGGATTCACGCGGACGGGCACGGTGGACGACGGCAGCTCTACATAGCCGGCGGCGCGCACGCGGATGCGGGCCGGGCCGGGGGCGACGTCACCGGCCGCGCCGTCTTGGGGCTTCGGTCAAAGCCACACGCCAGTCGGCGCGCCTGGGCGCAGGAATAGCGGTTCATTGCAGCCGCGCGGTGACGGTGAGGCGGGAGCGCGGATCGGGATCGCGGCGGATCAGGTAGTTGGGGGTTTTGAGGATCGAGTCGAACAGAGTTCTCAGCGCCGGCTCTGCGCTCAGCCATGTTTCTTCCGTGTTCGGGTAAAGAAGGCGATCGTTGAAGATGACCTGGATCTCATCGCGCTTGAAGCGGAGCCGGCCGCGGAACTCCGGCTCCGTTTCCAGTTTCCCGGCGGCGAAAGCGGCCGCCTCGTAGACGGACTGGAGATTTTCCAGCGGGCCGCCGTTCAATACCGCTTTGCGATTGTATAAGAGCCCCAGGCGGTTCTTTGCCTGATCGAGGCCGAGGTTGAACTCGTGGGCGATCAGCAGGACTCCAGGCCCGGCCGGCACATGCGCGTAGTCGGCCACGTCGATCAGCAGGCCGGGGATCGCGCCCGTCTGGATCCAACGGTGGAACACCGGAATGGCATCGTGAAGGTTGATCTGCGCCGGCTGCCCGGCGAAGAGCTTGATGTTGACGTGCTGCATGGTTGGGAGCCTCAGACCGCCACGGGCTGCGCGGACATTCGCACGTAGCAACTGTGGCAGGCTTCGATAAAGAGCTGCGTTTCTTCGATCAGCCGGCGGACTGAGTCCGCAGTCCGCGGCTCGTCGCGGCGCTCGTGCGCGCGAAAGAAATAGTGCGCAAACTTGCCGCCGGCGAAGGGGTCGTTGAAGAGCTGGGTGTCGTGGAAGTGAACGCGGAAGCGCTCAACGATGGAGTCGGGCGTGTTGTCGAAGGCGAGCTTGCGCCAGTTGAGCAGCGCCGCCGCGCCGTGCAACATCGCTTCGCAGGCGATGCGCCCCGCGCGATCGATCTCGTTCTTCTCGAGCGCCAACTGGGCCTCGAACGCCTCGCGCTCGCAGGCGGCCAACTGAAAATCGATCGGTGTGATGACCTCGCCCGCGCACTCCCCGACGCCGAGGTCGCCGAGCGTGTAGACGCGCGGGTCGTGCCAGTCGGAGTAATACCAGGGATCGCTCGAGTGCGGCGGAATCTCCGTCAGATCCTCGAGCATCTTCTTGCACTCGGCCTTGCCGATGCGGCGGATGAAGGACTGAAACGATTCGCCGGGATCGCGCTCGCGGACGTAGCGTCCGGTGATGCGCTCGACCGCTTCGGGGACGCGTTTCGAAGGCACCGCGCCGATTGCCAGCCCGTAGGCGCCGGCATTCTCGCTCCACTGCCCGCCGAGCACAACCTGGAAGTGCGGCGAGGCGACGCCGCCCTTGTTGCGGCTGACGCCGTAGAAGCCGAGATCGGCGATGTGGTGCTGGCCGCAGGAGTTGAAGCAACCGCTCACCTTGATATGCAGATTGCGGATGGCTTCGTCGGCCGCGGCGCCGTTCTCCGCGAGCCGGGTGCGCAGCTCGCCGGCGAGCCCGCGCGAGGATGAGATGCCCAGCTTGCAGGTGTCCGTTCCGGGGCAGGCGGCGATATCAACGATGGTGCCCGCGCCGGCGGCATGCAGGTCCAGCGCGCGGAGGTCCTCGTACAATGCCGGCAGATCGCCTTCGCTCACCCAGCGGAGGACGATATTCTGCTCGACAGTGGTGCGGACGGTCTCGCGTACGTACTTGCGCGCGATATCGGCCAGCCCGCGGAGCTGATCGGAAGTGATGTCTCCCAGAGGCAGGGTCAGCGTCACCGTGGCGTAGCCCGGCTGCCGCTGATGATAGACATTACTTTCCAGCCATGCCGCGAATCCGTTGACTGGAGCCGGCGCAATCTGGAGCAGCGAAGGCGCGCGCAGCGGTTGTTCGTTCGCGGCGTCCTGATTCTCGATCATCGAGGTCCAGCGCGGATCGTGCGGCAGCGCGGCGCGCTCTTCGAGCGCCAGCCGCTTGAACTCCTCGATGCCTAGCTTGGCGACGAGGAACTTGAGGCGCGCGCGATTGCGGTTCTTTTTCTCGCCGAGGCGCGCGAAAACGCGCGAAATCGCCTGCGCGAGCGGCAGCAACTCCTCCACCGGCACGAACTCGTCGAACAGCAGCGCCTGGTAGGGAACCGTGCCGAGTCCGCCGCCAACGTAGGTTTCAAAGCCGCGGCGAGGCCTTCCATCGATCTCGCGGACGCGCGCGATGCACCCCACATCGTGGATGCGCACCAGCGCGCAGGGGTTCTCGTCGCAACCAGAGAAAGCGACCTTGAACTTGCGCCCGAAGTCCTGCGTATCGGGATGGCCAAGCAGAAAATAGGCGCAGGCTTTCGCGTAAGGGGTGACGTCGAAGGCCTCATCGCGGCAGACCCCGGCCAGGGGGCAGGCGGTGACATTGCGCACAGTGTTGCCGCAGGCTTCGCGCGTTGTGACGCCCACGGCGGCCAGGCGCCGCATGATCGCCGGCGTGTCCTCAATGTGGACGAAGTGAAGCTGGAAGTCCTGGCGCGTGGTAACGTGGGCGATGCCGTCCGAGTACTCTTCGGCGACTTCCGCGAGAACTTCGAGCTGGCGGGCGTTCAAGCCGCCGAAGGGGATTTTGATGCGCTGCATGCCAGGCGCGTCCCAGAGGGTGTTGGGGCCCTTGGTGAGTTCCGCGCTGGGGTAGGGGAGCTGACGTGACGCGATGCCGTCATGGCGGTGGCCGTTGTCGTAGCGCTGACCGTAGGCGCCCCGCCTGAGGCGGGTCTCGGCGAAGACCTTCTCGTCGATCTTGCCTTGCTTGCGGAGGAGGATTTCGTTCTCAAAAACGTCGATTTCAGCCCCAAGACTCTCCGGAATGGCGTCTCCGAGGTGCTGTTTCCACAGCGAGTTGCTCTGCTTCATGGGGTGGGCCTCCCGTCAGGAAGGGATGGCTCGATTATAACATCCTATTGTCTATAGGAACAGTAGAGTATATGGCCCGCAGGGAGGCTGCGCTATTTCAGCCGGACGGGGATCCTGACCAGAATCCAGGCCAGGGCGGCGAAGCCGAGCAGTGAGAGCCAGCCGCCGAAGTCTTCATAGAAGGGGAGTTCGGGGAGGCCGGTGAGGGATTGAGTGATTGAGGGCACGCCGGTGAGGAAGAACACGGCGAGAAGAATTCCGGCGATGGCTTCTCCGGCGATCAGTCCCGAAGCCAGGAGAGTCCCTTTCTCCTCGGCTTTGACGCGAGCGGTGTCGGTCCTTGATGCGATGAGGCGATCGGCGAGCCACTTCATCACGCCGCCGGCGAAGATGGCCGAGGAGGTGTCGAACGGTAGGTACATGCCCACGGCGACCAGCATGGGGGCGCGCGCGCCGCAGAGGATGAGCGCGATGCCGAAGGCCGCGCCGATGACGAGGAGCCCCCATGCCATTTGGCCGCCGACGATGCCCTTGGCGAGTTGGGCCATCAGTCCTGCTTGCGGCGCCGGGAGTGCGCGCCCGCCGATTCCGCCGGTATCGAGGTTGGCTTCGTGCAGGGCGATGATCGGCGCAACCAGAAAGAAAGCAAGAAGCACGACGGAGACGATCTCGACCAACTGCATTTTCCACGGAGTACCGCCCAGAAGATGCCCGGCTTTGAGGTCCTGGATCAGAGAGCCGGAGACCGAGCAGGCGCAGGCGACGACGGACGCCACGCCCAGCACGGCCGCGGTTCCTTTCGCGCCTTTCGCTCCGACGGCCAGCATCATGAGCGCGGCGAGGATGAGCGCGGAGAGGGTGAGTCCGGAGAGCGGCTGGTTGGACGAACCGACGAGCCCGACGAGATACCCGCCGACGGCGGACAGCAGGAAGCCGGTGAGCGTCATCACCACGGCGCCGGTGAGAGCGGAGGTCCAATCGCCCGTGAAGTGGCGGTAGATGACGGCGATCAGGCAGGCGAGGACCAGCGTGCCGAGCGCGACAATACGCAGCGGGATGTCGCGGTCGGTACGATCCTGGCGGCTTGATTCGTGCGCTGCGGCGGCCGACGCCCGGCACGCTCCACCGATGGAGCGGGCGATGGAGGCACGCAGCGAGAAGAGCGTATTGCCCGCGCCGACCAGCATTGTGCCGACCGCGATCGGCCGCACGACGTTGTACCAGAGACTGTTGGCCGCGACATTGGCGGGCACGGCGGATCCCGCGCCGATCCGCGCAGGGAGATCGGGGTCGAAGAAGAGCAGCAAGGGGATGAGAACCCACCATGCCAGGATGCCGCCGGAGACGTTGATGAAGGCCAGTCGCGGCCCGATGATGTAGCCGATGCCGATTAACGCGGGCGAGAGGCTGGGCGTGGACCAGGGGATGCCGCCGAGGTGGGCCACTTGTCCCAGCGGCTCCTTGCGCAATCCGAAATGCTGCACCACGGCCTTTGGAAAAGAGATAAATCCCTCTGAATACTCCCGGAAAATCGCGAGTCCTTTGTCGCTTTTCAGAATTTGAAGCAGCGCGCCGAATCCCATCGCGCTGAAGATGGTGCGGGGAGCGCCGCCGGAGTCGGCGCCCGCTTTGACGATCTCCACGCTGGCGACGCTTTCCGGGAACGGCAAGTCGGATTCGACGCACAGCGGCCGGCGCAGGATGATGATGAAGAACACACCGATCAGACCGCCGGCCAGCAGGATCGCCGTGGCCTCCCAGTAATGCTCGCGCAGTCCTGTCCAGAGCCGGCGGCCGTCGATCTCGACAAGCACGAAAGCGGGCAGCGTGAAGATCGCGCCGGCCACAAGCGCCTCGCCGACGGAGGCCGCGGTGCGGGCGATGTTCTGTTCCAGGAGGTTGCCGCGGAAGGCGGGCAGCCGGAACAGAGCCATCGCGATTACCGCCGCGGGGATCGTGGCTGCCACTGTCTGGCCGGCGCGCATGCCGAGGTAGGCGTTGGCCGCGCCGAAAACGAACGCGAGGAAGAGGCCGAGGACGACGGCTTTCACCGTCATTTCGGCGCGGGCGCGGTTCGCCGGCGTGGACATAAGAGGCGATGGTACCAGATCGAACCGCGGCCATCGTAGCCGCGCCGAATCGGGCCCGCAATCGTGCGTTGATATCCGCCAGAATTGGGGCAATAGCGCTACCATCCCTGCGATGCGCACTACATATCCACCTGTATTCATCGCTCCCCGCACGTCTTGCGGGGATCCTGGCCGGCGCGCCCGGCCCGGAGGTGAAAATCGAAAAAACGCTCCTTGAACGTCTGACTTCATCCGGAGATGCAGTTGCGCCATTCTTCGTCGTATTCGAGGGCAAGCCCAATGTGAAAGCCGCGTCCTACATTCGGGGCGAGGCCGGGCGCTGACGGTTTGTTGCCGAGGCGCTGAAGGCGGCCGCGGATCGCAGCCAGACAGGTGTGCGCGGCCTTTTCGATCCGCAACAGCGGTTCCTTGCGCAGTGCGGCCGGTTCCCCAGGGCGATCAGCCGTCCTCTTTCGCCTCCGGCCCCACCGATTCCCTCGACAACATCGCCCGCAGCTCCTCCCGGGGGTCCTCCGCGTTCGGCGGCATCGCCAAGCCTGGCGTCAGCGCACCGGGGGGGCAGCGTGCGGTCTTCGGTCCCACCCAACCGCTATGCGTATTACAGCGGGACCTCGATGGCGCGCCCGCACACGGCGGGCACGGTTGCCCTGATCTGGTCAGCGGCGCCGGCGTACCGCAGCAACATCGCGGGCACGATCCCGGTGATCGAATCGACGGCGGCGCCAAGGACTACGACGCAGACGTGCGGCGGAGTCCCGCGCACGTCGGTCCGGGCGGCCACAGGCTCAACCTTCAACCAGCCCCCGACCGCGCCGAGCTCGTCGCCGGCGGCAGGCAGTTATGCATGCGGACTCGCGTTGACCTTCACCGCCAGCGCCAGCGATCCGGAGGACGGCCCCGTGTTCTTGATCACTTGGACCGACAACAGGTCCGCCATGAACGGCGGGAGACCGGCCACGACGTTCACGAGAACCCATCTCTGTACGGAACTCGGGAATCATAACGTCGCCGCCACGGCACAGGATACAGGCAACCTGACCGGCACAGACACCATCACCATCAACATCTATGACCCGGCAATTCAGGCGGCGCCCACGAAGCTGAAGGCGTCCGCGTCGAAGAGCGGCACGGTAACTCCGACCTTCATCGACAACGCGACCAACGAGACCGGTTTCAGATTGGACCGGCGGCCGAAGGGCTCTACTTCGAGGAACTATTCAAGGAGACTTGCCGCCAAAACTGGAACCGGAACCGTGACCACCACAGACGCCTCAGGCTCCGGAAGTTGAGAATACAGAGCGAAGGCGTATATCACATTGGACAGC
The DNA here is from genome assembly GCA_964472745.1 of uncultured Solibacteraceae bacterium. Taxonomy (GTDB): domain Bacteria; phylum Acidobacteriota; class Terriglobia; order Bryobacterales; family Bryobacteraceae; genus CAYYNC01. Next base: position 25,843 of record CAYYNC010000027.1, read on the forward strand.
GTGACCAAGGAGCCGGCGCACTCAAACATCACCACGGTCCGCGCCCGATAGCGGGAGCGACGTCAGACAGGTAAAACTCTGTGGATAGTCACAGAGATCCCATTTCGCGGAGCCGCTTGCAAATCAGTGGCTTGCGGATTAGTCGCTCGCTCACGCGGTATCACTACTAGTACTTCGGAATGCTTGGATTCGGGCGCGGAAAACCGTAGAATACAACTACCGGCAGTGTAGCATCGCACTTTTAATTGTTTCGGAGGACTAACCACTGTGCCGGGATGGAAGTACGAACCTGTTTTCGAGCCGGTTGAGGACGAAGGACGCAGCCGGTTCGCAACGCTGCTATCGGTGGCCGTCAAATCAGGGCTGGCGGCGATCATGGGGGGATACCTGGTCCTGACGGTATTCGTTTACGTCAAGACCGGGCGGTTTGACCTCGTCGTCCGCCCGAACGACGTGGCGCAGATTCTGAAGACCTACCGCTGAGACTTGGGCCGCGTCCGAGCGCGGCCCCACGCGAAGGGACAGGTTGAGAGGAAAACGCGAGGCAGATGCTCGGGTTGCGCCTCAAACGGCGTGATGTCTCCGGCGGCCAGGCCACATATCCGCGGGTGGGTTGCAAGCGCCGCAAGTCCCATTTCCTCATACGGCCTGTTGCAGATGTCGAGGAAGCCGATCTTGTAGTTCTCGCCATCGAACCGGCCGGGCGCCGACTGATCGTACGGCGTGAACCAGTGCGCCCTTACACACCAGGGATTCGCCCCCACGCCCTCCAGGTACACCCGGTAGGCCTTCGCGAGCTCGGCCTCCTGATTGGGCGGACGGCCGATTCCCCGGCGCAGGTGGCCCCGCATCCGGCGCGCCGCAGCGCCACGCCCCCGCCAGGACGGGCATCTCCAGCATCTCGTGGATATTGCGGGCTGGATCGAAGGGTAGCTTTCCCCTGTGCAATTCAGGCTGAATACGTTGAGGAACTTCATCCCCGCCACCGCCCGCTGCGAGAGGAATGTCCGCCCGGCGCATGCCAGGGTTCAGGTGGTTGGGATCCGCTTTGCGGGTGGCGCCGCAGAGGAGTTTGAAGTAGCGCTCGACCCTGAGCCGACTGAATTCGCAGAGGGCGTTGAGAGCCTCAGGGTGGAGGATTCCGCTGAAACGCCCCCGCGCGTCTCTCTCGAAGCCGACCGGCATGTTCCAGACTGAGGCCAGTTTGCGGTCGCCGTCGTACTTTGCCCTGAGCCAGGGGGCGGGCTCGTCGCGTGTGGCGCAGGAATCGGCGGTGAAGAGCAGTTCGGCGGCGGGGAGCTCCACGGAGAAGCCCGTGGTGGGCTCGTTCATGAGGAACAAACCAATGAAGGCCGGATCCCCGGCCGTGGACCGGAGAGGCGATGCGTAGCCGGCGGCATCCTGTTGGAAACCCGGCGCGAAGACATCCAGGAAGTCGCGGTAGATCATTGAGGTGCGGCTGCCGCGGGAGCTCATCGGCCGGACGTACGGGAAATGCGCCTTGGACGCGTGCTCCCGGTCCGAGCAATTCCCAACAGGGTTGAAACGCAGGCGCTTCAGCTCCTCCAGGGCGATCGTGGCCCACCTGCCGCGCCAGCCGTGCGGGCCGAAGGAACGAATGAGGTTCGCGGCCAGATGGTTGATGAACTTGCCCGAAAGCCGCGTTCGCTCGCTGGTGCGGAAGATCCCGGCGAACTCCGCCGTCGCGGCAGGGAGCCAATACAGCGCCGATTCGAGGCCGCCGCAGCGGGCCTCGCAATCCAGGCGCACGCAATCGAGCCCCGAAGCCCAGAAGGCAAAGGCGTCCGGATCGGCCAGCCACCAGCGGCCGCTCTCCTTGGCGGTTCTGAAGTAGCCCGTTCCCTCGCCGAGCATTTTCTGTCTCCAGCCGCCCCAGCGGGCGAAGTCGCCGGGCCGCTCCTGCTTGGGGGTCTGTTGCTGTTGACCCCGCAGTCGCCGCGGTCGCCCCCGGCGATGGGCTTCAGAAAGGCACACTCGCGATCGGCTATCCAGCGGTTCTGGTCCACGAGGCCCGCCGGCATGCGCATCCTGAAAAAGCATTGATTCAATGCGCCGAAGCTGAAACGGAACGCGCTGCTCTTCGCGCCGGACTCTTTCAGGAGGAGTTGAAAGACGGCGGGGGGCGAGCCCTCGAGCAGCATGTCCGCCGCCAGCCATTTCATCCAGGCGAGAGTTCCGGCCGGGGATCACCAGAAGATCGTTGAAGTCTTATCGGGCGTTTCGTCCCAGGCCGCGCCGCCGACCGGCGTCTCGCCGGGGGCCTTGCGCGGTGAGCCAGTAGTCCCGGCGGACTCCAGCGGCTTGCCCGAGAGCGTGGGTGCGGTCTGAGCCGCCGAGAGGCCGGCGGGGAGGGGGCCAGCGCGAACAGATCGCGCCGGGGGAGATCGATGCGGCGCCGGGCGGGGGAGCTTTTCATGGCGGGCATGCAGAGAGACTCTGTCAAGCGGAGGATCGACTCTTCAAACGGGCGAGGAAGGCCGATTCGGCTGCTGCAAGAACTTGGAGGCTGCCCCCTAAAGAAACCGGCGGGCCCGGCCGATATGAGAGCGAACACCCACAGGAGGGAACGCCATGTCCAATGCCATTTGGAATCTCCGAAGGGGAAGCCCGCGCGGGCGCCGCGGGTTCGTTCTCCTTTCAACGGCCATGCTTGCGCTGGGTCTGTTTGGCTTTGTCGGCCTGTCGATCGACGCGGGCTACATGTACTGGGTGAAGGAGCGCGCCCAGACCGCCGCGGACAGCGCGGCCCGCGCGGGCGCGCTCGAAGCGATGGGCAACCGCATGACGAACATTGTTCCCGCGGCCCGGCTCGACGCGTGGATCAACGGGTTTCAGCACGATCACGCCGGCGTGAAGGTCACCGTGAACAACCCGCCGTCCAGCGGCTTCTACACCGGCTACCCGCAAGCCGTCGAGGCGATCATCGAGCAGCGAGTTCCGACCTTCTTCCTGGGCGTTCTGGGCTTCGGCTCAAGCACCGTCCGGGCGCGGGCGGTGGCGCGTCCGGGCAACAGCGGATCGTGCGTCTTTGCGCTTGACCCCTCATCGCCGGACGCGCTGCGCGCCGTCGGCTCCACCAATGTGACCACCAGTTGCGGCATTACGGTCAATTCCAACAACCTCGGCGCAATGACCACCAGCGGCACTGCCTGCGTCTCAGCGACCTATATCGAGGTCGTCGGAGACTACGTGAATAACTCCGGTTGCCCTCCTACGCCGACTCCCGTGACCGGCGTCGGGACGGTGACAGACCCGCTGGAATACCTCACGCCGCCCGTGTTCGGAGGCTGCGACTACAACAACCTCAAGGCCAACGACAACCACAACACGGTTGTGCTTTCGCCCGGGGTCTATTGCGGCGGCATCACGGTGGTGGCGCAGACCAAGGTGCAGTTCCAGCCGGGCTTGTACATTCTGAATGGCGGCGGGATGACGATGACCGGACAGGGAAGCATGGTGGGCTCCGGGGTGACGTTCTATAACACGGGGGATGCCACGCATAAGTACGAGCCCATCACACTCTCCGGAGGAAGTCTGATCGATCTCTCCGCTCCGACCTCGGGGCCGTATGAGGGGATTCTCTTCTACCAGGACCGCAACATCATCTCGGACAAGCCGAACGACCTGACTGGAAACGCCAACGCCAAGTACGAAGGCGCGCTCTACTTCCCCACGACCGATCTCAAGTACGCCGGCGGGGCGGACGGGGCCGCCAAGTACACAATCGTGGTAGGGCGGAAACTCGAGTTCGTCGGCAACAGCACCTTTAAGAACGACTATTCGAGCCTGTCCAATGGGAGCCCGATCCGCGACGGAGCCATTCTCGGAGAATGATCATGCCACATCTACGGTCATCCCCCATCCGGAAACGAGCCGCGAGGCAGGGCGGGAGTTCGATGGTCGAGCTGGCCCTTGCCTTTCCGGTTCTGCTCCTGATCCTGTTCGGCACGATCGATTTCGCGCGCGTCTTCTATTCGAGCCTGCGAGTGGCCAGCGCCGCGCGCGCCGGCGCGCAGTACGGCTCGATCAGCCGCACGCGTTCCTACGACCTCGACGGGATGCGCCAGGCGGCGCTGAAGGACGGGACGAACATCGCCGGATTAACGGCCACCGCCGCTCAGGAGTGCCGCTGTCCGGAAGGCTCAACCATCTCCTGCACCAGCGGAACTTGCCCCAGCGGGTTCAAGACCGTCTATGTCCGCGTGACGGCGTCGGCGCCGTTCAATTCGGTGGTGACCTACCCGGGCATCCCCAAGAACGTCACGCTCACAACCCGCGCGATGATGCGCGTGCGCTAGGAGAGGCCATGAGGTCACCGGCAACCGCTAGAAACAGGCGCCGGCGCGGAAGCACGCTTGTGGAGTCGGCGCTCGTTCTGCTGCTGTTTGTCAGCATCGTCCTTGGAGTGATCGAGATCGGACGGATGGTCTTCGCCTACAACTTTGTTTCGTGGGCGGCCAGTACGGGAAGCCGGTACGCCTCCGTCCGCGGCGAGCGCAGCGGCCACCCGGTAAGCTCTTCCGACGTGAAGAACTACGTGACGAACCGCACCATTGCGCTCGACAAGAGCGCGCTGGCCGTCAACACCTCGTGGACGCCGAACGCTCAACCGGGCAGCGTCGTCAAGGTGACCGTGAGCTACAATTTCAAGCCGATCCTGACCTTTCTGCCCATCGGGCCGAGCACGTTTCGCAGCAGTTCCGAGATGACGATCACGCAATAGCGCCTTCGCCGGGTCAATCGGAGAGCGGAATCCGATATGATGCCGGCGAAGGAGCGGCACGATGCGGCAGGTTCTCGCCGGCGGTTTGGCGACGGTCGCCCTGGCCTTGAGCGGCCTGGCGCAGGAGGGCGGCTGGCGGTCGCTCTTTGATGGTGTAACTCTCAAAGGCTGGCACGTGGCGGCCAGGACGGAAGATCGCGCGAAGGGCTTCTGGCGCGTCGAGGGCGGCGCGATCACCTGCGACTCGCGCGGTGACAAGGAGCACGACTACGTCTGGCTTGTCAGCGACGGGGAATTCGGCGACTTCGAGTTGAAGCTCAAGGTCCGGGGCTTCCGGGATTCCACCGGCAACACGGGCGTCCAGGTGCGCAGCCGCTACGACGAGCAGTTGTCCTGGATGCATGGCCCGCAAGTGGACATCCATCCGCCCGCGCCGTGGAGGACGGGGCTCATCTACGACGAGACCCGCGAGACACGCCGCTGGATCTTTCCCTCGCTCAAGAGCTGGGAAATCGGCGAGGAGAACGGCCCGAAGAAGTGGCTCTGGCGCTACTCGGACGAGGGCGACGGTTGGAACCAGCTTGAAGTTGTCTGCCGCGGTTTGAGGATCAGGACGGTAGTCAATGGCGTCCAGATTGCGGACTTCGACGGGGCCGGCGTTCTCGACGATGCAGCCCACCGCTCACACCGCGTCGGGCGGGAAGGCCACATCGCTCTCCAGTTGCACTCCAGGGACGAACTCCGCATTCAGTTCAAGGACATCGCAATCCGGCCGCCGAGATGAACGAACGGAATCCTCATCCAGCGCCTCCGCCTGCCGATAAGTGAGGAGAGTCCCGCGGCCGCCGGAGCGCGCTCCCCGAGCGCGGGACATCGGCACTACGCACTCACGGGAGATGAAATCCGCAATGAACGCGCTTGTTTGGAAGAGAGTGGGGTTCCCGCTTCTGGCGTCCGCGTTGATGGCGCTCTACTGCACGGCCCAGGAGCCAGAGTCGATACCGACGGCCAGCGCGATGGCCCGGCTGGCGAAGAAGGTGGCGCCCGAGTATCCGGCGGCTGCGAGGCAGCTCAATGTGCAGGGCGCGCAAGAGGTTCAGATCGTGGTCAGCGCAGCGGGTGATGTCGAAGAGGCGAAGGTTCTCAAAGGCAATGCGCTGTTCACAATGGCCTCTCTGGGTGCGGTGAAGCAGTGGAAGTTCAATCCGCTGCTCAAAGACGGCCAGCCGGTGCGGTTCACTTCGACCGTCGTGATCAACTACACCAAGTAGCCCCGTCCGCCTCCATATAATGAGGCGGAATGCTGATTCTGCTGTGGGCGGCCCTGTGGGCGCACGCCGCTCCGCCGGAAGCCTGGAGCGGGAAAGTCGTCGCGATCAAGGATGGCGACACGCTGGAAGTGCTGTGGGGCCGGGAGGCCGTCAGAGTGCGCCTGCACGGCATCGATTGCCCGGAGCAGGGCCAGCCTTTCGGAGAACGGGCCCGGCAGGCGGCAGGCGCGCTTGCGGCCGGCAAGACAGTCCAGGTGCTGCCGCGTTCGACCGACCGCTATGGCCGCGTAGTCGCCAACGTGCTTTTGCCGGACGGCCAATCGCTCAACGAAGCCCTGGTGCGCATGGGTCTGGCCTGGTGGTTCCGCGAATACGCGCCGCGCGATACCCGGCTGCGATTGCTCGAAGAAAAGGCGCGCCAGGAACGGCTGGGTCTCTGGGCGGAGGCGAGCCCGGCGCCGCCGTGGTTGTGGCGGAAGGCAGCGCGGCCGGGCCGCTGATCACCTGACGCCAATCGGAGAGAATAGCCATAGCCATGAAGAGTCATCGCAAAGAGCTGTGGTTTGAAGTCCCGTCCAGGCGCGGGTTCATCAACATCACTCCCCAGGTGGAGGAGTGTCTCCGCGCCAGCGGCGTCCAGGAAGGACTGTGTCTCGTCAATGCCATGCACATCACCGCTTCGGTGTTCATCAACGACGACGAGAGCGGGCTGCACCATGATTACGAAGTCTGGCTGGAGAAGCTTGCGCCTCACGAGCCCGTCCGCGCCTACCACCACAATCGGACGGGCGAAGACAACGCCGACGCGCACATGAAGCGCCAGATCATGGGCCGCGAGGTCGTGGTCGCCATTACCAACGGGCGCCTGGACTTCGGCCCCTGGGAACAGATTTTCTATGGAGAGTTCGACGGCCGCCGCCGCAAGCGCGTGCTAGTGAAGATCATCGGCGATTGACGCCGAACCGCTCCGCGAACCAGCCGACGATCTCCTGCTTCTCCGCCGGCTCGACGGTCGCGCCCCAGCGGACCATCTTGTCGACCTCGCGCTCCCATTGCACTCGCGTCAGCCGCTGTCCGGTCATGATATCGGCTTCGTGACAGCCGATGCAGCGGTTCTTCACGAGAGCGGGGAACTCCTCCGTGCGCGACGCAGATGTCTGAGAGGGCGCGGCCCCGCCAACCTGAACTCCCGCCGCGTGCACGACATTCCATTGATAGCCGGAGGGATTCCATTCTTGAGAAAACGGCTGCGTGTCGCCGGAGGCGTCCGCCGCGCGCGCCATCACGCTGTAGTAGCCGGGCGCGATCGAGGGTACAGTGTGTTCCCACAGCCGCCACGAGTAACGCCCGCCGTCCTGTCCCAGCCGCGCGGGCGACCAGCGCCGGCCGCCGTCCAGCGAGACCTCCACCTTGGCGATGGGAGAGCCGCCCGACCACGCCGCGCCGCTGATCTTCAGCGGGCCCGGTTGCACCGAGTAAGGCGGCGCCGGGCTGCCGATCACGCTCTTCACGCGCAGCGACGTCACCGGCTTCATCTCAGCCGGATCGACCGCGCTCCCCGGCCGGACCGGCCGGCCCGGGTGCCGGTAAGCGGTCTTCATGAAAAAGCCCTCGAACTCCCTGTCGATGAGCGTGAGGCGCGTGACCCACTTCATCCAACAGTCGCCGGCCCAGCCGGGGGCGACGAGGCGGAGCGGGAAGCCGTGCAGGACGGGCAGCGTCCGGCCGTTGAGTTCGTAAGCCAGCAGCGTGTCGGGATCGAGCGCCTTCTCGAGGGGAATGGTCCGCTGGAACTTCGGCATCGCGCCGATGGGCTGATCGGCGCCGTCCATGAGCAGTTCCTTCGCCCCTGCGCGCACGCCGGCGGACTTCAGCAGATCAGCCAGCCGCACGCCCGCCCAGCGGCCGTTTCCCACCGCGCCGAACTTCCACTGAAGCCCCGGGACCGGGGGTTCGTAGAGGCCGCGGCCGTTCCCCGCGCACTCGATGACGGCGGTGATCTCGCGCTTCGGCATGCGCTCGATCTGCTCGAAGGTCCACGAGACAGGCTTCTCGACCAAACCACCGATCTCGAGCTTCCAGGTCGAGAGGTTCACGCGCGCGGCGTAGTGGTGGCTGCGGACAAAGAACCGGTCTGCCGGCGTAATGAAATCGCCGAAGCCGTCGAGCGGCATCTCGAAATCCTCGGGGCGCGAGGAGTGGACGATCATCCCGCGTTTCCGGACGTCGGGGGGCGCATCTTGCGCGTGGAATCCGCCGCGCAAGAACGGGGCGGCGCCCAGGGCAAACCAGCAGCGGCGCGTCATCGACATGGAAGATTGGTTCGATTGTAGCGCCGCTGTCAGGCTCAGCGCTTCTTCGCCGGCATCTTGCGCCCGTTCTGAAACAGCGTCAGCCCGGTGACCTTGCCGGATTCGTCCTTGTCGAACGTGATCTCGGCATCGACCACTTTGGGAAAGAACGTCGTCTCGGACATAGCAAAGATGGGAGTCTTGCCCTGGCCGGTCGCCTGCGTTTGCAGCATGCCGTCCTCGAAGGTCACCGTCATAACGAAGTTCGGTGAGAGCTCATATTCGCCTACATAGCCCTTGAGGATCTCCTCCGATACCTTCACCTCCGTGCGCACCTTGGGCTTCTCGGCGGGCTTGCCCAGCGCGATCATCACCAGGTCCTGCGCCACCCTGCCCGCATCGGAGGGCAGGACGTTGGTCAGCGTTACGGCGACCAGTTTCTCTTCGGGCACGCGCAGGATCATCGTCGAGAACCCGTTGATGCCGCCGCCGTGCCCGATCATCTTCACGTCCTGGGCGGTGCGGTGCATCCAGCCGTAGGCATAGTTGCCCTTGACCGGCTCGAAGTATCGCACGTAATTCTCGGGCGTCAGGATCTTGCCCGCTCGCAGCGCACCATCCCACTTCACGAGATCCAGTACGGTGGAATAGAGCGCGCCGGCGCCGTGCGGAATCGACATGTCGATATAAGAGGCGTTGCGCAGCTCTCTCCCGCGATTCTCATAGCCGGCCGCCCGCTTTGCGAGGACTGTCTCGTTCTTGTCGTACCCGGTGTCGCTCATCCCCAGCGGCTCGAAGATGTTCTTGCGCATGAACTCGTCGTACGCCATGCCGCCGGCTCGCTCGACGATCCAGCCCAGCAGAATGTAGCCCGAGTTGCTGTAGCTGAACTTCGTTCCCGGATCGAAGTCGAGCGGCTTGTCGCGGAACCGCTTGTAGGACTCCGCCGGCGGCGCCGGGAGGGCCATCGTCTTCAAGTAGTCCGGAAAGCTCGTGAAGTTCGGGATGCCGGAAGTGTGCGTCAGCAGATGATGAATCGTGATCTGCTTCCAGCTTTCGGGCGTGTCGGGGATATGCTTCGACACCGGGTCCGCCACCTTGAGCCTGCCCTGTTGCTCCAGCAGGAGAATCGCCATCGCGGTGAACTGCTTGGTGATGGAGCCCAGGCGGAACTTCGTGTCCGGGGCATTCGGAATGTCCCATTCCAAGTTCGCTTTGCCGTAGCCCTTCGCGAAGAGGATCTTGCCGTCTCGCGCGACGGCGGCGGCGCCGTTGAACTTACCCGCCGCCACATAGGCCTTCACTTGTTCATCGAACTGCTCGGGCGCCGGCTGAGCCAGGACGAGCGCCCCGGCGAACGCAATGGAAAGAAGGAGTGTGCGCATGCAATGTGTTCAGACGAGTCAGGAACAAAAATGTTCCAAGCTGATTCCCGCATGTGCCGCTAAAATGAAGTGATACATGTTGAAATCGCTATTCGGCGGCTCCGCGGCGGAGCCCGCTGCCAACCAGCCTGCCAGCCTTCTCGACCGTCTCAAGCAGGGGATTCAGAAGACCCGCGCCGGCCTGGTGACCAAGGTTGAAGACGTCCTGCTCGGCAAGAAGGAAATCGACTCCGATCTGCTGGAGGAATTGGAGTACACGCTGATCACCGCCGACATCGGCGTCAAGACAACCTCGGAAATTCTGGAGAGCATCCGCCAGCGCGTGGACCGCCACCTGGTCGGCGACCCTCAGGAGCTCCGGCAGTTGATCCGCGAGCATCTTTTGGGCGTTCTGGAAGCCTGCGACCGTCCCCTGAACCTGCCCGGCGAACCGCCGGCGGTCATCATGATGGTGGGCGTGAACGGCTCGGGCAAGACGACCACGATCGGCAAGATCGCCGCCAAGGTGAAGGCGCAGGGCGACAGCGTCCTGCTCTGCGCGGCCGACACCTTCCGTGCGGCCGCCATCGAGCAGCTTGCCGTGTGGGGCGAGCGCACCGGCGTCGAGGTGGTGAGGCAAGGCTCGGGCGCCGATCCCAGCGCGGTCCTGTTCGATGCATTGCAGGCGGCCAAGGCGCGCGCGATCGATACGCTGCTGGTGGATACGGCCGGGCGGCTGCACACGAAATCGAACCTGATGAGCGAATTGGAGAAGATGCGCCGCACCGCAAGCAGGGTCGTTGCCGGCGCGCCGCATGAAGTCTGGCTGGTGATGGACGCGACGACCGGACAGAACGGGCTCGAGCAGGCGCGCAAGTTTACCGAGTCGGCGGGAGTCACCGGGATTGTGCTGACCAAGCTCGACGGAACGGCCAAGGGAGGAGTGGTGATTGCGATTGCGCGCGAGCTGAACCTGCCGATTCGCTACGTCGGCGTCGGCGAGCAGGTGGACGACTTGCTGCCGTTTGAGCCCGAGCGATTCATCGCCTCTCTCTTCGAACCATGAACGACAACCATCTCCGCGAAGCGCTCGCTCTTGCGCGCCAGGGCGTGGGGCGGACTTCGCCCAACCCGGCGGTCGGCGCGGTCCTTGTCAATGACGGCCAGGTGGTGGGATGCGGCACTCACACGTGGGAAGGCGTGAAGCACGCCGAGGCCCTCGCGCTGGAGCAGGCCGGTGAGCGGGCGCGCGGCGCGACGCTGTACCTCAATCTGGAGCCTTGCGCTCATCAGGGCCGGACCGGACCTTGTGCGGATGCGCTGATCGCGGCAGGAGTCGCGAAGGTCGTCGCCGTGGGCGAGGACCCTAATCCGCTCGTTGCGGGCGAAGGGTTCGCCAGGCTGCGCCGCGCCGGGGTCCAGGTTGAGCTGCGTCCCGAATTCGCCGCCGAGGCGGAAGAGATCAACCTTGCGTACTTCCACTTCATGCGCACGGGCCGGCCGCTCGTCACCTTGAAATCAGCACTGACGCTCGACGGCAAGATCGCCGCCCCCGAGGACAACACAGGGTGGATCACATCGGCGCAGGCCCGAGCGCACGTGCAGCAGCTCCGCCACCAGCACGATGCGATTCTGACCGGTATCGGGACGCTGCTGGCGGACGACTGCCTGCTCACCGACCGCAGCGGGCTCGAACGCAGCCGCCCGCTGCTGCGCATCGTTCTCGATTCGCAGTTGCGGATTCCGCTCGATTCGAAGATGGTCCAAAGCTGCAACGGCGACGTGCTGGCGGTTTGCTCCTCCGTCGCCTCGGCGGCTCGTCGCGCCGCACTGGAACAGCGAGGCGTAGAAGTCTTCGCGGCGGATGGGCCAGGCGGACGGACCGACCTCGCTCGCGTCGTGGAGCTGCTGGCCGGGCGCAAGCGCCTTTCGCTGATGATCGAAGCGGGAAGTAAGGTGAACTGGGCAGCACTCGAAGCCGGGGTTGTCGATCGCATCTTCTTCTACTACGCGCCCAAGATTCTGGGCGGCCTCCAGTCGCTGCCCGTAGCCGGGGGGCTCGGCCGCCGCCGCCGCGTGGATGCGATCGTGTTCGGCAATCTCAAGCTGCATTCCATCGCTCCCGACGAATTCGCGGTCGAGGCCTGGACGAGGAAGGACTGAGGGGTGTTCACCGGAATCATTGAAGAGGTCGGCGCGGTTGAGGGGCTGGAATCGCGGGCCGCGGGCAGCCGCATTCGCGTTCGTGCGCCGCTGGTGTCGTCCGGCCTTGGAAAGGGCGACAGCATCTGCGTGAACGGCGTTTGCCTCACTGCCGTCGATCTGCGCGCCGGCAGCTTCAGCGCCGACGTATCGCCTGAGACGCTCTCGAGATCGGACCTCGGGCAGTTGCGCCAGGGATCGCTCGTCAACCTCGAGCGGGCGCTCCAGCCGTCCTCGCGCCTCGGCGGCCACATCGTACAAGGCCATGTGGACGGCGTCGGCGAGGTCGAGTCGCTCGATCCTCTCGGGGACGACAACTGGTGGCTCCAGGTGCGCGTGCCCCCCGAACTGGACCGCTACCTGGTGTTCAAAGGGTCGATCGCTATCGACGGCATCAGCCTCACGGTGGCGCGGGTCGAAGGCGGCGTCATCTCGGTAACCATCATCCCGCACACCTACGCGAATACGAACCTACGCGAGAAAAAGCCCGGCGACCGCGTCAACCTCGAAACCGACGTGCTGGCGAAGTACGTCGAGAAGATGCTATCGGCTCTCGACCTCAGACCTCGCGGGCTCACGCTGGAGCGCCTGCGCGAAGAAGGCTACTGAGACTATTCGTGGCGCAGCGCTTCCACCGGATCCAGGCCCGCTGCCTTCACCGCGGGCCAGGTCCCGAAGAAGAGGCCAATCGACACCGAGACGCCGAATCCCAAAATGACGGCCCATAGCGGAACCGTTGAGGGCAGGGAAGGCATGAGCGCTCCAATCAGCAGCGTCACAAGGATCGCGAAAACGATGCCGATCACGCCGCCGAGCCCCGACAGCGTCACCGCTTCAGTCAGGAACTGAATCACGATATCGGACTTCTTCGCGCCGATCGCCTTCCTCACGCCGATCTCTTTTGTGCGCTCGGTCACCGAGACCAGCATGATGTTCATGATGCCTATGCCCCCCACCAGGAGGCCGAGGCTCGCCAGTGCGACGGAGACGGCGATGGCCACGCCGAAGATCGCGTCGAACCGCTTCACGATCTGGTCCGGCGTCGAGATGCCGAAGTCGTCCTCGGCCTGGGCCGGCGTCTTGCGGATGCGCCGCATCAACTGGCGGATCTCCTCATACGCCTCCTCGCGCATCCCCGGCCGCGCCTTGGAGACGATGATGTAGCGGTCCTCCGTCGGAAAGCGCATCATCGCGGTTCGCAGCGGGATGGCGATCTGCTGGTCCTGCCTGTTCACGCCGAAAAAGCCGCCTTTCGCTTCAGCGAACACCCCCGCCACCGCGTAGTCCGTTCCGGCCACGTTGACGATGCGGCCGATGGCGCGGCCGTCGGGGAATAGCGCCTGGGCCACCTGTGGCCCGATCACGCAAACACGCGCGCCCCGCTCGTCCTCCTCGGGCGTGAAGAAGCGGCCTTCCTTCAATTCGCGGGGTTGAATGACGAAACTGTTTGCAGAGAAGCCGGTGAGAAGAACCTGGTCGGTTTCAAATCCGGGTACGCGCGCCACAATCAATCCGCTCGTCTCCGACGTGATCCACAACTGCACCGAGGAGTCGTCCACCGCGCGCACCGTGCGCTTGATGAGCGCCGCATACTCGGGGCGGAGCGGCTTGCGCTTGAGCTCCTTGGGGCTGCCCGGTGAGCTGGGGTCGCGGCTGAAGCGGTTCAGGAAGATGTTGTCCGGCCCGAACTCGAGAAACAATGTCGCGATGCTCTTGCGCACGCCGGTCGTCAGGCTTCCCACGGTCACTACGGTGGTAATGCCGATCACGATGCCCAGCACCGTCAGCGCGCTGCGGAACCGGTGGCTCCACACGGCGTCGATGCCCATGCCCAGGTTCTCGCCGGTGATCCGTCTCCACCGCGGATTATTCCGCACGCAGGGCCTCCACCGGGTCCAGCTTCGCGGCGCGCGCCGCCGGATACCAGCCCGAAAGGATTCCTACCGTCGCCGACACCACGACGGCCAGCACAACGTAGCGCCAATCCACCACGATCGGCACACCAGACACGATGGTCGCTATTTGCGTCATCGCGTAAGCCAGCCCCAGGCCGATCGCGCCACCGAGGACCGACATCAGCGACGATTCAAGCAGAAACTGGAGCATCAGGTCGCTGCGCCGTGCGCCGAGCGACTTTCTGACGCCGATCTCCCGCGTCCGTTCGGTCACGCTCACGAGCATGATGTTCATCACAACGATGCCGCCCACCACAAGCGAGATGCAGGTGACGGGCACGAGCAGCGATCCCACCACGGAGACGATGCGCTTCACGAATTCGATGGCGCTCTCAGGCGTCGCCGTGTCGAAGTTGTCGGGCCTGCCCGGCCGCGCCTTGAAGCGGGTGCGCAACGCCACTCGGCTGAGGTCGAGAGCCTCCTCCAGGCTGATGCCGCTATCCCGGCGGGCCTTGCCGAAGACGTTCAACGTGTTGGCGGGGCCAAAGAGGCGGTTGAACGCGGACACGGGAATATAGAGGACGTTGTCCTGGGACTGCCCGCCGGCATTGCCGATCTTCTCCTGCACGCCGATGATCGTGAAATCGAAGCCCGCTACTTTCAGGGTGCGTCCCAGGGGTGGAGCGTCTCCAAAAAACGTCGACCGGACTTCGTCGCCCGCCACGGCGACGCGAATCCCGCGCCGTTCTTCCTCCTCGGTGAAGAAACGGCCGTCGGTGAGAGTGATGTCGCGGATCTCGGGGAGCTTGGCCGCCGCGCCGATTACCACGGTCGATTCCAGCGTCATGTTGCCGTACCTGGTGTCTTCGGCCCGCTGGCGGTACGGCGAGTAGTTGATGATGTCGCCGGTGGTCTGCTTCAGGTAGACGTAGTCTTCCTGGCGGATGCGGCGGTTGTGCTTCAGCCTCTCCACGCGCTCTCGCCGGGACAATCTTCCGAAGTCGATCAACTGGCCGAGCTGAAAGCTGTCGGACCCGAAGACTTTGGAAACCGTCTGCGTCGAGTAGTTCGTGAAGCCCTCCAGCGTTGCTCCTACAACGACAACACTGCACACGCCGATGATGATGCCCAAGAGCGTAAGGAATGTTCGAAGTTTGTGCGCACGCAGAGAGCTGAGGGCCAGTCCTGTGGCCGTGGCAAGGGTGGCCAAAAATCTTCTCAACGCGGGCGCTCCACCTTCATCTGATTCTCCGCGGCTTCTTCGGATTCAGTTCCAGCTAAAATACCCGGTGGCGCCCCTCGGGCGCCGGACGAGTACGAGAGCATGGACGATCCGGCCCGGCCGCCCGCCAGTGGCGCATACATTCCAGCGAACCGGCTCTTCGCCGGATGGGTGGCCGCCGACTCCTGTCTCTGTATCGAGTTTACGAAACCGCTGCTGGAAGAGATACGGAGGGAGACGGTGCTCGCCTTGCACGGGCCCGGCCGGGGCGGCGTCGAAATCGCCGGCCTGCTCCTGGGGACAAAGAATGAAGGGCTCATTCGCGTCCTGCGCTGGAGTCCGCTGAGTTGCCACTACACCAAGGGGCCGGTTTTCGCACTCGATGCGCGGGAGCAGGCCGCCCTTGCGTGCAGGCTCGACGCGGAGCGCACGCAGGCCGGCGAGCAGGGGATGACGATCGTCGGCTGGTTTGTCTCGCGCCGGCGCGGTGCCGTGACGGACGAGGAACCGGCGGCCGGGATTCACCGCAAGTTCTTTTCAGAGCCCGGACAGATCCTGCTGGCCATCACACCGCAGCGCTTCGGCGAGGCGGAAGTGTCGGTCTACCGGCGCGACTCCGCCTCTGATGCGCTCGCCGCCCTGCCTCCCGCTTTCTACATCGACCCGCTGCCGGTTCCGGCATCGGCCGCCGCCGATTCTCACGCAGCCATGTCCTCGGCGAATATCCCGCCGAAGCCTCGCGCCGCCGGCGCGGCGTCCCGCAAGTTGAAGATCTTCGCCGCAATCGCCGCGGGATTCATCATCGCGCTGGCTGTTGTCGGATTTGTGTGGCGGCGCCTTGCGCATTCGATTCAGCCTCCGGTGCTTGCGGAGCAGCCCCTCGAGCTGCCCTCGCTGAACGCGCAGCCGGCCGAGGGCAAACTGCGGATCACATGGAACCCGCGTTCGGAGGCGGTTCTCCTGTCGGAGAAAGGCCGCTTGGTTGTGCGCGACGGCGGAAATGCGATTGTCATTGAGCTAAAGCGCGAGGATCTGCGAGCGGCCAGAGTTGACTACCCTGCCGCGCCGCAAGCCGCCGAAATCACGCTGGAGATGGCTCGCCGCGACGGCAGTGCGATTCGCGAGGTCTGCAATTATCGCGACGAATCTTCAGCCTCGGTAAAACCGTCGCCCGTTCCGCCAGAGATGCGCCCGCCGGATATGGGCCGCAAGTGAGTTGAAGCGAATTCTCTAGAGCTTCGCACCATCTCGCTTCATCGAGGGAAGCGAGTCCGCAAACACTGAAACCCGCGGACAAGGAAACCTTAGGAGATCCCATGAAGCGTCTTTTCACAACTTTCTGTCTGTTTGCGCTCTGCGCCCTGTCCGCCCCGGCCGCCGACATCGTTGACACCGCAGTCAACGCCGGCAGCTTCAACACTCTCGTGAAGGCCGTCCAGGCCGCGGGCCTGGTGGAAACCCTGAAGGGCTCAGGTCCCTTCACCGTCTTCGCTCCCACCGATGAGGCGTTCGCGAAGCTGCCCGCCGGGACCCTCGAGAGCCTGCTCAACAACCCCGAGCAACTCAAGAAGGTCGTCACCTATCACGTCGTTGCCGGTAAGGTGATGGCGTCGGATGTCGTGAAGCTCTCCTCCGCGAAGACGGTCGAGGGCAGCTCAGCAAAAGTGAAGGTGAAGAACGGCGGCGTCATGATCGACGGCGCCAAGGTCGTGAAGACCGACATCGTTTGCGACAACGGCGTGATCCACGTGATCGACGCCGTCATCCTGCCCAAGAAGTAACTTCTTCGAAGACCTGCCGCAATCAACGGGCCGGGCCGCAAGGCCTGGCCCGCCCATCTCATTTCGCTGCTTCGATCTTGTCCACGCGGAGAATCCTGGTCTTCTCGTAGAGTACGCCGCTGATCTTCACCTTCTGGGCGGCGAACTTCTCCGGCGTCTGCTGGTCGCTCAGCACGTAGATGTTCTTGCCGTCGTGCAGCGCGTACTTGTACTTCGCCGTCTTCACGCAGTCGCGCACGCACTTGGCGTTGTCGGTCGCTCCCATGTGCGCGTGATCCAGGCCGCACATCGAGTCGGTGATCACTCCGGTGAAGACCTTCGGCGCTCCCTGAGCCATCAAAACTCCGGCCGCGGCCATGGTAAGCAGTGCTGTTCTCATTGATCGTTCTCCTTTCGCTCGGTAAGAAGTTGCATTCCCCTGGGGCGGTTCAAACGCGTCCAGAGATCCTGGTATCTGCCGGCCGGCAGGGCCTCTTTCAACAGGAATTCGTAAGTGCGCAGCGAACCGCCTTCCCGCGCGGTGAGGGAGAAGTGGAAGGGCCCCGCGCTGGAGATGTTTTCTATATCGGCATCGCGCCACGTGCGGGCGGCGCCCGGCTCCGACGCGCGGTAAACCACCGCGCCGGCGCCAACCGACAGCGTCCCCTGCGTGCCCCGCACCTTCCCGAGGCGCTTCACGCGAACGCTCCACAACGGCTCTATAGCGTCGTCGCTCCACCGCACCACCAGCCGCTGATCCATTTTTCTCCGGAGATGCTCATAGAGCGGCCGCAGGTGGGGTCCGCCGGCGAGCGAGAAGCGGGTCTCCTCGTCCTTGCCAGCCAGCATCGGCCGGTCCTTGTAGCCGCGGATCGCGATGAACGTCCCGGCGAGATCCAACCGCTGGATGTCGGCGTAAACCCACTCGAGCGCGCGGCAATGCCGCGTTGCTTTCGCGGCCTCGTATCGCACGCTGCGATCCTCAAACCGCAGCACGCCGGCGCAGTCCCTCAACATGCGCTTCTGGCGCACGGGATAGTCGAGCTCCTGCGCAAACGCCGCTCCACAGGCGGCAAGAAGCATCAGGCCGAGATACGGCGCTTGACTTCGAAATTCCATTTCCACACCTCGTAAATTGCCGGATAAACCAATAGTTCGAGCGCGAACGACGTGAAGATGCCGCCGACCATCGGCGCGGCGATGCGCTTCATCACGTCAGCGCCCGTCCCGATCGACCACAGGATCGGCACCAGGCCGATGAATGTCGTCGACACCGCCATGAACTTGGGCCTGATCCGCTTCACCGCGCCGTGGACGATCGCCTCTTGCAGCTCGGCCAGATTCCGCAGCTTGCCCTCTTTCTTCGCCTGCTCATAGGCGAGGTCCAGATACAGCAGCATGAAGACCCCCGTTTCGGCATCCACGCCGAGCAGCGCGATCAGGCCCACCCACACGCCGATGCTCAGGTTGTAGCCCAGCGCCCACAACAGCCACACGGCGCCCACCGCGGAAAAGGGAACCGCCAGCAGCACGATGAAGGTCTTGACGCCCGATTTTGTGTTCAGGTACAGCAGGAAGACGATCAGACAGAGCGTGATTGGGACGATCACCTTCAACCGCTCCCAGGCGCGCTCCATCGCCTCGAACTGGCCGCTCCAATCGAGCGAGTACCCCGCCGGGAGCGCCACTCTTTCGCGCACGACGCGCCGCGCCTCATCGACATAACTTCCGATGTCGCGGCCGTCGACATCGACGAAGACATAGCCCGTCAACAGCCCATCTTCGTTGCGGTACATCGCGGGACCCGATTCCGCGCTGACTGTCGCGAGTTGCTTCAGCGGGATCTGCATCTTCCCGCTCATCGCCGGCACCAGGACGTTTTCCAGCGCCGCGCGGCTCTGCCTGAAATCGCGGGCATAACGCACGTTCACCGGGTAGCGCTCGCGCCCCTCCACGGTGGTGGTGAGATTCTCGCCGCCGATCGCGTTGGCCACTGCCATCTGCGCGTCGGCGATCGAGAGCCCGTAGCGCGCGAGCTGCTCGCGCTTCCACGCGAAGTCGAGAAAGTAGCCGCCCCCGGTGCGTTCGCTGAACACGCTGCGCGTCCCGCGCACCTGCGGCAGCACGCGCTCGATCTCCAGGCCGACGCGCTCGATCGCGCGATAATCCGCGCCGCTCACCTTGATGCCGACCGGCGTGCGGATCCCCGTGGCGAGCATGTCGATGCGCGCCTTGATCGGCATGGTCCAGGCGTTGGAGACGCCGGGGATCTGTAGCGCCGCGTTCATTTCGTTGACGAGTTCCCGCTGCGAGATGTGATCGGGAGTGATGTGCACGAAGATGTCCCGCAGCCATCCGGGCGCCCACTTCGAATACCACGTCTCCTGTTTGCGCCATTGCTCCTTCGGCTTCAGCACAATCACCGTCTCAAACATCGACAGCGGCGCCGGGTCCGTCGAAGTCTCGGCTCTTCCCGCTTTGCCGAAGACGCGCTCCACTTCGGGGAACCTGGCGATGATGCGGTCCTGGACCTGAAGCAGGCGGGAGGCCTCCGCGATCGACAACCCCGGCAGCGTGCTCGGCATGTAGAGCAGCGAGCCCTCGTCGAGCGGCGGCATGAACTCACTGCCGAGACTCAGATACACCGGGATCGTCAGCGCCGTGACGAGCACCGCCCCCGCGATCACGGAGTACTTGTAGCGCAGCGAAAAGCGGCACACCGGCTCGTACAGCCTGATCAGCGCGCGGCTGATCGGATGCCGTTCCTCGCTGTGGATCTTGCCGATGAGTACGGAGGTCGCCAGCCGCGCCAGCCAGCGCGGCCGGAAGCCGAACTGGCCGGTGTGGGTAAGAATCATGCGCAGCGCGGGATCCAGCGTGATGGCGAGAATCGCCGCCATGACCATGGCCAGGTTCTTTGTGTAGGCCAGAGGCTTGAACAGGCGCCCTTCCTGGGCTTCCAGCGCGAGAATCGGCAGGAAGCTGACCGCGATCACCAGCAAGCTGAAGAAGCTCGCGCCGCCGACCTCTTTCACCGCTTGCACGACCACGCGCCGGTGATCGCCCGCGCGGCCTCCTTTTTCCCATTCCTCGAGTTTCTTGTGAGTCTGCTCCACCACGACGATGGCCGCGTCCACCAGCGCGCCGATCGCGATCGCGATGCCGCCCAGCGACATGATGTTCGATGAGATGCCCATCGCTTTGATGGGGATGAAAGAGAGCACAACCGCCATCGGCAGAGTGATGAGGGGCACGAGCGCGCTCGGGATGTGCCACAGGAAGATCAGGATGATCAGGGCTACCACTGCCATCTCCTCGATGAGCGTTCCGCGGAGATTGTCGATCGCGCGCAGGATCAGCTCCGAGCGGTCGTAGGTCGTGACGACTTTGACGCCTTTCGGCAGCCCGGGCTCAATCTGGTGCAGCTTCTGCTTCACGCGCTCAATCACCTTCAGCGCGTTCTCGCCCTGCCTCATGATGACGATGCCGCCGACGACATCCCCTTTGCCATCGAGATCCGCGACCCCGCGCCGCACGTCGGGGCCGAGCGTGACGCGTCCCACGTCCTTTACGCGAACCGGCACGCCGCTTTCGCTCGCGGCGAGAACGATGTTGCCGATGTCGTCCTCGGACTTCGCGTAGCCGCGGCCGCGCACCATGTACTCCGCCCCGCCCATCTCCACCAGGCGCCCGCCGACATCCTGGTTGCCCTGCCTCACCGCATCGACCACGCGGCTGATCGGCAGATTGAACGCGCGCAGGCGGTTTGGATCCACGTTCACCTGGTACTGCCGGACGAAGCCGCCGATCGCCGCCACTTCCGCCACGCCCGGCACGGACTGCAACTGATAGCGCAGATACCAGTCCTGCAACGAGCGCAGCTCGGCGAGATTGCGGCCGCCGCTCTCGTCCACCAGCGCATATTGAAAGACCCAGCCGAGCCCGGTCGCGTCAGGACCGAGCTCCGTCTTCACGCCCTGCGGCAGGCGCGGCAGCACCCCCGAAAGGTATTCAAGCGTTCGCGTGCGCGCCCAATAAATATCGGTGCCGTCCTCAAAAATCACGTAGACGTATGAGACCCCGAAGTCCGAGAGGCCGCGCACCGTCCGCACATTCGGCGCCGACAGCAGCGCGGTCACGATCGGATATGTCACCTGGTCTTCGATGATGTCCGGGCTCTGCTCCCATCGCGAGTACACGATCACCTGCGTGTCGCTGAGGTCGGGGATGGCGTCCAGCGGGACCTGAAGCATGCTCCACCAGCCCAGCGCCGACAGCGCCGCGAGCGCCAGCAGCACGAGCCACTTGTTCTCGGCGGAGAACTCGATGATGCGGTCAATCATGTTTGTGCTCCGCGGGCGGCGGCGCGGCTGGCGCCGGCTTCGCCGTTGCGCCGGACGGCGCGGACGTTGGGTTTTTCATCTTGCTCTCGCTATCGAGCATGAATGCCCCGTTGGTGACGATCCGCTCGCCCTCGCGCAATCCGGCCAGGATCTCCACGCGCCCGTCGAACGCCTCACCGGTCTCGACGGCGCGCGGCTCGAAGTGGCCCTCGCCCTTGTCCACCCACACGATCCGCCGCAGGCCGGAGTCGAGCACCGCGTCCTCCGGCACGCTCAGCCGCGGCGGGGCCGCCACCGTGAAGTCGACGTGGACGAACAGATCGGGCTTGAGCGCAAAGCCGGGATTGTCCGCCTCGAGACGCACTTTCAATGTGCGCGTCTGCGCTTCGATCTGCGGGTAGATGTAGGTGACCCGCGCCCTGAACCGCTGCCCCGGCGCATAGGCCGGTTCCACTGTCCCCATCATGCCCAGCCGCATCTTCGCCGCGTCCGCCTCGAAGACATCGGCAATGATCCAAACGCGCGAGAGGTCGGCCAGCGCATAGAGCTCCGTCTCCGGGGTCACGCGCTGATTCGGGAATGCGTTCCGCGTGAGGACGAAGCCGGATGCCGGCGCAACGATCGGCATCGAACGGACCGGCGTTCCGCTCTTCTCCAACTGCTCGACCGCCTTCGCGTCCATCAGCCAGTGCCGCTCCAGCCGCGAGCGCGCGGCGCTCAACAAAGTGGCGTTATATTGGCGCACGCCGGGAACGGGTGACGACTCGAGATCGCTCTGCGCCTTCCTCGCCAGCAGGTACTCCTGCTGGCTCGCGACGAGCTCGGGGCTGTAGATGGTCAGCATCGTCTCGCCCTGGCAGACCAGTCGCCCCGTAAAATCGACGTTCACCTTTTCGATCCAGCCGTCGGTGCGCGACTGCACCCGCACGATGCGCGTCTCATCGACGGCCACCCGGCCCGCCGCGCGCATCGAGTAATGTCCGCCGGTCACCGCGGCCTGCTCCGTCCGAATCCCGATCCACTGCTGTTTTTCCGCGGGAATTGTCACCGTGCCGGGCGCCGCCGCTTCGTACACCGGCTCGAGATCGTTCCCGGTTTCGGGGTTCAGTCCCGGCTTGTCGCTGGTGTAGGAGGGCTGCTTCGGATCGCGATAGTAGAGGATCCTGGCCTGCGGCTTCGCCTCCGCCGCGCCGCCTTCGTACATCGGCACGAGATCCATGCCGCAATCCGGCGCGATGCCCGGCTTGTCGCTGCGGTAGGAAGGATGCATCGGATCGTACCAATAGAGGACCTTGCGGCCGCCTTCCTGTTTCTGCGCGGTTTCCGTCTTCGGGCCGTACCACCGCCCCCAACCGTAGCCGCCGGCGAAGCCCGCAGCCAGGATCAGCACAACGAGGAACGCGCGTTTCATCTAGTTTTCCTCCGGCACAAGCTCGAGCCCCGTCGCTTCTTCCAGCCGCAGCAGCGCGAGGTGATAGTTGAGCATCTCCTCGTGATAGGCGCCCTCGTATTCGAGCACCGCCATCAGGTTGTTCAACAGCGTGAGGAAGTCGATCTGCCCCGCTTCGTAGGCGGGCAGCGACGATTCGAGCGTCAGCGACGCCTGCGGGATCAGCGTCGTCGAGTAGATGCGCATCAGCCGCCACGCCGCCGCGCTCAGCAGGTAGTCGTCCTTGACTCGGAACATCAGCGTGTTGCCGGTGGCCTGGTAGCTCCGCCGGGCCATCTCCACGCTGTGCGCCTGTTCCCCGACGGCCGCGCGCTGCCGCTGGCGCGTGAAGAAGGGCAGCGGAAAGTCAACCTTCACCTGGTACATGTCCGGCATCCGGCCCATGTTGAAGTAGCCGGCAGAGATCGTGTAGTCCGGCGAGCCTACCTTGCGCGCCAGATTCAGCGCGAGCTCGGTGCGCTGCATGTTCTTTTCTTCCCGCCCCAACACCGGCGATGAAGCCTTCGCCGCCGCGTACAACTGCTCGAGCGTCACCAGCGTCTCATGCGCCTCCATTGTTTTCGGCCGCACGATGTCGGAATCGAGCGGCCGGACTGCGAGCGCATTGAGTTCCGCCTCGCGGCTGCGCTTCTCCTGCTCGAACTTCTCGCGGCGCGCTTCGAGCAGCGTCAACTGCGTCTGCGCCTTGAGGACATCGGCCTGCGCCGCCTTGCCGACCGCGTAGCGGGCCTCCGTCACGCGCAAGATTCGTTCGAGCAGCGTCCGGTTTCGATCGAGAAGATCGAGCTGCTCCCAGGCGTGGTGCAGCTTGTGCCACGCCTGCCTGACGCGCGCGAGGATACTGATCTGCGCCAGCCAGTACTCCTGCTCGACGCCCCCGGCTTCCGCCCGCGCAATCAGCGTGCGCAAGCGCCGCTTGCCCGCCGCCGGGAGTGTCTGCGAGGCCATGAAGCCGATGCTCGACGTCGGCATCGTTCCCAGCCCCTGACCCGGCAGAGGCCCGCCATTCGACGTGTAGCCGAGCGACAGCATCGGCTCGGGCAGGCTCCCGGCCTGGGCCGTCCGCTGCCTCGCCGACTCCAGTTTCTTCTGCGCCGCGAGGATCTCGGGGTTCCTGCGCAGCGCGTCATCGATCAGATCTTTGAGTCTGGACGGCTGCTGCGCGAGCGCCGCGGAAGCCGCGGCCACGCAAAGTCCGGCCAGCACGATTCCTCGAAACATGGCAACACCTCTTCACACAGAACACACGACAAGCGAAGTGACCGCGTGGAGTGATGGCTTCAGATCAGGAGTGTGGCGTTGAGCAGAAACAACGGAGGGGGGGAGCCGCGCGTTTCAGGGATGTGGAGGATGGGCTCCATTTCGGTCTGACGCGCCCCTTCGGCAACCTGGACCAATGGCTGAACAACATGCAAGGCGCCGAACTCGACCTTCGATTCCGGCGTCGCCTTGTCCGCCGGCTGCCAGTTGCACGAAGGCGATTTCCCGGTCCCGCAATCCTTCGACGGCGCCGGCCTGGGGCAGCAGTCGTGTCCCGCGGGCGCCTGCTCGGCCGCCTGCGGGCGGCAGTTGCGGCAGGGCGCCGCCGCCAGGCTGATGGCGATCATCAGCGTGAGCGCGACCTGGAGCCACTTCGTCATCTTCTTCTATCTGTCTGGACGGGCGGCCGGCCAAAACCTTACTCCCAATTTAACCCGGAATCGAAAAAAGTGCATCTTCTGCCGCTCTTTCGCCCGATTCCGCCCGGCCGCCCGGCTACTGCCTTCGGCGCTCGCGAGAAACGACCCGCCTGTGCTCGCCAAGAACGATCCGCCGCACCTGCCTGCCACGCCCGGCCTATGGGGAGATTTGACCGCCCGCGCCGCGTGGCTTTTGCCTCAGACGATGCAGTTGGCGCAGGCAACGAGGGCAAGCATGAGACTTGCGCGGCTTCGGCGCGGATGATGTCGAACGCTCTCGCTCCGCGCCACGTGGCAGAGCCTGTTTCTGGTGTGGGCAGATCTATCTGAGCAGAAGCGGATCAGTTCTCGCGAGCGCCGAGGCTTCTGCTACCCTGTGAGGAATAGAGTTGGAGGCACAAGGGATGCAGGCGCTCACCACACGCAGAAGCTTTGTCCGCGGTGCGGCTCTTGCCGCGCCGGCGATCCTCGGCGCGGCCGACAAGGGCGGTCTCAAGCGCCCTGTCACAGGCAGCGGCGCCTACACTTACGAGGTCATCCACGACTGGGGCGAGCTGCCGAAGTCAATCCGCTACGGCAATACGCACGGCGTCTGCGTGGACTCTCAAGGCCACGTCTACATCCACCACACAGTGCATGCCACCAGTGAGAGCGAAGACACGATGGTGGTCTTCGACCGCAAAGGCAAGTTCGTCCGCTCCTGGGGCAAGGAGTTCAAGGGCGGCGCGCACGGCCTGCACATCCGCAAAGAAGGGCGCGATGAGTTTCTCTACCTCTGCGACACGCGCCGCGCCGTCGTCGCCAAGATGACGCTCAAAGGGGAGACGGTGTGGGAACTCGGCTACCCAAAGGAGTCGCCCGAGTATCCGATGGGCGGCGACGGCAAGCCAGCCAAGCGATACAGCCCAACGAACCTCGCCATCGCGCCGGGCGGCGATCTCTACGTCGGCGACGGATACGGCTCCAGCTATATCAACCAGTACAACTCGAAGGGCGAGTTTATTCGCACCTTCGGCGGCAAGGGCAAAGAGGCTGGACAGCTCGATTGCCCGCACGGCCTCACCATCGACCTGCGCGGAAAGGAGCCTCGGCTTCTCGTTGCCGACCGCTCGAACCGCCGCTTCCAGTACTTCTCGCTCGACGGCAAACACCAGGGCTTCGCCGCGCTGGGAGACGTCAAGCTCCCCTGCCACTTCGACCAGCGCAAGGGCCTTCTGCTCGTCCCCGACCTCGAAGCCCGCGTCACGCTGATGGACGCCGGCGACAAGGTGCTGGCCCACCTCGGCGACGATCCGTCAAACACCTGGAGCCAGTTGCGCAAGAAGGAGCGCTCCGAGTTCATCCCCGGCAAATTCATCTGCCCTCACTCGGCCTGCTTCGACAAAGAGGGCAATATCTTTGTGGTGGAATGGGTGGAGGTGGGGCGTGTCACCATGCTCCGCCGCGTGGCATGACCTCCGATTCCGCTCCCATCACCATCCGCAAAGCAACACCTGAAGACGCCGAGTTCCTTGTCCGCGGCAACGCCTCGATGGCGCTCGAAACCGAGCATCTTTCGCTCGATCTCGACCGGCTGCGCGACGGCGTCCACGCCCTTTTCGAGGATGCTTCCCGCGGCGTCTACTACATCGCCGAGATCGGCGGCCGCCGCGCCGGCCAGATGATGATCACCTCCGAGTGGTCGGACTGGCGCAACGGCAACTTCTGGTGGATCCAGAGCGTCTACGTGCTCCCCGAGTACCGCGGGCGCGGCGTTTTCAGGGCGCTCTATCGCCACGTCGAAAACCTTGCGAAGGCGGGCCCCGGCGTCTGCGGCTTGCGCCTGTATGTCGAAAACGGGAACACCCGCGCCCAGCAAACCTACGAGAGAGTGGGGATGAAAAGGACAGTCTACGAGATGTACGAAGTCGACTTCGTCCTCCGCCCACATTAATCGTGGCTTTCCTCGACATCTCCTGTCGCAAAACTCGACGCACCCGGAAGCCACTCGTAACACAGGTGTTCAGCTTCACACACGCACTGACCTCGCCGCCGGGTGTTGAAGTTCTCGACATACACGCGTGCCGCCTTTTCATGTAAGTGATTGAAATACAATGGTTTGTCTTCTCCGGAGGAGTGGCCCCCGGCATGCCATGACAAAAGTGGCTGAGTTTCAGCCGGAGAGGAAACAAATCATCATGACCGTTCTGCTAGTCATCATCACTTTCGCGGTGTTCATCACAGTGGACTGGCTGCTGCATCGCCACCGCGTGCCTGTGGTTCACATGGCGGGAGCCGAGGCGCCCGCCCCAACCGCCGAAGACGAAATCCTGTATGGCTTCCACGTCCCGAAGGGACTCAAGTACCACCCGGGCCACACGTGGCTCTTGCGTGAGCGCAAAAACGTGAACCTCGTCGGCATGGACGAGTTCGCGGCGGTTTTTGCGGGTCCGGTGGAGAAGATCGAGCTGCCCAAACCGGGCCACTGGATCCGCCAGGGTCAGAAGATCATCACCCTCACCCGCGGGGGCGAGACGGTGGAGATGGTTTCGCCCGTCGAAGGCGAGGTGACCGAAGTCAACACTGAGGTCCTTCAGGACCCCTCGAAGCTGCGGAAAGACCCCTACGGCAACGGTTGGCTGCTGCGAGTGTTCGCTCCCGACGAGGAGGGCCCGGCTCGCAATCTGCTGCCCGCGAAACTTGTGCCTTCCTGGATGCGCGATGCGGCCGAACACCTCTTCGCGTTGCAGCCGCAGCTTGCTGGCGCGACCGCCGCGGACGGCGGCCGGCCGTCGGAAAACGCAACGGCGAACGTCGACCTCCAGCAGTGGAAGCGGGTCGCTCGCGAAGTCTTCCTGAGCTGAGCGGGCAGGATACGCCGAGGACTGTCGAAATTTCCGACTTGCAGATGCGATTTACTGCTATAAGTAGTAGTAGAAGCCGACTCGGGAGAGATCGAGCATGGCCAAAGCCATCCTGTATGACAGCACGCTCTGCATCGGATGCCGGGAATGCGAGAAGACCTGCTCCGAGCGCTGGAAGCTCCCTTACAACGAAAAGATCGCCGCCGATGAGACGATTTCGGCGCACAAACTGACCACAATCCGAACGCATGGAGAGCGATTCTCGCGCAAGCTCTGCATGCACTGCCTGGATCCCGCCTGCGTCTCTGTCTGCCCGGTCGCGGCGCTACGGAAGACCGCGGCGGGTCCGGTGATCTACGACGAGTCCCGCTGCATGGGCTGCCGTTACTGCCTGGTCGCGTGCCCCTTCGAGGTGCCCGTGTACGAATGGGCCGCGCGCATCCCGCGTGTGCGGAAGTGCGACATGTGCTCGGACCGCATACCGAACGGGGTCGTCACCCGCTGTTCGGAAGCCTGTCCGACGGGGGCGACCATTACCGGGAACCGCGATGAGCTCATCGCGGAAGCGCGCAAGCGTCTTCGCGAGAAGCCCGACGAGTATTACCAGAGGATCTACGGAATCGAGGAATTCGGAGGCACATCGGTGCTTGTGTTGAGCGCGGCGCCGTTCGACCAGCTTGGCTACAAGACCAATGTCCTGAGGGCTTCGCTGCCGACGCTGACCTGGGATGTCCTTCAGCATATCCCCGACCTCGTCACCGTGGGCGGAGTCTTGCTGGGCGGAGTGTATTGGATTACCCACCGCCGCGAGGATGTGGCCAGAGAGGAGGGACGCGCTTGACCGCCATTCTCCGCAAGTACCTTTGGCGCACCGTTTTCTGGATCCTCATGGCCGCGGGCGCCTATGCCACCTTCGTGCGTTTCTATTACGGGCTCGGCGCTTCCACGAACCTCAACGACAAGTTCCCTTGGGGTCTGTGGATCGGCTTCGACGTCCTGTGCGGCGTCGGCCTGGCCGCGGGCGGCTTCACCCTGGCGGCCATCGTCCACATCTTCAACGTGAAGCTCTACGAGCCGATCGTCCGGCCGGCGATCCTCACGGCGTTCCTCGGCTACCTGCTTGTCGTAGTCGCGCTGATGTTCGATCTGGGCAAGCCCTGGAACATCTGGCATCCGCTGATCATGTGGAATCCCCGCTCCGTGATGTTCGAGGTAGGCTGGTGCGTCACGCTCTACACCACGGTGCTCTTCCTCGAGTTCCTGCCGCTCGTGCTCGAGAAATTCGGCTTCCACCGCGCCCGCGGCATCCTGAGGAGCGTCATGATTCCGCTGGTCATCGCGGGCGTGTTGCTCTCGACGCTGCACCAAAGCTCGCTTGGCAGCCTGTACCTGATCGCGCCGACCAAGATGCATCCGCTTTGGTATTCGCCGCTGTTGCCGGTGCTGTTCTACGTTTCGGCGATCGCCGTGGGTTTGGCCATGACGATCTTCGAAAGCTGGCACAGCGCGAAGGCGTTCGGCAGGAACCTCGAGTTCTCGCTGATCCAGCGGATCTCCCGGCTTCTGGCCGTCACTATCGCGGTCTACCTCACGATTCGCATGACGGATCTCTACCACCACCGGGCCTTCTGGTCGATGAACGGAGATGGGCTTGAGAAGTGGCTCTTCTTGCTCGAAATCACTCTCATGGCGGTTCCCATGCTGCTCCTTTTCAGAGAGCGGACGCGGCAAGATCCGCACGCCCTGTATTTCTGCGCCGTCATGTTTCTCCTCGGGTTTGTCACTCACCGCCTCAACGTGAGCGTGACCGCATTTGAGCGCTCTTCCGGGATGAACTACTTCCCCAAGTGGATGGAAATCGCGGTAACGCTGGCCATCATCGCGGCCGGTTTCGCCGTCTTCAGGTTCGCGGCTCACCATCTGCCCGTCTTCGAAGAGGAGGAGGCCCGCGCAAAGCAGCCTGAACCTCTGCCGCTATCGAGGCCGGCCGCCTCGATCGCGAGAGCGGCGCCGGCGCGGGGGGATTGATTTGAAGAATGCCTGAGAGCCCGATCAGGAAGCCGCACTACCACGGCCTTGCGGCCAAGCTCGCGGTTTATCTGGTCGG
This sequence comes from uncultured Solibacteraceae bacterium, assembly GCA_964472745.1. Classification (GTDB taxonomy): domain Bacteria; phylum Acidobacteriota; class Terriglobia; order Bryobacterales; family Bryobacteraceae; genus CAYYNC01. Next base: position 55,014 of record CAYYNC010000027.1, read on the forward strand.
CGCCAGTCTGGTTTGTTTCGCTCTCTTCGGCTGGCTGCACGAGCGCCTCGAGCGGCGGCATCTCGAGGCGCTCGTGCAACTCAGCGCGGTCCGCGTTTCGGACCTCGTCTATGCCAGCGCCTGGCGCGCGATGCTCTCCAACGACCGCGAGGTGCTGTACAACCTCATGCGCGACATGGGGCGCGAGCCCGGCGTCAACAAAGTCAGGATCATCAACCAGGACGGCCTTGTTCAGCACTCGACCGATCCCACCGAAGTCGGCACGCTGATCGACAAGCGCGCCGAGGCCTGTTACGCCTGCCACTCCCAGGCGCGACCGATCACCAGGCTGAACCGGAAAGACCGCGCACGAATCTTCTCCGCCGGCGAGGGGCACCGCACTCTCGCCGTGATCCGGCCAGTGGAGAACAGCGCGGAGTGCAGCAATGCCGCTTGTCACGCGCACGAGCCTTCCCGCAGGATCCTCGGCGTGATCGACGCCCACCTTTCGCTCGACGCGGTCGACGCCCAGCTTGCGGAACACCGCTTTCAGGCCTACGGTTTCATCGCTCTCTCGGCCGTCTTCGCCTGCGTCATCAGCGTCGTATTCGTGATCGTCTTTGTGCATCGTCCCGTGAAGGAGCTGATCACGGGAACGGAGATGCTCGCGCGCGGGAAACTGGAGCACCGGCTCACGGTCCACTCCAATGACGAGCTGGGATTGCTCGCCGCTTCGTTCAACCAGATGGCGGACGAACTTCATCAGGCGCACAACGAGCTCAGGGACGCGGCGCTTCAGCTCGAGCGGCGTGTGAAACTGAAGACCGCGGAGCTGGAGAAGGCCCACAAGACCATGCTCTCCAGCGAGAAAATGGCCTCGCTCGGCAGATTGGCCGCGACGGTCGCGCATGAAGTGAACAACCCGCTGTTCGGGATGCTCACTTACGCCCGCCTGACGCTCAAAGACCTGGAGCGGTTGCCGGAAAACGGCCCGGCGCGCAGCCGGATGATCGACAACCTCAAGATCATCGAGCGCGAAAGCCGCCGCTGCGGCGAGTTGATGCAGAACCTGCTCGCCTTCGCGCGGCAAAGCCCGCCCGACCGCGCACCGATGGATCTCCATGCCGTGATCGAACGGGCGACCCTGCTGGTGGCGCACAAGCTCCAACTCGCGGAAATAAAGCTCGAGTCGGACCTTGCTGAAGATCTCCCAACCATCCACGGCGACGCCGCTCAATTGCAGCAGGTCCTGGTGGTCCTGCTTGTGAATGCCGCGGAGGCCGTCGGCAAGCAGGGTGTCGTCAGAATCAGCACCCGCGCGCTCCCTGGCGGCGAAGGGGTGATGCTCTCGGTGGCTGACAATGGGCCGGGCATTCCGCCTGAACTGCACCAACAGATCTTCGAGCCGTTCTTCAGCACGAAGGACGACCGGCATCGTACCGGGCTCGGCCTCGCAGTGGCGCGCGGCATCGTCGAACGCCACGGCGGGACGATCACGCTCAACTCCACACCCGGCCAGGGCGCCGAGTTCATCATCCACTTGCCGATCGAGGCGCCCGAGGCCGGGGAGGCCGAAAACGCTGGGAGCCAGAAAGCATGAACCAGGGCAAACTCTTGATTGTCGACGACGAACTGGTCGTCCGCGATTCGCTCGGCAAGTGGTTCGAAAGCGAAGGCTACGAGGTCAGAATCGCCGACAGCGCGCGCGCAGCGCTGGAGTCTCTGAGCCACGACCGCTTCGATCTGGCGCTCGTCGACATCAAGATGCCCGGGGTCGATGGGATCGAGCTGCAATCCAAGCTCCGCGAGATCGACCCGGAGATGCCGGTGATCATCATGACCGGGTATGCGTCGGTCGAAACCGCTGTCACCGCCCTGAAAAAGGGCGCCTACGACTACATCACCAAGCCCTTCGACCCCGACGAACTTGTGCACCTGGTGGCCCGCGCGATCTCGCACCGGGCGGCAAAGCGCGAGGTCGTGCGTTTGCGCGAAAACCTGGAGCAGGTGTTTCCGGATACGCGCCTCATCGGCCAGAGTCCGGCGATGAAACACGTCATCGAGCTCGTCGAGACTGTCGCCCCGACAGATGCGACCGTGCTCATCACCGGGGAGAGCGGCACGGGCAAGGAGGTTGTCGCGCGCGCCCTTCACGCCCTAAGCCCGCGGCGCTACAACCCAATGGTGGTGATTCACTGCGGCGCGCTGACCGAAACGTTGCTCGAAAGCGAGCTTTTTGGCCACGAAAAGGGCTCTTTTACCGGCGCGCAAGCGCGAAAAAAGGGCAAGTTCGAGGTCGCCGACGGCGGCACGGTCTTCCTCGATGAGATCAGCGACATCAGCCTGAAAACGCAAACCGACCTGCTGCGCGTACTCCAGGAGAAGGAGATTGTGCGCGTCGGCGACACGACGCCGGTCAAGGTGGACTTCCGCTGCGTCGCGGCGACCAACAAGCGTCTCGAGAAGCTGGTCGAGCAGGGTGTGTTTCGCCCCGACCTCTACTACCGGCTGAACGTCTTCGCGATCGACCTTCCCCCGCTGCGGGCCCGCGCGGAGGATATCCCGCTGCTGGCCTCGTTCTTCCTCGAGAAACTCGCGCTCCAGATGAACAGAACAGTTCCGCGCCTCGCGCCGCGGGCGCTCGATCTCCTGATGAACTACGCGTGGCCGGGCAATGTTCGGGAGTTGGAGAACGCCATCGAGCGCGCCCTGCTCATCAGCCGTGAGCCCGAGCTTCCTCCGGAGGCGTTCCCTTGCCAGTTGAACGCCGCCCGCCCCTCGTGCGGGATGCGGCTCGAGGACGTCGAGCGCGCGCATATCGACCGCGTGCTCCAGGAGACCAATTGGAACCTGTCTCGCACCGCTCGCATCCTCGACATCGACCGCACGACGCTCTACAACAAGATCAAACGCTACGGTCTCCGCGAGCCCTCGACGAAGGCGCCGGCGTCCGGCTGAGCGCGGCGCGCCGCGGAGAACCGCCGTGTTCGAGGGGATCGAGTTGATGTCAGTCGCCGCCGCAGATGGCTCGGGCGCGGTGTCATTCGAGATCCTCGACCGCCTGTCCGCATCTCTCGCGCGAATCCTCAGAGCCTCATGTCGCGTGAACAACGAAGTCTTGCGCGCCGGCAACGCCCTCTCCGAGATCCGCGGCCAGTACCACTCGTCGGCGATCCTTCAGCAGTTGCAGCAGCGGCCGGCGCCGCGCGGACTCAAGCGGCTCGCCGTCGCGGAGTTCGATCTGTTTGTGCCGGTGCTCACCTTCGTCTTCGGCGAGGCGCAGTTGAACGGCGAGAACGCCATCGTCTCCATTCACAGGCTGCGCGAGGACTACTACGGCCTTCCGCCCGATCCCGCGAAGCTCGACGAACGCCTGCTCAAGGAGGCCCTGCACGAACTCGGACACACACTGGGACTGCGTCACTGCGTTGACTGGCGCTGCGCCATGGCCTCCAGTCACTCGGTCGAGCGGCTCGACCTGAAGTCGCCCACCTATTGCCGCGCCTGCTGGAAAGCCTTCGAGTAGCACAGCCTTCAGGCTGTGCACCTACCATCGCCTTCAGGCTGTGCACGTAACATAGCCTTCAGGCTGTGCACGTAACATAGCCTTCAGGCTGTGTCAGGATAGACGAGATTCATCCATGGAGAAGAAAGTCTACTGGCTGTCGCTCACCGTCGGCCTGCTATACTTCGCCTTCGCCGCATGGACTCTGCGTGGCTATGTTCTCCGAGGCAACGTCGACTTTCTTCAACTCTACGCCGGGGCCCGGCTCGCGGGCTCTCCGTCTCTTTACGACAAACACGCCTCCCTGGCGATTCACAAGGAAGTCACCGGCCGCTATTCCGAAGGCGTCTTCTACTCGCGAATCCCGATCTACGCCTGGGCCTTGAAGCCGCTCGGCAAGATGCCTTTTCGAGCCGCCTTCTGGCTTTTCGTCTCGCTCAACCTGCTTGGTTTTGCCTGGTTCATGCGCGAATTCGCCGCGCGCGAACCACTTCTTGCGATTCTCGGCTGGCTCTATCCGCCGCTGACGGCGGCGCTCATCAACGGCCAGGACCTCGGTCTGCTTGCCGCCATCGCTGCCGCGGGCTATCTGCTTCTCGACCGCAAGAGGCCATTCGCCGCCGGACTCATTTGGTCACTCTGCGCCATCAAGCCGCACCTGTTTCTGCTGGTTCCACTGGCGCTCGCAATCCGCCGCCAGTGGCGCGCGCTCTGCGGCGGGCTCACCGGCGGACTGGCGATCCTCGCGGGCTGTTACCTGGCGCAGGGACCGGATTGGATTGCCCGCTACGCTTCTCTGCTCGGCGATCCCGAGATCCATCCCGGCCTCGAGCGCATGCCGAACTTTCAGTCATTGCGTCTCGTGCTGTCCCCCGGCGCTGGCAGCTGGTTCATCTGGCTCGGCGCGGCGAGTGTCATAGGGCTCAGCGCCTGGATTTCTTATCGCGCGAGGGATTGGAGGACTGCATTTGCGCTCGCGCTCCCGGCGAGCCTCCTGGCTTCCTGGCACGCCTACTCGCACGACCTCGTGCTCTTGCTTCCAGCCGCCGGCATCTTATTCCGGCATGAACCCGGCGCGCGTCTGCGCAACCTGCTGCTGGCCGCCATTACGCCCATTCCGCCGCTGACGCTTCTCGCCGGCGCGCCGTGGTCGGCCGTGATGCCGTTGCTGTTGCTCGCCATCCTGGTTCTCGCTGTCGCGGAACCCCGCATGCGTGAGATGATGTAGGCGTTTGACGCACGAGAGGCTCTCCCTCAAGGTGTCGGTCGCCTCCGGCCTGCTGCTATGCGGGCTTATCGGGTGGCTGGTTCGCGATCGCTTCCTTGCCGGCGCCAACGATTTCGCGCAGCTTTACGCCGGGGGCCGGCTCGTCGGGACGCCCGAGCTTTACACAAAGGAAGGCGCGCTGCGCGTTCACCGCGAATCGTTCTCGGCGCATCTTGAATCCGTTTACTACTCGCGGCCGCCGTTCTACGCCCTGCTGCTCAAGCCTCTCGCGTTTCTGCCCTACCGCGTCGCCTTCGCGGTGTTCGTCGTCCTGAATCTGCTGGCGCTTCACTGGTTTCTCTTTGCCTTCGGCCGCGGCTCGCCTGAGCTCCTGGTCTTCGCAGTCCTCTATCCGCCGCTCGTAGTTTCGCTCGTGACAGGCCAGGACCTCGGGCTTTTGCTGGCGCTTGCATCCGCCGGCTACCTTCTGCTTGATCGCCGGCGCCCGTTCGCCGCCGGCCTCGTGTGGTCTCTCTGCGCGATCAAGGCTCACCTGTTTCTGCTCGTTCCCGTCATCCTGCTCTGCCGCAGGCAGTGGCGCGCGCTGTCCGGCGGCGCAACCGGCGGCGCACTGCTCGTCGCAATGAGTTTCCTGGCCCAGGGTCCGCAATGGATCGATGAATACCGCGCGATTCTCTCCAGCAGCGAACTCCATCCCGGCCTCGATCACATGCCCAATCTGCAAGCCGTGCGCCTGGCGCTGGCGCCGCAGGCCGGCGATTGGTTTCTCTGGGCGGGCGGACTTCTGATCGCGGCGCTGGTCGCCTGGATCGCCTGGCGCGACGCCGACTGGCGCCGTCCCTTCGCGTACGCCCTCGCCGGCAGTCTCGCCATCAGCTACCACGCATACATGCAGGACTGCCTGCTGCTGCTGCTCTCCTTCGCCATCGCGCTCCGCCACGTTGACTCCAAGCGCCTCCGGACCGCCTGGGCAATCGCGGTTTCGCCCCTGACTCCGCTGACTCTCACCGCGGGCACGCCATGGTCCGCGATCCCAGCCCTGCTGGCCTGCGGCGTTATCGCCGCCGCCGCTCTGCCGGCGGAAGCACCAGCGAAAACAACAGCCGCTTCTCCATTCCGTCCACGCGATCCAATCGCACCTTGACGCGGTCGCCGATCTTGATCTCGCGCCGGCTGCGCTCGGCGACAATCCGGCGAGTGCTCTCGTTGTAGTTCCACCGTTCGCCCGGCAGCGTGTCCACGGGCACAATGCCCTCCACGAACAGCTCATCCAGCTCGACGAAAAAGCCGGACTTCGTCGTGCTGATCACCAGGGCGGGGAACTCGTCGCCCACCCTGTCGTTCATGAACTTCACCTTCTTCCACTCGAGCAGCTCGCGCTCGGCTTCAGCCGCCCGCCGCTCCGTTTCAGAACACTGGTCGGCGATCCCGCCGAGGTTTGCCGGTCGTACAGGACGCGCGTCGAGCAGCCCGCCCAACAGCCGGTGCACGATCAGGTCCGGATAGCGCCGGATCGGAGACGTGAAGTGCGTATACGTGCGCGCGGCCAGCGCGAAATGGCCCACGTTGTTCGTGCTGTAGCGAGCCTGTTTGAGAGACCTCAGCATGAGGTAGCTCAGAATGCGCTCCTCGGGCCGCCCTTCCAGGCGCTCGACCAGCTTCTGGTACATCTTCGAAGTGACCTGGAAACGCTCGTCCGCGCGCACAATGTCCTTGCGCACCTTGCGCCCGTCGCTCTTGCGATCGACCACGGAGAACCGTTTCACCGGCATCGCACCGATACCGAGCGAATGCCCGAATCGCAGCGCGAGCTCCTCGAACTCGAGCACCTTCGCCGGATCGGGCGGCTCGTGAATGCGGTAGATCGACTCCTCCAGATGCTCCTCGAGATGCGCCGCCACGGCTTCGTTGGCCGCCAGCATGAACTCCTCAATGATGCGGTGCGCGATGTTGCGCGGCGTCCTCCCGATGCCCGTCATGACGCCGCGTTCGTCGAACGTGATCATCGGCTCGGGCAAGTCGAAATCGATCGACCCGCGCTTCTGGCGCCGGCGATTGAGGATCAGCGCCAACTCCTTCATGGCTTCGAATCGCCCGACGTGCGCGCTATATCTCTCTCGCAGCCCCGGATCGCCCTCCAGGATCAGGTGCACGTCGGTATACGTCATCCGCTCCGCGCTGCGGATCACGCTGCGGCAGAACTCCTGCGCCACGACGTCCCCGCGGCGGTCGATTTCAAGCAGCGCCGACATCGCCAGCCGGTCCACCTTGGGCCTCAGCGAGCAGATCTCGGTGGAGAGCTCGAGCGGCAGCATCGGCACTGCGCGGTCCGGGAAATAGACGCTCGTGCCCCGCACCAGCGCCTCTTGGTCGATCGCCGCGCCAGGCCGCACATAGTGGCTGACATCCGCTATATGCACGTGCAGCAGAAAGTTGCCGTTGAGAAGCGGCGCCACCCACACCGCATCATCGAAATCGCGCGCGGTCTCGCCGTCGATCGTCACGCACTCCTCGTCGCGAAAGTCGCGGCGTCCGCGCAGCTCCTCGGCGCTGATCACACCCGGGATCGACTGCGCTTCCTCGATGACATCCGCCGGGAAGCGGTGCGGCAGATGGTGCTTGCGGATCGTGATCTCCACGTCGATTCCGAAGTCGCCGGGATGTCCCAGGACCTCGATCACCTGTCCCACGGCGTCTTCCCAGCGTCCCGGATACTCGATCATCTGGACGTTCACGATCAGGCCGTCGAGATCCTCGGCACTGCGCCACTCCACCTCCCGCGGCCCAATACGATCGGTGGGAGCGGAGCGCGGCAGCTCCATGCCGGCCGGGATGACGATCGCGTGCTTGATCCGCGTGTCGTGCGGCACAACGAAGTTCCCGCGGCGTCCCGCGCGAAACTCGCCGACCACAGTGGGGTGCGCCCGTTCGAGGATCCGCGCGACTTCTCCCTCGGCGCGCCCGTCGCCCGAGACCCGGCTGACGCGCACCAGCACGCGATCGCCGTGCATCGCCTGGGTCGCGGCATCGGGAGGAAGAAAGACATCGCCGCGCACCCCCGGCACCGGCTGGTCGGGAATCACGAAACCGTAGCCGTCGCGATGCAGACTCACGCGCCCCACAGCGTACTCCTGCGTGTGCGACGGCAACACGTACTGCCCGCCGCGCAGCTCGATGAGAGCGCCGCGCTTCGCCAGGGCGGCGAGCGCATCTTCAATGGCCTCGCGCTCCAGCCCCTTTGCGCCCATCTCGCGCACAAGCTGTTTGTAGCTCGCGCGGCCGTGCGGCAGAGATTCCATGCGCGCGAGCACGTCGCGCTCGATGTCGCCCCGGCGTTGCCCGATTGCCCGCTTCACGAAGGTAGTATAAGAGTTCCATGGAACTGAAAACGGTTCGGCTCGAGATCCCGCAAGACGGCAACATCATCTTCGGGCAGAGCCACTTCATCAAGACCGTGGAGGACCTCTACGAGGCCATCGTCAACACGGTTCCGCAGATGAAGTTCGGACTGGCGTTTTGCGAGGCCTCGGGCGCATGCCTCATCCGCGCGGACGGCAACGACGAGGCGCTCAAGGAGCTCGCCATCCGCAACGCCCAGGCCGTTTCGGCCGGCCACACGTTCGTCATCTGTCTGCGCGACGGCTACCCCATCAACCTGCTCACGCGCATCAAGGAGGTGCCCGAGGTGGTCGGCCTGTTCTGCGCAAGCGCGAACCCGGTGGAAGTGGTCATCGCCGAAACCGCGCAGGGCCGCGGTGTGCTGGGCGTCATCGACGGGGAGAAACCCAAAGGCGTCGAAGGTCCCGCCGATATCGAGTGGCGCCACGGTCTGCTGCGCAAGATCGGCTACAAACGGTGAGCGCGGCGTTCCCGGCAATCCGCGCCTGGGACGCCGTCCTGCTAAACTGTTAAAGGAGTTCATCGCTTAGACTCGCTCGATGTTGCTTGCCAGAGAATTCGTCGCCTATCTCTCCCGCCAACTGGCCGCGCGACTGGGCACGAGCATCATTGAGATCGCCAATCCGGCGGCCGTCGGCGAACTGGTGAACTCCCTGATCCTGGAAGAGCTGACGGTTGAGGACCGCCTGAACGACGAGGTCCGCAACATTCTCGAAGAGTACAGCGTGTACATGTCCAACAACGGGATCAGCTACTCGGAGATGTTCCGGCGCATCAAGAACCAGTTGGTGAGGGAGCGCAAAATCGTGCGCGCCTCGGGCCGCGACACGGGCGATCCGATGAAGCTCAGCCGCGACAAGATCAACGAGATCTCCCACAAGCTGGTGGCCGCGCTGAAGAAATCGCGCGACTGCCGTTTCCGCAAGCCCGTGAATGATGTGCGGCTGGAGATCGTCCGGCTGGTCTCCGACATCTTGCAGAGCGAAGACAAGGCCGACAAGGCGGCGCGCACCAAGATCCGCACGATGAAGCGCGAGGTTCAGGAAGGGACCGAAGAGTGGGACCTGCTGCACAAGCGCTTCTACGCCGAGGAGCTCAAGGGGCTGGGTATCGATCTCTCCCACTGAGCGCCAGCCATCCCCCGCTCTTGCCCCGATAGAATGCTCATGTCCCCATGAGCAATTCCAGCGTCGTCATCCTCGGCAGCCTCAACATGGATTTCGTGGTGCAGGTCGGCCGCCTCCCCGCGCCGGGCGAAACCGCGCTCGGCTCGAACTTTCAGATGATTCCAGGCGGAAAAGGCGCCAACCAGGCCTGCGCGGCCGGAAAGCTGGCGCGGCAAGCGCGCGTGCGCATGATCGGCCGGGTGGGCCAGGATCCCTTCGCCGATCACCTCAAGGCCAGCCTGGCCGCGGCCGGGGTCGACGTGGCGAGCGTCTCGGGAACACGCAATCAAGCCACGGGCATCGCGATGATCTGGGTGGAGCGAGGCGGGCAGAACTCGATCGTCGTCGCCTCGGGCGCCAACGCCGCGCTGACTCCGGCCGACGTGGAATCCGCGAGGCGCGTGTTTGACGGCGCGCGCTGTGCGCTGTTCCAGCTCGAAACTCCGCTCCAAACGGTTGCGGCGGGACTGCGGGCGGCTCGCGACGCCGGCGCGATTACAATCCTCGATCCGGCGCCCGCACAGATCCTATCCCCCGAAATACTCGGGCTCGCCGGCGTCATCACTCCGAACGAGAGCGAAGCATGCATCCTCCTGGGACGGCCGCCCGTGCGGCTGACCTTCATAGAATCGCGAGAGGTCGCCCGCGCGCTCCGTGCTCTCGGCCCGAGCAGGGTCATTCTGAAGCTCGGCGAACAAGGCGCCTTCGCGCTCGACGGCGAGAAAGAGATTGAGGCGCCGGGCTTCACGGTGAATGCCGTCGATGCGACCGCGGCGGGCGATACCTTCAACGCGGGTCTGGCAGTAGGACTGGCTGAGAATATGCCGCTCGACGCCGCGCTTCGTTTCGCGAACGCCGCCGCGGCGATCTCGGTGACAAGGCTGGGCGCGCAAGCCTCGATCCCGTCCCGCGACGAGGTCGATGCGTTTCTCGCGTCGCGGGCGTAACCCCGATCAGGAGGTTGGGACGACCTCCCACTCACTGTTCGCAAAGACCGGGGCTGCGCGCGAGGGACGGTTGGCCGGCGTGACCACGACGTAATCGATGCCGAGATCGCGGTAGTCTTCCAACCTGCGCAACGGCGGGCGCGCTTCGTTTACGGCGCGCCAGCGGCGCCACCACTCGAAAGCGAAGATCTTCAACAGATTCACCTGCCCCCCGCCCTTCCAGTCCACGTAGAGCGCGCGCTGGGCCTGGGCGCGGAAGACTCCGGGCTCGAGTCTGCGATGCGCGTCGGCGAACAGGAACACCGCGTCCTTCGGCGTCGAGGCCCTCGCCCACGCGGCGAGCTGATCGAGCTCGGGCGAATGCAGCGGAGCGAAGTTCTTCATCCCGCCCCACGACGGGATGAGCCAGATCGCGCCGCAGATGGACGCCGCCGCCAGCGCCGCGCCCGCGGCCTTTCTCCGCGCCGCCAGCCAGGCGCCGATCATGCCGCAGGCGGCAAGCGCAACGACGATTATCAGACGCCTTTTCGCAATCGGAGCGGTGAACGCATCGGGGATGAGAGGGAACACCACGCCGTTGGCGGGAATCGCAAACACCACAAACAGCCAGGCGAACGATTCCGGCAGCTTGCGCTTCGACCCGGCGCGCCAAGCCGCCGCCGCGCCGAGAATCACCGCGAAGAACGTAATGAACAGCACATTGCGCGCCGGCTGGAGCTGCGGCAACAGAGACCACTTGCCGACATCCAGCAGCAGGTAGGAGAGCGGCATGGTCAGCAGCCCGGCAGCCGGGAACACGATCGAGAACCAGCGCAGCGCCAGCGGCATCTCCCGGCGCAACCGGAGCCAGGCCGCGACGACCACGCAGAAAAGCAGGGGATACTGCCAGAACCACTCGCGCGGCCACAGGGAAATCCAGTTGTACATGCCGCGCATCTTCTGGAGCGACTCCAGTCCGGGCTCGATGCGCCCGAACAAGTCCTGCGCCTCGCGCTCGCCATGCTGGAGAAAGGCGATCAGCGCCAGTAACACAACCCCCGCCGGAAACGGAGCCAACAGCCGCCCCGCTGCCGGCGTGCCGCGCTGGAACACCCGCCACAGAACGGCGCAAAACCAGAACAATGCCGCCGTCGGAGGATGATAGACGAGCGCTATCGCGGCCGCGGCGGCCGCCGGCAACCATCGCGAATGCGCGGCGAGTCCCAGCGCGCAGGTGATCAGCAGGACGGCAAAGCCGCGCGGGACAGGTTCGTATTCGAGCGTCAGAACCGCGGGCCCGTTCACGGTCGCGCCGAGCCCGAAGCAGGCGGCCACAAAGAGCGCGGGGATTGCGCCGCCGGTCAGCGCCAGGCCCAGCAGATACGCGCCGCCGATGCCGGCGAAGCGAAAGATCACCTGCTGGATTTCAAGCAGTTCCCTGTACTCGAGGCCTGTGAGCGACCGGCCGATGACGGCGACCTCATCATAGACGGTCCAGCGCACATGCGGACGCGTGGCCACAATGTCGCGCTTCAGCACGCTCGAATCCTCGAGGTGCTGGAGAATGGGGACGTAGATCTGGGTGTCGGACTGAAGCCAGGTGTGTCCGGGGAAGAAATAGAATCCCGCCAGCGTGAGGGCCGCGAGCGCGGCGGCGACGCAGATTCTGGAGGCGTTCACTGGGCGGGCGTCTTCTCCAGTTGCTGCTTCGCCCAGAGCCGGTTTGGATTCAGCGCCAGCGAGCGCTCAAATGACTTGCGGGCCTCCGCGTTGCGGTTCAGCTTTCTCAGCACGATGCCGCGCCACAGGTGGGCATCGGCGTCCTTTTCGTTGATCTGGATCGCCTTGTCGATGTCCTTGAGGGCGAGTTCCGGGCCGCCGCCGAATTGCGCCGGCAGATAATAGTTGCCGACTCCCCGGCTCAACCAAACCAGCGCCGACTTGGGGTTCATTTCCGTCGACTTGTTCACTTCGTCGAGCGCGCAGCGGCCATAGCGAAGGCCGGCCAGCACGTTGGCCGGGATGACCTGAGCGCAGAGAGCGCCGAGGATCCGGTGATACTCGGCGGAGCCGGGGTTGCTCGCGACCGCCCGCTCCGCCGCCTTAATGCCGGCCTCGGCCGCGGCGCGCGCGGCGTTGCGATCCCTCAACTCGAGCGCGACCTCGGCCCGCACGTTTTGCGCCAGCGCGGCCTGATACTGCAATTCGGCGCTTGCTGGCTGCGCGTCGGCTGCCGCCTGCATCCGTGCGGCAAGCGCATCGAGCGCGCTGCGGTCCTGGGCGTCGCGGGCCCTCCTCAATTCAGAGGAGAGCTGCGCCACCAGAGGCAGCATCGCGCAGGCGAGCGAAAGCCGTGTCATCCAAAGCATGAGCGAGATTTCATTTTAGCCGCCGCGCCGGCTACTGCGCCGCGAGCCGGCGCTTTCCGAACAGCAGGAAGAGACCCAACAGGGCGAGCACGATGCCGTGCGCTCCGACCACCATCGGAGCGCCCAAGGCGGGAATGATCGAGCCAGCGATGAGGCTGCCGATCGGCATGCCGCCGCGAAAGGCGATGTTGTAGAGGCTCATCACGCGCCCGCGCATTTCGTCGGTGGCGGCGAACTGCACCAGCGAGCTCAGCATCGCGAAGCAGCCGATCAGCGCCATGCCGCCGAGGAATACGAACACGCAGCTCAGGGTAAGGTTCTTCGACCAAGCGAACGCGGACATGAACACCCCGAGTGCGATCAGACCCAGCATCGAATCGCGGCCCAGGTGAGCGCGCTTGCCGCGCGCAGCCACCAGCAGCGCGCCCGCGATGGCGCCCGCGGCCTCCACCGACAGCAAAAGGGTGTACGTCTTCTCGTCTCCATGAAAGACGTCCTTCGCGAAAACCGGGAGGAAGACGATGATCGGAATGCCGAGGTACGTGGTGAAGAACGCCACGACGATCAGCGCTTGCATTCCCGGCCGGCTGCGAATGAATTGCAGACCGCCCTTCATGCTCTGCATCACTGTCTCGTCAGTCGGCTTTGGAGCGAAGCCCCCTCTGATCATGAGCAGCGAGAAGATCACCGCAATGTAGCTCAGGCCGTTCAGGCCGAAGCACCAGGCCGCGCCGAGTTTCGACAGCGCCAGTCCGCCCAGCACCGGCCCGATCACGCGGGCGAGGTTGAACTGGATCGAGTTCATCGCGATCGCATTCGGAATCTGCTCTCTGGGAACGAGCGACGGGAGCAGAGACTGATAGGCAGGGGCGCCGAACGACATCGCCGTTCCGACCACGAAAGACAAAGCCAGGATCTGCCACACGGCCACTGTTCCCGTGGCGAACAGCAGGGCGAGCAGGAAGGCGCAGGTCAATTGGACCAACTGCGAGGCGAGCAGCAGGCGCTGGCGCGGCAGGCGGTCGGCCGCTACACCCGCCAGCAGCGCAAAGAGAAAGACTGGAATCTCGCCGAGAAAGGCGTCGAGTCCCAGCCAGAAGGGCGAGCCGGACAATTCGAGAACCAGCCAGCTCTGTGCAAGCTTCTGCATCCATGTGCCGATGCTCGAAACGCACGCTCCGGCCCACATCAGCCGGAAGTCGCGGGATTCGAAGGCTTTGAAAACCCGGCCGTACAATGGGAGGTCCTGCGACTAGGGCAACGGCTGGGGGCGCGAAATCAGATGCAGCAGATTGCCATCGAGGTCGAAGAAGAAGACCAGGCGGTTCCCCTTGATGAGGAACGGCTCCCCGGCGAACTTGACAGCCTTCGCTTTCAGATCCTCGTGCGCGGCGTCGAAGTCGGAAACCGACACCGCCAGATGGCGCAGGCCCGGAGTTCGCGGCCCCGGCTCCGGCGCGTCGCCCTGCGCGGGGATAATCTCCAGCATCGCGCCGTCCGGCGCCCTGACGAAGTAGTTGCCGTCGTACTCGAAGTTGATCCTGAAGCCGAGCGTCTGAACATACCACTCCGCCAGATCTCTGGGCCGTGCGGAGGCGATGGCTGTATGCTCGAGTCCCGTGAACAGCATAAGTAGAGAATAGCAGGAGCGCGGCGGGCAGGCCGCCGGCTTGAGCCAGCATCCCTGGTGCGGCACGGTTCTGAGCGTACTGTAGTACCCGGCAATAGGCAGCGTCGAACGAGATCTGGAATTAGACCTCCACACCAGAGGAAGCATGGAATAGAATGTTATGTGGATTACTGATGCCGGAGTTGAACGGAGGCAACGAAGGCCGGAAATCCAGCACAATTCTGGATTCGTGGAAGGAGATCGCAGGGCACTTTAAGGTTTCTGTCCGCACTGTCCAAAACTGGGAGGCGGAACGCAGACTTCCGGTCCACAGGATGCCGGGCCCCCGCGGTCGTGTCTACGCGTACACGGATGAGCTGGAGAGATGGCGGAGTCTGTTCCAAGGCGGTAGGTTGCCCCCTGAAGCCACGGACGACGGGGACGGAGGCGCCGTGGCGCATCATCCGCCCGTGCCTGCCGCTCTTCCACGCCCCCCGCAGGGCACGAACTCCCACCCGCCCAGAACGCGCGAGCGCCCGGGAGTGAGGGCCGACGCAATCGAGGTGGGTCTTTGGGCCCTCCTCGGTCTCGTCGTTGTGGCGGGCGCCGCGATCCTGCTCCAACGCCTGACCTCGGACGGGCCGGCGCGGTGGCGCGTCGAGGGCAATGTCCTCGTCGTGATGGATTCCGGCGGCCGCGAACTGTGGCAGTTCAGCCCCGATCCTGCGATCGACAGCCGCCTGTACTCCCCGGAAAGGGTCAGCGATGGATTCAGTCCGCTGTGGGCCGGAGATCTCGACGGCGATCATCAGGCGGAGGTCTTGTTTCCACTCCGCCGCGCCGGGAGTAGCGGAAGCAATGACGAGCTGATCTGCTTCGATTCTTCGGGTCGCATCAAGTGGCGGTACAGGGCCGCGGGAAAAGTGAGGACGCGCGAGCAGGAGTTCACCGGACCCTGGCAAGTGCGCTCTTTCCTGGTGATCAGCGACGGCAACGAACGCAAGCAGATCGTGCTCACCGTGGCGCACAGGATCAGTTTTCCCACCCACGTGGTGCTGTTGGATGCCTCGGGGCGGCAAATCAGGGACTATTGGCACGCCGGTCTGTTGTCCCAGCTCCACTATGGGGATTTTGACGGCGACAGACGAGGGGAGGTCTATCTCGGCGGGTTGTCCACCGCCTACAAGTCCGCCGAGCTGCTGGTTCTCGACCCGGAGACCTTCGAGGGCGCCTCACGGGAGATCATTCCGAAGTACCAGTTCCTGGAACTGGCGAGCCGCAAGGAAAAGGCCCGCCTGCTGTTTGCGAGGACCGAACTGAATCGCCGGACCGAAGAATTCAACAGCGTCAGCAGTTTCCAGGTGTCGGACGGCCAGCTTGTGGCGGCGGTCCGGGAGTTCAACCGCGAAGACCCGAGCGAGCCCGTCGTGCTCTACTACTTCGAGGGAGGCCTGCGGCTCACCAAGATCGAAATGACCGACGGCGCCCGCGCCTCCTACCGCCAGGCCGCTTCACTGCGGCTGATTCCCCCGCTCGACCCCGACCTCGAACTGCCCAGCCTCGCCAGCGGCGTCAGGATTCTGACGCCATGGCGCTAGCCGGAGAATCTCAGGCCACCTGGCCGCCGACAAGCGCCCGCGCGGTTCGCCTCCTGCCGCCACTCCTCATCTGCTCCGTAGGGGGGATAAAAACCGGGGGTTGCGCCGAGCAGGGTGGGTAGAAGGAGCAGGGAGCTCTTTAGAACTGTTCTCTCGCCCGGCTAGAATCCGGACTGAGAACTGGCGCAACCCCCATGTACGGCAACCGAGAGACCTCGGCCTCCTCCGATCGGCTGACTTAGATCTCGCCAGCAGGCCAAGGTCGCCTCCTGTTGCCGACAAACATTTTTCGCATAGCTTCGTCGCAACTTCAAGGACAAACCGCTGATTTTCAGATACTTGCGCATGATTGCGCATGTTGCGTGCGCGTTCTGCACGAGGGGTCCAAGGGTACTGGTTCGGCGCCTGTTGCGGGCACAGCGGGACAAGCCACGGCGCCAGTTGGACATCGGTGGTCTTGCTTGTGAAACGCGCCCGAGGGCAGGTACCAGTAGGCATGAGCTATCAGGAGATAGCCTCCTAAGGCTCCGCATGCGAGGTCCAAAGCACAAGTCGGGCGGCCAGTACGCCGGGTTCTTTCCGAAGCCGCCGGTCGCCACACGTCGGCTCAGGGGCGGGGCGACTTTGTGCTTGGAAGAAATTTGATAGAATAACACTAAGGTTATTGACTAATGCTAGGCTAAAGACTAGACTGAAGTTGAGACCCCGTCCGGGGCGCCTTTATGGATCCGAATCGACTGACTGAACGCTCTCAACAGGCTCTCCACGCCGCCCATGCTCTCGCGGTCCGGTTGAGCCACCAGCAAATCGACAACGAACACCTCCTGATCGCCCTGCTTGAACAAGAGGGCGGGCTTGTGCCTGATCTGTTGATCCGGGCTGGAGCAAACCTGGAGAATCTGCACCGCAGACTGACGGCGGAACTCCACCGCCGGCCGAAGGTCAGCGGCTCCGGCGCCGGTCCTGGAATCTACGTCACCCAGCGGCTGGAAAGGGTCTTTGCGGAGGCGGACCAGGAAGCGCGGAAGCTCAAGGACGAGTATGTTTCCGTAGAGCATCTGTTGCTCGCCCTCTGGTCCAGTGACGGCGCGGCCGCCCAGGCGTTGAAGGAAACCGGCCTCACCCGCGAGAAGCTCGAGCAGGCCATTCGGGAAGTCCGCGGCAACCAGCGCGTGACCAGCCAGAATCCTGAATCCACCTACAAAGCGCTCGAGCAGTACGGCCGTGACCTCACGCAGATGGCCGCGCAGGGCAAGCTCGATCCGGTCATTGGCCGCGACGATGAGATCCGCCGTGTCATCCAGGTGCTCTCCCGCCGCACGAAGAACAACCCAGTACTGATCGGAGAGCCCGGCGTCGGCAAGACCGCTATCGCCGAAGGCCTGGCTCAGCGCATCGTGCGCGGCGACGTCCCGGAAGGGCTGAAAGACAAGCGGGTCGTGGCCCTTGATATGGGCGCGCTGATCGCCGGCGCCAAGTACCGCGGCGAATTCGAGGAGCGGCTCAAGGCCGTGCTCAAGGAAGTCCAGTCCAGCGACGGCCAGATCATTCTCTTCATCGACGAGCTGCACACCGTCGTCGGAGCGGGCAAGGCCGAAGGCGCGATGGACGCCGGCAATTTGCTCAAGCCAATGCTCGCGCGCGGCGAGCTGCACTGCATCGGCGCAACCACGCTCGACGAATATCGCAAGCACGTCGAGAAGGACGCCGCCCTCGAGCGCCGTTTCCAGCCGGTGCTGGTCGACCAGCCTTCGGTGGAGGACACCATCTCCATCCTGCGCGGCCTGCGCGAACGCTACGAGCTGCACCACGGCGTGCGCATCAAGGACACCGCGCTGGTCGCCGCCGCGGTTCTCTCCAACCGCTACATCAGCGACCGCTTCCTGCCCGACAAGGCGATCGACCTCGTCGACGAGGCGGCCGCCAAGCTCAGAACCGAAATCGACTCCATGCCCGCCGAGCTCGATGAAAAGCTGCGCCGCAAGATGCAGCTCGAAATCGAGCGCGAAGCTCTGCGAAAGGAAACCGACGAGGCCTCGCGCGAGCGTCTCTCCAAGATCGAGGACGAGCTCTTCCAGCTCAAGAAGCAGGCGGACGCCTTGCAGGCGCAGTGGCAGAGCGAAAAGGACAGCGTGCAGCGGCTTCGTTCCCTGCGCGAGCAGATCGAGCAGACCAAGCACGAGATCGAAGTCGCCGAGCGCGCCTACGACCTCAACCGCGTCGCGGAGCTGAAATTCGGCCGCTTGATCGGTCTCGAAAAGCAATTGCGGGAGGCCCTGGACCGCCTTTCCAGCGCCCAGTCCCAAGTCCGCTTGCTCAAGGAGGAGGTGGATGAGGAAGACATCGCCGAGGTCGTCTCGCGCTGGACAGGCATCCCGGTGGCGAAGCTCCTCGAAGGCGAGCTACAGAAACTGCTGCACCTGGAATCCGCACTGCACAGGAGAGTGGTTGGGCAGGAGGAAGCCGTGCGCGCGGTCGCCGAATCCGTGCAGCGCGCCCGCGCCGGATTGAACGATCCGCGCCGCCCGCTCGGCACATTCCTGTTCCTCGGTCCCACCGGCGTCGGGAAGACAGAGCTCGCGCGCGCCCTCGCGGAGACGCTGTTCGACGACGAGCGCGCCCTCATCCGCCTCGACATGAGCGAGTACCAGGAGAAACACACGGTCGCGCGCATGATCGGCGCGCCCCCGGGCTACATCGGTTTCGACGAGGGCGGCCAGTTGACCGAGGCCGTCCGCCGCCGGCCGTATGCGGTCATCCTCTTCGACGAGATCGAGAAAGCGCACCCCGACGTCTTCAACGTGCTGCTCCAGGTGCTCGACGACGGCCGGCTCACCGACGGCCAGGGCCGCACGGTCGATTTCCGCAACACGATTCTCATCATGACCTCGAACCTCGCCAGCGATCGCATCCGCGCCTACAGCGACAGCGGCGGGGCCGGATACGACATGATGAAGCTCGCCGTGCAGGAGGAGCTGCGCCGCGCCTTCCGCCCCGAGTTCCTGAACCGCATCGACGAGACCGTGGTCTTCCACGCCCTGCGCAGCGAGCATCTGAAACGCATCGTTGAGATCCAGCTCGACCAGTTGCGCCGGCGCCTGGAGCCCCGCCACATTACGCTCGAGCTTACCGACGCCGCGCGCGAATACCTGGTGCGCTCGGGCTACGAGCCCGATTTCGGCGCGCGCCCGCTCAAGCGCGCCATCCAGCGCGAGGTGGAAACGCCGCTGGCCAAGGCCATCCTCGAGGGCAAAGTCAGGGACGGCCAGCACGTCATCGCCGACGCCTCGCGCGACGGGCTCCGTTTCGAGCCCGCGCGCAACGGCGCCGGCATCGTCGGCAGCGCATAGGGCGCCGGCCGCATCTAATTATTGGAAGGAGGCCCGATGCCCGATCATCAGAACGTGAGCGCGCTCCCCGTGCTGCCGTTGAAAAACGTCGTCCTGTTCCCCAAGCTGGTCGTGCCGCTTTCGGTGGGACGCGAGAGCTCGCGCGCCGCGGTCGAGGCCGCCATCCGAGACTACGAGGGCGAGATGATCATGGTCGCCCAGCGCGACCCCTCGGTGGAGAATCCCGGTCCCGGCGATCTCTACCAATACGGCACGCGCGCCAAGATTCGAAAGGTCCTCCGCACCTCGCCGGCGACGCTCGACATCATCGTGAGCGGCCTTGAACGCGTCCTCATCCACGAGCTCGTTCCGGGACAGTACCTCACCGCGAAGTTCGAGCCCAGGGAACTCCCCGCCGACAACTCCAATGAAGAGAAAGCGCTCCGCACCGGCCTTTTCGAGCTCGCGGCGCAGGCGATTGAGAAGATCAATCCGCAGGCGGCCGAGCAGATCTCCGAGCTGCTGACGCAGGCCGACGATCCGCAGCAGGTGATGTTCGTTCTCGCCGCGGCCTTCAGCCTCGAAGTCGAAAAGCAGCAGAGCCTGCTCGAGTCCTCCACGCTCCTGGAGGCGCTCCAGCGCGCCGTCAAGCACATCTCGCACGAGATCCAGATTCTCGGCATGCGCCAGAAGATCGTCGAAGAAGCGCAGACCGAGATGAACAAGGAGCAGCGCGAGTACGTGCTGCGCCGCCAGATGAAGGCGATCCAACAGGAGCTCGGCGAGGAAGATCCCGAAAAGGCCGAAGCGCGCGAGCTGCGCGAGCGCCTCGAAAAGGCGGATCTGCCCGACGAAGTGCGCAAAGAGGCGGAGCGCGAGTTGAGCCGTTTCGAGCGGCTGCCGGGCCAGTCGCCCGAGCGTCACGTCCTCCGCACCTGGATCGAGCTGGTCATCGAGCTGCCGTGGCGGATTCAGACCGAAGACAATCTCGACATCAAACGAGCCCGCGAGGTTCTCAACGCGGACCATTACGGCCTCGATGACGTCAAGGAGCGCATCCTCGAACATCTCGGCGTTTTGCAGCGCAATCCCAAAGCGAAAGCGCCCATCCTCTGCTTTGTCGGACCTCCCGGCGTCGGCAAGACCTCGCTCGGACAATCCATCGCGCGCACGCTCGGCCGCAAGTTCGAGCGCATGAGCGTCGGCGGGCTGCACGACGAGGCGGAGCTGCGCGGCCACCGCCGCACCTACATCGGGGCGATGGCCGGCAGGCTGATTCAGGCCGTGCGCCGCGCGGGCGCCAACAACCCCGTGCTGATGCTCGACGAGATCGACAAGCTCGGCCGCGATTTCCGCGGCGATCCCGCCGCGGCGCTGCTGGAAGTCCTCGACCCCGAGCAGAACTGCACCTTCCGCGACAACTACCTCGATCTGCCATTCGACCTCTCGAAGGTGCTCTTCATCACCACGGCGAACACGCTCGACACCTTGCCGCAGCCGCTTCTCGACCGCATGGAGGTGATCCGCCTGGCCGGCTACAGCGAGGAGGAGAAGGTGGTTATCGCCAACCGCTACCTGATCCCGCGCCAGTTGAAGGAGACCGGGCTGAGCGCCGAGCTGGTCGCCTTCCCAGAGGACGGGCTGCACAAGATCATCTCCTCGTACACGCGCGAAGCCGGCCTGCGCAATCTGGAAAGGGCGATCGGGCGCCTGCTTCGCAAGGCCGCGCTGCGCTTCGCCGAAGGCCGCACCGAGCCGCTCGCAATGTCGCCGGAGACCATTGTGGATCTGCTGGGCCCGGAGGTCTTCCTGCCGGAGTCGGCGCGCCGCGACCTCCCCGCCGGAGTCTCCACCGGACTCGCGTGGACGCCCACCGGCGGAGATGTCCTCTACGTCGAGGCGACCTTGCTGCCCAAGGGCAAAGGGCTGACGCTCACCGGACAGCTTGGCGACGTCATGCAGGAATCGGCCAAGGCCGCGCAGAGCTATCTCTGGGCGCACGCGGAGGAGTACGGCATCGACCCGCTGATGTTCCACGAAGCCGGCGTGCACATCCACGTCCCGTCGGGCGCCATCCCCAAGGACGGCCCCTCGGCCGGCATCACCGCCGCCGTCGCGCTGGCCTCTCTCTACACGAAAAAGCCGGCCCGTCCGGACACCGCGATGACGGGCGAGATCACGCTCACGGGCCGCGTGCTGCCGATCGGCGGCGTCAAGGAGAAGGTCCTGGCGGCGCGCCGCGCGGGTATCAACCGCGTCGTGCTGCCCAAGGCGAACGCGAAAGACCTGCGCGACCTCCCCGAGCACGTGCGCAAGGAGATGGAGTTCCACTTCGTCGAGCGCATCGAAGAGGTGTTCCAGCACACGATCCCGGGCCTCTGCAAAGTCGAGGAGCACGTCGAAGCGCACGCCGGTTAGCCTAAACTGGCTGCATGCTGATCGCGATCGCGCTGCTGGCATCGCTCGCCGGGCCCGAATTCGATGTTCGCGCCGCATCCCGGTTTGCGGACCTCGCTCTCGCCTGCGTTGACAAGGAGTACCCCAACAAGATCGCGCACGTGATGAACTCCGACGCCGACGCGCGTCCGCCGCGCGAGCTGACGCCGGCGTTCTTCGGCTGTTACGACTGGCACTCGTCAGTTCACGGCCACTGGCTGCTGGCGCGTCTTGCCAGGACCTTCCCGGAAGCGCCTTTCGCGCCGCGCGCGATCGATGTCCTCGAACGCCACCTCGCGCCGGCCAAGATCGCGCGCGAAGCGGAATACATCAACGGCGCGGGCCGCGCCACCTTCGAGCGCCCCTATGGCCTCGCATGGCTGCTCCAGCTTGCCGCCGAGCTGCGCGAATGGCAAACCCCCGCCGCGCAGCGCATGGCGAAACAACTCGAGCCGCTCGAACGCGCCGCCATCGCGCGCCTCTCCGCGTGGCTGCCCAAGCTCTCCTACCCCGAGCGCAGCGGGGTCCACGCCAACACCGCGTTCGCGCTCGGCCTGATGCACGACTCCTCGCGCAACGACCCGCAATTCCACGCGCTCGTCGAGCGCCGCATCCGCGAGTTCTATCTGAAGGACCGCGCTTGTCCCGTCGCCTACGAACCCTCCGGCCAGGACTTCATTTCGCCGTGCCTCGCCGAAGCCGACGCCGTGCGCCGCGTTCTGCCGCCGGCGGAGTTCGCGCGCTGGCTCGGGGCGTTTCTGCCGTCGATCCCTCTCCAGCCGGAGAAAGTCACCGATCCCGCCGACGGCCAGCTCGCGCATCTCGACGGACTGAACCTCAGCCGCGCGTGGATGCTCGAAGGAATCGCCAGCGCGATGCCGCGCCGCTCCCCGCGACGCAAGCCCCTCCTCGACCTCGCCGCGCGCCATCGCCGCGCCGGCCTCGCCGCCGCCACCGGCGAACACTATGAAGGCGGCCACTGGCTCGGTTCCTTCGCCGTCTACCTTGTCACGCGACGGGGGGCGGGCTTCAGCCCGCGCGGGACCTCAGTCCCGCCCTAAACTGGAAAGAACGATGTCGCTGAAGAAACTCACAGCGCACGTCAAAGCCGCGGGTTGAGCGTCGAAGCTGAGTCCGACGGTGTTGGACAAGGTGCTGCCGAAGATCCCGCGTCTCGCTGACGCGAACGTTCTCGTCGGTTTCGACACGGCCGATGACGCCGGCGTCTACCGTCTGAGCCCGGAGTGTGCGCTCGTGCAGACGGTGGATTTCTTCACCCCGATCGTCGACGACCCCTACACCTTCGGCGCCATAGCCGCGGCCAACGCGCTCAGCGACGTGTACGCCATGGGCGGCCGTCCGTTGAGCGCGCTATCCATCACCTGCTACCCGGTCAACGGCGATCTCGAAGACCTGGAAGCGATCCTCCGCGGCGGCGCGGACAAGCTGATTGAAGCCGGCTGCGCGCTCGTCGGAGGCCACAGCGTCAACGACAACGAGATCAAGTTCGGATTCGCGATCACCGGCATCGTGCATCCGGAGAAGTTCTGGTCCAACGCCGGCGCGCGGCCCGGCGACGTGCTCGTCCTCACCAAGCCGCTGGGCACCGGAGTGATCTCGACGGCGCTGAAGCGCGGCATCGCCTTGGCCGAACACCTCGACGCGTCCGTCGCCTCGATGCTGAGGCTCAATCGCTGTGAAGCGAACGCCCACGCCTGCACCGACATCACCGGCTTCGGCCTCATCGGCCACGCGCGGGAGATGGCGCTGGCCAGCGGCGTCACGGTTGAGATCGACTGGCGCGCACTCGAATTCCTTCCAGGCGCGATCGAGTACTCCAAGAAGGGCGCCCACCCGGGAGGCTTGAAGAACAATCGCGAATTCGCCTCCTGTGCCGTCGAGTTCGCCTCTGCGCCTCCTCCCGAGATCGAAGCTCTGCTCTACGACCCGCAAACCTCCGGCGGGCTGCTGCTGGCGCAGCCTCCCGGCGCGGCCTGCGGTCCCCTCATCGGGCGTGTTGTCGAGCGCGGAGCGAAGGCCATCCGCATCGCATGAACTACAACCCCATCATCGTCGCGCTCGACGTGGAAGACGCGGACCAGGCGCGCGCGATAGTCCGCCGCCTCGGCGGCGCGGTGGATTTCTACAAGGTCGGCCTCGAGCTCTTCACCGCCGAAGGCCCCGCCATCGTCCGCGAGCTGATCGGCGAAGGCAAACAGGTCTTCGTCGATCTCAAGATGTACGACATCGGCGAAACCGTTAAGCGCGCGGCGGCCCGAGTCGCCGCGCTCGGCGCGCGCTTTCTCACCGTGCATTCCAGCCCGCAGGTGATCCGCGCCGCGCTCGATGGCGCGCGAGGCTCCGAGCTCCGCATCCTGGCCGTCACCGTTCTCACGAGCTTCGATCAATTCGACCTCGCCGATCTTGGGATCACCGGCCGCACCGTGGCCGAACAGGTCGAATGGCTCGCCGCGCGCGGAGTCGGCGCCGGCGTGGACGGCTTCGTCTGCTCGCCGCTGGAAGCGGCCCGCCTCCGCGCGATCGCCGGGCCGGACGCCATCCTCGTCACCCCGGGAGTCCGCTCTCAAGGCGCCCCAAAAGGCGGCCAGAAGCGCGTCGCTACCCCCGGAGAAGCGATCCGCGCCGGCGCCAGCTATCTGGTCATCGGGCGCGAGATCACCCGCGCCGAAGACCCCGCCGCGGCCGCAAGCCGGGTGCTCGCCGAAGTGCGCAATTTGTAATAAAAGAACCTTAAGCTCCGAAACTCCATTGTCTTCTACTGTTCGCATTTGTTAACGACGAGTGAACGGGTCCAGCCTCCTCGGAGTCGCCTGCCGTATATCGCGGGCGCCGAAGAGCGCGGTTTCTGCTGCTCCGCGAGCGCCCGCCCGCGAACGGAAAGAGGTCCTCTTTGCGTGCATTCACATTACTCCCCCCGCACTCCTGTGCCTGGCAACCGCCTGCGGCCGGGGCCTTTAACAACTGAATGGGTCGGTTCTCGATCCGAGCGGCGCCGTACTGCCCGGCGCGGTCATCACGATCAAGAACGTCAACACCGGATTCACGCGCACGGTCACCGCCGACCAGAGCGGCAACTGCATCCTGCCCCAGGCGCTCCCCGGCATCTATCAGGTGCAGGGCGATGTTGCGCCCCACTTCTCAGCAGAGTTGAGCCCAATCTCTATAGGGTTCGGGGCGTAGGCGCCCCCAAGCCAGTGGGATGACTACCACCCACAGAGCCCCCGCGCTCCTCCGCAAGATCCCGGCATAAGCGATTCTTAATCAACGGGTTGCCATCGCACCTCGGTCTCGTGTCAGAGAAGCCTCCCCGTGAGATTATTTTTGTTGACAAATGCGCTGGAAACCAGTTACAAAACATCAAAGCGTTACCTCTGTAACGAGGGATTTGAGCTTTGAAGGGGACTTCATCCATGAGATCTCGCCTATCCATCTTGTCCGCCGCATTCTGGATGACTGCGGCCATCGCATCCGCGCAGGGCCTGTCGCAGTTGACAGGCGTCGTCACAGACCCGAGCGGGGCGGTTGTCGTCGGTGCGCAGGTGCGTCTTGAAAGCGCAACACGCGGCGCCGCACGCGAAGAAGTCACGGACTCCCAGGGCGCCTACCACTTCCTCCAGATCCTCCCGGACACGTACCGTGTCATCGCGAAAGCGAAAGGGTTCGCGGACGTCGTCGTCAACAACGTCGTTGTCCAGGTGAGCGTGCCTGCCGCGCTGGACATCAGGTTCGAGAAGGTCGGCGCTATCGCCGAGACGGTCAGCATCTCGGCCGAGGCGGTCATGGTGAACACCACCGACGCCTCGATCGGAAACGCGATCGGCTCCCAGCCCATCATCGAGCTTCCGTCGTTCGCCCGAAACGTCGCCGGCCTGCTGGCGCTCCAGCCCGGCGTCACCATCTTCGGCAACGTCAATGGCGGCAAGTCCGACCAGGGCAACGTCACGCTCGACGGTATCGACGTCAACGACCAGATGGAGCGCTCCGCGTTCACCAGCGTCCTGCGAGTGACTCTGGACTCCGTCCAGGAATTCCGCACCACGACCACGAACGCCGGCGCCGACCAGGGCCGCTCCTCCGGCGGCCAGGTGCAGTTGATCACCAAGAGCGGCACCAACGAATGGCACGGCGCGGTCTACTGGTACAACCGCTACACCGGACTCGCCGCCAACAATTTCTTCAACAACCTGTCCGGCGTGAAGCGCCCCAAGCTGAACATCAATATCCCTGGTGCGCAGGCCGGCGGACCGCTCAAGAAGAACAAACTCTTCTTCTTCGCAAACTGGGAGCTGCGCGAGGACAAGAGCGAGTCCAACCAGTCGCGGACCGTGCCCTCCAACGACCTCCGCCAGGGCTTCCTCACCTACCGCTCCGCCGCGGGAGCCAATGTTCGACTCAGCCCCGACGACATCCGCCGGATCGACCCGGCCGGCCTCGGGCCGAACCCGGAAGTGCTGAAGGTCTTCAACACCTACCCGGCGCCGAACGACTTCACCCTCGGCGACGGCCGCAATTTCCAGGGGTTCCGCTTCACGGCGCCTCTCACCGCGCGCTTCAAGACCTACATCGCGCGGCTCGATTACAACCTGAGCGACAAGCACAACTTTTTCATACGCGGCCAGCTCCAGAACGATGCCGGCCTCGGCGCTCCGCAGTTCCCCGGCCAGCAGCCGAATAGCGTGAGCCTGACCAACTCCAAAGGCCTGGCGGTGAATCTGAACTCGGTGTTGAGTCCCAATCTTGTCAACACAATGCGCTATGGCCTCACACGCCTTTCGCGCGAGACCACCGGCATCCAGACGGCCCCCGCGGTCACGTTCAGAAACTTATCCAATCCCGTTGGTTTGACCACCGGCATCAGCCGTCAGATCCCCGTTCATCAGTTCCAGGACGACATCAGTTGGACCAAGGGGACGCACACGATCCAGGCAGGCTTTGTCGGGCGCTTGATCCAGAACCGGTCGTACAACTACGGCCGGTCTTTCCACGACGCCGTCACGAATATCAGTTGGCTCCGGGGCACTGGCGCCGATGTCCAACCCGCCGATCTTGCCTCGTCCGACCGCACAGCCTACGGCGACGCCATCGCCGCCCTGCTCGGCCTCGTCACCCAGGCCACGGCGCGCTGGAACTACACCATCAACGGCGAAGTCCTCCCTGTCGGCGCGCCCCTGCAACGCAACTTCGCCAACGAGGAGTTCGAATTCTACGTTCAGGACACGTGGAAGATCCGCCGTAACCTGACGTTCTCCTACGGGATCCGCTATTCGCTGATGCCTCCGATTTATGAAAAGAACGGGGTGCAGGTGTCGACGGACCAGTCGCTCGGCGAGTGGTTCAACAAGCGCGGAGCGCTCATGGACGCCGGCAGGAGTCAGCGTGAAGCCGGTCTCATCACCTTCATTCGCAGCGACGATGCCAATGCACGCCCAATCTACCCCTACCACAAAAAGAATTTCGCTCCGCGTGTCTCCATCGCCTGGTCTCCAGACTCCGGCGACGGTCCGGCTCGCTGGCTCTTCGGCGGCCAGGGCAAGACATCCATTCGCGCCGGTTGGGGCATGTTCTACGACTTGATCGGCCAGCCGCTGGCGCGGACGTTCGATTTGACTGCGTTCGGCTTCGCCACCAACCTCGTGAACCCCTCCGGCCAGCTCACAACCGCCACAGCCCCGCGCTACACCGGCATTTTCAATCTGCCCGCGCAGCTCATCCGGCCCGCTCCCAGGGGCGGATTCCCAACCCAGTTCCCAGCCAGCGGCGTCGGCAGCTTCGCCATCACGAACTCCATCGACGACACATTGAAGCCGCCGTACACCATGAACATGAACTTGTCCATCGCGCGCGAGATCGGCAACGGCTGGATGATTCAGGGCGCCTACGTGGGCCGCCAGTCCCGCCGCTCTCTGATGAACCGCGATCTCGCAATGCCCACCAATTTGACCGATCCGAAAAGCGGCCAGTCCTACTTCGAAGCCGCCACTCTCATGGACCGGTTGGTGCGCCAGCGCGTGGCGGTCGCCGACGTACCAAAGATTCCGTTCTGGGAAAACATGTTCGGCAACTTGGCCACGGCGTCCGAAACCGCTTCGCAGCAGGTTTACCGCGTCGGCCGCTTCTATCCGAACGACTTCACTTCGGCGCTGGCCGACCTGGATCACTACTGCGACCCGGCCTGCGGCGTGCTCGGTCCGAACATGATGATGAACCCGCAGTTCTCCGCGCTCTCGGCCTGGAGCTCGATCGCCGGCGGCAACTACCACTCCATGCAGTGGTCCGTCAGCAAGCGCTTCGGCAACAACCTGACCCTGGACTTCAATTACACCCTGAGCAAGACCACCGACCTCGCCTCCGTCGAAGAGAACAGCGGTTCCTTCAGCGGTTTCCTGGTGAACTCCTGGGATCCCTCGCAGCGCCGCGGCGTCTCCGACTACGACCAGCGTCACATCTACAACGCCTGGTGGATCTGGGAATTGCCTTTCGGAGCTGGTAAGAAATGGGCTTCCGGATCTGGTAAGGCCATCGACGCCCTCGTGGGCGGCTGGCAGATCTCCGGCGTCTGGACGCAATCCACCGATCTGCCCTGGTCTGTGGGCAACGGCCGCAACTGGCCGACGAACTGGAATATCACCGGCTGGGGCACGCCCACCGGTCCGACCACGGCCGCGAAGATCACCAAAAACGCGCCCTCGGTCGGCGGAACACCGGGCCCCAACCTCTGGGACGATCCCGCAAAGACTCTGGCCGAGTGGATCTTCACCTTCCCCGGCCAGACCGGCAGCCGCAACACCGTTCGCGGACCCGGCCGCGCCAACTGGGACTTCGCCTTCGCCAAGCGCTTCACGATGCCCTACCACGAGGGCCACAGAGTCCAGTTCCGTTGGGAGATCTACAACATCTGGAACCAGGTGCGGTTGGGCGGACTCGATCTGAGCCGCATCTCCGCCGGCACGTGGGGCAAGTTCTCCAGCCAGGTGAACTCCCCGCGCCAGATGCAGCTCGCCCTGCGCTACGAGTTCT
>CAYYNC010000028.1:0-82638 GCA_964472745.1 uncultured Solibacteraceae bacterium
AATCCCGGCCTCATCCATCTGCCGGATCAATTCCTTCGCATTGTCGAATCCTTTCGGAGCTCCTTCCATGGAACGAAGCAGATGCAGATGATGATCCACCGCAGGTTGGGCAGACAGTTGCACGGCCCCAAGGAGACTGTAAACCCAAAGCATTAGCCGGTTCATGGTTCAACGAGAATACCAAAGCAGAACACCAGGCTGCCGCACTCACCACCATAGTATTTTGAGGAAACGCGTTATCAGGAAATTGCGGAGCTCGCAGCCAACTTGACTGGTGACGCACTCGGATGCGCCTTCAGCCTTTCTGCGCATATCCGACAAGCGCTTCGATGACGAGGGGATCTCGGGTGCGACGCTCGAACGTCCTGCGTTGCAGCGGCTGTCGTCGGCAGCGCGCGTGGGTGCGGTTGGCGCCGTCGTCGTGCCCCGGCTGGACCGGCTCTCGCGACGCGTTCGTGATTGCTCAGCGCTTCTCGAAGAGTTCAAAGCGAACAATGTCCGGCTGTACATCGCGGCGATGCCTGAGTTGGCGAACGGCGCGGACGACAACCTCATGCTGAACATTCTCTCGGCATTCGCGCTGTTTGAGCGCGATATGATCGCAAGCCGCATCCGGGACAGCCGGGCTGGGCTGGTCGCGCGCGGACGGCGGATCGCGGGTGTCACGCCGTTCGGCTACAGGAGCGACAAGGCGACGAGGCAACTCGTGCCGGTCGCCTCGGAGGCGGAGGTTGTGCGCAAGTTCTTCCCGCTGATAGCTGACGGAGCGCTGCCGCGCGAAGTCGCGCGCATAGCCGCGGAGCGAGGCTGGAAGACGCGCGCCGGCGGCATGTGGACCGCCCGTCAAATCCTGGACACGATCGCCAACCCTGTTTACCTTGGCTGCTTCCGATCGCCCGAGGGGACGCGACCAGGAACACACGAGGCGATTGTGGATGAGGATCTATGTGATCGTTGCGCCGCCGCAATCGCGGCGCGCCGAACCAGTCCGGCCGGGAGCCGTATCCACCGTGAGTGGTCTCACCTCGCCGGGAAGGTCCGCTGCGCGCGGTGCGGCAAGGTGATGAGCATTCGCGTGACGGCTAGCGGGCCTCGGCGTTACGTCTACTTCCGCTGCCGAACCGCAAGCCCGGGAAGCGCGCCCTGCAAAGGAACGCAGGTCCGCGCGTTCGACATCGAACAAACCGTGCGATCGATCCTGACGGATCCAGGGCAAGCCTTCCCGCGCAAGCGTGGAAGTCCGACGCGCGCCGCAGCCGCGCTCTACTCGCTCGGTCAGCTTCTGCCGCTGCTCGAGCCGAAGGGCGAACGCGCGTTCATACGGGAGGCCATCCAGGACGTCGTGTGGAATGCGGACACCCGGGCCATCCGTCTCGCCCTGAACCTCAAGGCACTGTCGGAGGAATTGCCACTCGTCACGAGTGTTTGTAAACTTGACCTCGCGTATCGACCGTGAGCACAGCCAAGGTGTTCGTTTCGCGGTTGGCCGTGAACGGAATCCGCCAACCGCCGACACGCGACTTGCGGATGCCGGCGCGCTCGGCGAGCGGCGCGGAGAGCCTGGGGTCAAACGGGTCTTCGGCAAGTTGAACGATCCGAGTGCGGATAGGTCGCTCCGTCGGCCGATCAAGCCGGTCGAGGATCTTCTCCGCTTGGTGCGCGATGACGACGCGGTAGTTCACAGGCCGCGTTCGCGCTCGTACTGCTCAAGCGGCTTGACCCGGCCTTCTGCAACGTCGGCGAGCCCGCGGTCTAATGACGCGAGCGTGGCCGCATCCAGAGGCGGGCCGTCGGCGTCGGCCGCGTCGCGCAGGTCTTCGAGCCAATTCCGCGCCAGGTCCACTTGATCCTCAGACAACTGATCGACGAGTTGGTGCAGCGCTTCTCTGGTCGTCATCCGCGGCTCCTTTCTCATCAATTGTACGGCGATTTCGGACGCCTCCGGTTGGCGCAGCCAATTCAAACACTTTCGCAAAAATCCGTCCCGGCGCCGCGCAGGTCTCGCGGGAATTGACTACAGGTCAATGGGTTGCGAGAGTCGCCTGTTAACCATCGGGGGGCGACCAGGACAGGGCGATTTTGAGGCAATGATGGATCTGGACGGCGCTCCCTACGGTGGGGCGAAGTATCCGGCCGAAGCTGCCACGGGAGGCCGGACCTTTGTTAAGTTCCATCTGGATGCCGCGGCGGCTCACCGCACGGCGAACCGCCCGCAGCGGATTACATAACGCGATCCGATTCTGGATCGAGAACGGACAGGCCCTGGGAGCGAGCGGCCTCGGTCAGTTCGCGATCAGATGTGATGAGCGCGGTTTGCCGGCGGTCTGCGACCGGAGAATTCCGGACCGGCAGCAAAGATCCGAAGTGTTCTGCGTCGGCTCCCCGCAAGGCGTGCGCCGAAGCGACGCCGGCAGCGTCCTCCATCAACTTTGCAGTAAGAGAGACCTTCGAGAAAGTCGCCCAATCCGCCACCACGTCTGCCGTATGTCCTCGAACATCCCATGGGAGATGAGGCCGCTCTTGCGCCTCTTGGCGAAAACTGCGATCACCTCGACCAGGCCCGAGCCTGAGCAGTACAGCGTCCTTCCGGACTCGAAGAGCTCTTTCACCTGTTCAGTGCCCTTTTCTTCGCATTAGAGCGTTACCCAAGCGCTGGAGTCGAGGCAGGCCGGGGTCTCCGTCGATCCTCGATGAGCTGCTGGGAAATCGGCGGGCCTTTGATCTTCCTCGGTTGCCGGACGGCCCATTGGCTTGGGGGCACGCTCGGCAGGGTGACATCCCGTTTCTGGGCGAGCGCCCTTATCCACTCGATGTCTGCCGGGCTGACGCGGAGCGAGCGGATGAACTCAAGAGCGCGGGCGGCTTCAGCCTGGCCGAGGCCGGCGACCGATTCCTGCAACAAATCGCGAGCGGCGGCCATCAGTGCCATCGTTTCACTCTCATTTCAGAATCGCACCGAGCGAGAACCAGCGCCGTTTCGCGAAGTTCGGGCATGTTAGACTGGTGATTTCCCCAATGAAAATCGCGATCGGCGCAGATCATGCCGGCTTTCAATTGAAAGAGCGGCTGCGCGCCGCGCTGGTCGAAGCGGGTCACGATGTCGTCGATTTCGGCACGCACAGCGCGGAGTCGACCGACTTTCCGGACTACGCGAAGAGCGTCTCGGAGGCGGTGGCGAAGGGCGCGGCCGAGCGCGGCGTGCTGGTGTGCATGACGGGCATGGGGATGACGATCGCCGCAAACAAAGTGAAGGGCATCCGAGCGGCGTTGGGATTCAATCCGGAGGAAGTGCGCTACACGCGGCTGCATAACAACGCGAACGTTCTGGCGTTCGGGGCGCGCTACACATCCGAGGACGCCGCGCGCGAGATGTTGGATATTTTTCTGAGTACGGGCTTCGAGGGCGGCCGCCACGAGCGGCGCGTGAACAAGATCATGGCCATCGAAGAGCCGGCAGGCGAAGGGGAGCGACAGGGATGAACGAATCGCAGAGGATGGCGCGCCCGCTGGCGCAGGTAGACCCTGAGGTCTTCGACGCAATTCGCAAGGAGACCGAGCGGCAGCATTCCAGGCTCGAGCTGATCGCAAGTGAGAACTTCACCTCCGAGGCGGTGCTCGAGGCAACCGCGAGCGTGTTCACGAACAAATACGCCGAAGGGTATCCGGGCAAGCGCTATTACGGCGGCTGCGAGTTCGCCGATATCGTGGAAAGCCTCGCCCGCGACCGCGCCAGGCAGCTCTTCAGCGCCGAGCACGCGAACGTGCAGCCGCATTCCGGCTCGCAGGCCAACCAGGCCGCCTACGCCGCCGTGCTTCAGCCCGGCGACACGATACTGGGGATGAACCTGGCCCACGGCGGCCACCTGACGCACGGGCATCCGCTGAACTTCTCGGGCAAAACGTATAACGTCGTCGCATACGGAGTGCGCAAGGACGACGAGACGATCGATTACGACGAGCTGGCGCTGCTGGCCAAACAGCACAGGCCGAAGATGATCATCGCCGGCGCGAGCGCGTATTCGCGCATTATCGACTTCAGGCGCTTCCGCGAGATCGCCGACGCGGTGGAGGCCATTCTGCTGGTGGACATGGCTCACTTTTCAGGGCTTGTGGCGGCGGGCTTGTATCCGAACCCGTGCGAGTGCGCCGATATCGTGACGTCGACGACGCACAAGACTCTGCGCGGGCCGCGGTCCGGAATCATTCTGTGCAGGCAGCAGTACGCGGCGGCGATCGACAAGATGGTGTTTCCCGGCGTGCAGGGCGGGCCGCTGGTGCATGTCGTCGCGGCCAAGGCGGTGTGCTTGAAGGAAGCGATGTCGGAGGAGTTCCGCTCGTATCAGCGGCAGGTGGTTGCGAACGCCAAGGCGATGGCGAATGAGTTGTCATCGTGCGGCTATCGCGTGGTGTCGGGCGGCACGGACACGCACCTCGCGCTAATTGACGTCTTCTCGATGGGCATTCGCGGCAAGGAAGCCGAGAAATCTCTCGACGAAGCCTGGATCACGGTGAACAAGAACGCGATCCCGTTCGATACGAATCCGCCGCTCAACCCCAGCGGCATCCGTCTCGGCAGCCCCGCGGTGACCACGCGCGGATTCCGCGAGCAGGAGATGCGCGAGGTCGCACGGCTGATCGCACAGGTGCTCGACGCACCCGCTTCGGAGGACAACCGGGCGGCCGTGCGGCGGCGCGTTCAAGCGCTGACTGAGCAGTATCCGCTGTACTCCTGGAAGCAGTCGGCCGTGGGCGCTTGAGGATGGCGGCCATGGTGCGGGGATGAGTCATGCCCTTGCGGATCCTCCTCGACGCGCGCCACATCCGGGATTTCGGCATTGGAACCTACATCCGCAACCTGCTCCGCGGCATGGCGGAGATCGGCACGAAGCACAAGATCCTGCTGGCGGCCTACAAGCAGGATCAGCATGAGTTCGACGATCTTCCGCCGAACTTCAAGTCCGTCTGGTATCCGCGAAGCGACAAAGAGCTTGCCGACCAGATCGCATTCCCGCTCTTCGTGAGGCGGCTGAAGCCGGACCTGACGCACATTCCGCTCAGCGCGGCGCCGATTCTGACTCCGCGGCCGTATGTGGTGACGGTTCACGATCTCAGCGCCCTGGTCTTCGACACCCCCTCGGGATGGAAGCACGAGCTGCGGATGCTGTTGATGCGGCGGTCGCTCTTGAGGGCGGCGCGCGTTATCACGGTGTCGGAGTCGACTAAAGACGACGTCGTGCAGATCATCGGCATCCCGGAAAAGAGGGTGGTGCGCATCTACGGCGCGGCCGATCCGCGCTACATCCAGCAGACGCCGGGCGAGGCCGCGCGGGCCGCGGGTCCGGAGGCGCGGCATCTGGAGAGGCTGCGGATTCTCGAGCGGTACCAGGTGAACTACCCGTATCTGCTGTTCGCGGGCACGATCCGGCCGCAGAAGAACATCCCGCGCCTGGTGGAGGCTTTCGCGCTGGTGCGGGGCGAGCTGGAAAATCATCCGGAATACCGCGACTTGCGTCTGCTGATCATCGGCGACGAGATCTCGAGTTATCCGGCGGTGCGGCAGGCGGTGATCCAATCGCGAGTGCAGCAGGCGGTGCGGTTCCTGGGCTTCGTGCCGTTCAGCACGCTGCGTGTGTTCTATGAGGCCGCGGCGGCGTTCGTCTTTCCGTCGCTATACGAAGGCTTCGGCCTTCCGCCGCTGGAGGCGATGGCTTCCGGCACGCCCGTGGTGTGCTCGAACGCGACCTCCCTCCCTGAAGTCGTGGACGACGCGGCGCTGGTGGTGAATCCGGAAAACGTTTTCGAGATCGCGCGCGGGATTCGTGAGGTTCTGCTGGATTCCGAGCTGCGAGCGTCGCTGATCGAGCGGGGCCGCGCGCAATGCCAGAAGTTCACCTGGCGGGATACGGCGGAAAAGGTGCTCCAGGTTTACGAGGAAACCGCCAGAAAACCATCCTGAGATAATCCCGATGGGCCGGGGAAGTCCCGGCCTATCCACAGCACGACAGCGCGCGCCGCCGCGCGCACGCTTTGGACTTCGAGCTCCAACTCATTCGCCTGATTGAACTCCGAATCGCCCTGAACCACCCTCAGCCTTCCCTCGAGCAGGACCACCTGCCGCAAGCACCCCACGCCGCTCAGGTTCAGCGCGCACCACAAGGTGGCGCGGCCGGCCGCCGTGGGATCGAGGTCAAAATCGAGCAGTGCCACCGCGGCGCCCGGAAACCAAGCCTCCAACCCGGCATCCGGCGCGAGGAACACCAGGGCCGGATCACGAACGGACTCCAGGCCCCAGGAGGGCACCAGCATGAACCCTTTCACCACCTCCCGGGAGGGGAACGGGCACCCCGGGCCGAGCCGCTCTCCCAAAACGGGGACGGCGATCTCGCCTCGACGCACCGGGGAGGCGTGCCGCAAGGAGGGCCCGATCTCCTCCGCTCTCACAAGGTCCATGACGGAAATCCGGAGCTGCCGGAGAATTTCGTCGGCAAGCTCTTGGGAGAGAAATCTGACGCCTTTCAGCACATTATGTATGTGAGGCTGAGAAACCCCTAACTGCCGGCTGAGCCCTCTTTCGGTCAGTTCGCCGCTTCGCACAAGGCGCCGCAAGTGCTCGACAAGCCTCCGGCTCAAGAGCCCGAAGTTGATATCCGCGTCGCTTGGTACCATATTTCTACCCGAAATAGGAACGTACTAGTACTATCATTACTCATGGGATATTGGCAAGTTAGGCTTTTTTAATGTTTTCCAATATCATGTCCTAAGTGCCTGTAAACATGGCGGTTAGGAGCAACGCAGGCGCGCCATCTTTCTTCCGATCTCCGTTCGGAATCCACCCAAAATTGACGATCATCGAGCCTTAAAGAAAACTTTCCTTCAGGAGAGGCCACCAGGCTGCGTGAGGCGGCCTGGCCCGAAATGGAAGAAGAGGATCAACAAAATGGAGTGGACCCGTTCAGAATCGCTCAGCCTTGCAAAGCAAAGGTGCGTGTACTGCCACGGTCTCGGGTTGAAGACGGTGCGGCGGGGCGCGTCGACGCCCTGCAACTGTGTTCTGCGGTCGGTGTTCCGGGCGTGCTACAACCGGTTCCGCATCTGTGTGAGCAAGGAAAAGCACCTGAGTCACGCGACGCTCGATCCGACGCCGCGCGGCGGGCGGCGGATCACATGGGGAAGGAAAGACGAGGAGTATATCGCCGACTTCATCCTGGTGACGCGCCGTTCTTTGTCGGCCGCTGAGTACAAGTTATTCAATTATCATTTTCTCCTCGGCGCCGACTGGAGGCTCTGCTGCCGGCGCCTGAACATCGATAGGGGCGACTTTTTCCATGATGTGTATAAGATCGAGGAGAAATTGGGCAGAGTTTACCGGGAACTGAAGCCCTACGCGCTCTATCCGCTCGACGAGTACTTCAACGGGCGGACGGTGAACGATACCCCAACCTTCGAGATCCGGCCGAAGGTGACTCCGTTCAGGCGTCATTCGTTGAACCGCGTCCTGCAAGTGCCGGTGCGGGAGGCGGC
The DNA here is from genome assembly GCA_964472745.1 of uncultured Solibacteraceae bacterium. Lineage (GTDB taxonomy): Bacteria > Acidobacteriota > Terriglobia > Bryobacterales > Bryobacteraceae > CAYYNC01. The sequence continues at coordinate 7,522 of CAYYNC010000028.1, forward strand.
ATAGCGTCATGGCTGGGAATTGCGGCCCGGCTGAGTAAACGCCGGGCCGCAGGCCGAGTCAGCGGCGTTCCCGGAAGAATGCTTCCAGAAGCTCCACGCAATCCGCGGCCAGCACGCCTTCGACGACGTCGACGCGGTGGTTCAACAAGTCGCTGTCGGCGAGGCGGAACTTGCTGCGGACGCCTCCGAAGCGAAGATCCCTCGCTCCAAAGACGAGGCGGCGGATGCGGGCGTTGACGAGCGCCCCCGCGCACATCACGCAGGGCTCGAGCGTGACGTAGAGTTCGCAGCCTTCCAGCCGGTAGTTGCCCGCTGACTGGGCTGCTTCGCGCAGAGCCACAATTTCGGCGTGAGCGGTGGGATCGTTCCGGCCGATCGGCTGGTTGAAACCCCTCCCGATCACCCGGTCTTCGCGGACTACGACGGCGCCCACGGGGATCTCGCCCGCCGTGGCGGCGCCGCGGGCCAGATCGAGCGCCATGCGCATGAAGGTTTCGTCCGGCGGTGGTGTCACATCAACACTCGATTGGCCCAACCCGCCCATCGTTACACAGGCGCGCGACATCTTGACAGTAGAATTGATAAAGGTCCGGAATGAAGTTTCTCCCGCTCATCCTGAAGAACCTGCTGCGAAACCGCCGGCGCACCTTCCTGACGGTTTCCAGCCTGGCGGTCTCCATCTGCTTGCTCGGGGTTGTGTCGGCCCTCTATTATGCACTGTTCCTGAGCCCCCCGCCCGCAGGGCAGGAACTTAGATTGGTGACCCGGCACAAGGTCTCGATCGTCTTCAGCATGCCGTTCCACTACCGGGACAAGATCCGGGCCGTGCCTGGAGTGAAAGAGGTGGTCACCTGGCAGTGGTATGGGGGAATGTACAAGGATGAGGAGACCAACCGCTCGCGGTTCTTCCCCCGCATTGCCGCCGAGGCGGAGAGCCTTTTCAAGGTCTATCCCGAATGGCGGATTCCGGAGGGCCAGAAGCGGGCCTTTATCGCCGACCGCACCGGCTGCATCATCGGCGCCGCGCTCGCCAGGCGCGAGGGCATCAAGATCGGCGACAAGATGGTGATCAAGGGCAGCATCTTCCCCTTCGATCTGGAGATGACGGTGCGCGGCATCTATGAATCGGAGAGCCAGGACGAGAACCTCTGGTTCCAGTTCAAGTACTTCGAAGAGCTGTTGCGAAAGCAGGGCTGGCCCTTGTTTGCCGGCACGTTCACGATGCTGGCCGACAGCCCGGAATCGGTCCCGCGCATTGCGAAGACCATCGACTCGATGTTCGCCAACAGCGAGGCGGCCACGCGGACCGAATCGGAGTACGCCTTCGGGCTGTCGTTCCTCTCCTTCCTCGGCAACGTCAAGCTGATCCTGATTTCCATCTGCGGCGCTGTGACGTTCACGATCCTGCTGGTGGCGGCCAACACGATGGCGATGAGCGTGCGCGAGCGCGTGCGCGAAGTGGGCATTCTCAAGACGCTGGGCTTCACGACGAACGGAATACTCGGCATTCTGGTCTTCGAAGCGGTGGCTCTCTCGCTGCTCGGCGCGTTCGCCGGATACCTGATGGCGCAAGGGCTTTGCGGCGTACTGCGCAACGGGCCCGCGATCATCGAGCAGACCAAATATCTCACCGTCCAGCCGCCGGTGGCCGGGCTGCTCGCGGCCGTCGCGATCCTGATCGCCGTCGCCAGCGCCGCGGTTCCGGCCTGGGCTGCCGCCCGGACGACGATAGTCGACGCGCTGCGCTTCACCGATTGAGAGGCCACCCGTGAAGATCCCGCTCTCCTACAACATCAGAAATCTCGCGGTGCGCCGGACCACGACCGTGATGACGGCGCTCGGAATCGGGCTGACGGTGGCAGTGCTTGCGGCGGCGCTGGCGTTGACTGCCGGGCTGGAAGAAGCCTTCCGCAGCTCCGGACACCCGTTGCAGCTCATCCTCCTGCGCAAGGGCGGCGGGTCGGAGCTGACATCGCAGGTTTCGCGCGAATCGTTCAACGAGGTGATCAAGTTCCGCGCGGGCATCGCGAAGAGCAGCGCGGGGGAGCCGCTCGCTTCGCCTGAATTGATCGTCGTGATCAATCTCCCGAGCAAGGACGCGCCCGAAGGAATGAACATCACGACGCGGGGATTCCTGCCCGCCGGCAGAGAGTTGCGCGAAGAAACAAGGATCGTGAGAGGCCGCTGGTTCGAGTTCGGCAAACGCGAGGTGATCGTGGGCGCCGGCATCGCGGCGCGCTATCCCGACGCGCAGATCGGGCGCAAGCTGACCTTCGGGCGCGGAGAGTGGGAAGTCGTCGGGACGTTCAAATCGGCCTACCCCGCGCGCAATTCGGAGATCTGGGCGGACGGCAACCAGATGCTGGCGGATTTCGAGCGCGGCGAGTTCTTCTCGAGCGTGCTGGTGCGCGCCCAGGACGAGGTGGCCCGCCAGGCGCTGACCAACGACCTGCTGTCGGAGAAGCGCCTGCAACTGGACGCCTTGCCCGAAGTGGAATACTTCGCCAAACAGACATCCTCGGGCGATCTGATCCGATTCGTGGGTACGGCCGTGGCGCTGATCATGGCCATCGGCAGCTGTTTCGCGGCGATGAACACGATGTACGCCGCGGTGGCGCGGCGGGCGCGAGAGATCGGCACGCTGCGCGTGCTGGGCTTTTCGCGCCGCAGTATTCTCGCCAGTTTCCTGGTCGAATCGGTGCTGCTGTCGATCCTGGGCGGCGTCCTCGGCATCCTGCTGGTGCTGCCGCTGAGCGGTTTCACCACGGGGATCGGCAGCGATCTCACATTCGCCGAGGTTGCCTTCCAGCTCAAGGTGACGCCGCGTGTGGCGCTCAGCGGAATGTGCTTTGCTTTGATCATGGGCGCGGTTGGAGGCTTGCTGCCGGCCTTCGGCGCGGCCCGCAAGCAGATTCTTAACGCCCTGCGCCAAATCTGACCCCGCATGGAAGCCGAACTGAAGAGCCTCAAGATCGACCGTACCCAACAGCCTGAGCGGCGCCCCTCGCCATGGGCCGTGCGCTGGATCATCGGAGGCGTCATTCTCTTCCTGCTGCTTGGCGCAGCGGCCTTTGCCTGGAGAGTATTCAACGCTCCGATCGAGGTTGAGACGTATCGCGTCCCGTCCGCACAAACTGGCGGAGCGGCGGGGCCGGTCGCCTTGAACGCCACCGGCTACGTCGTGGCGGCCCACAAGATCGAGGTGGCGTCGAAAGTCGTCGGGAAAGTGGCGTGGATCGGCGTTGACAAGGGGGACAAAGTGCGCGCGGGCGACGTGATCGTGCGGCTGGAGGACGACGAATACCGCGCCCAGCTTCAGCAGGCGAAGGGACAGCTCGCCAATCTTCAGGCGCGGCTCCTGGAGCTTGAGAACGGCTCGCGCCCGGAGGAGATCGCCGCGGCGAAGGCCAATGTCGACCAGGCGATTGCCGACCTCACCAACGCGCGCGTGAACCTCGAGCGGACCCGCCGGCTTCACACCGAAGGCGTGCTGCCCAAACAGAGCCTGGACGACGCCCAGGCCCGCTACGACGCGGCGCAGGCGCGGGTCAATTCGCTGCAAAAGACCTACGAGCTTGTCCGCATCGGGCCGCGCAAAGAGCAGATCGACGCGATGCGCGGCCAGGTGGAGCAGGCCAAGGGCGCGGTGGCGTTCTTTGAAACGCAGCTCGCCAACACCGTCATTCGCGCTCCTGTCACGGGCACGATCCTCGAGCGCGTGGTGGAGCGCGGGGAGTTCGTCACGACGAGCTTTGTCGGGGAGCGCGGCGCAAAGGGCTACGTTGTGTCTCTGGCCGATCTGAACGACCTCGAAGTCGAGCTCGACATCTCGCAAAACGATTTCAGCAAGCTGCGGCAGCGGCAGCGGGCGACAATCACCGTAGACGCCTATCCGGACCGCAAGTGGGACGGCGTGATCGACGAGATCTCCCCTGAGGCGAACCGCCAGAAGGCTACGGTGCAGGTGAAAGTCAAAGTCCTGAAACCCGACGAATACCTGCGCCCGGAGATGAATGCGACGGTCTCGTTCCTCAGCGACGAGCCAGCGGCGTCGCAGCCGTCGCAGGCCTTCGTCTACGTGCCGCTGAGCGCGGTGCGGGACGGCAAGGTCTACGTGATTTTGAACGACAGGGTGGTGGAGCGGCCGGTCCGCACAGGGCCGAACCTGCCCCAGGGACTGCGCGTCGATCAGGGCCTGATTGGCGGAGAGGACATTGTTGCCAATCCGCCGCCGCAGTTGAAAGACGGAGCCAAAGTGCGCCGGAGGGGAAGCTGAAAAGCATGAGCGAAGTCGTTGTTCGCACAGTGAACTTGAGCAAGGAATTCGTTCGCGACGAGTTCCGGATCGTGGCGTTGCTTGACGTGAACATCGAATTGCACCGCGGCGATTTCATTGCGCTGATGGGTCCGTCGGGGTCCGGCAAATCGACCCTCCTCCACCTGGTCGCCGCGATGGATCGCCCCTCGGCGGGCGAGATCGACGTACTCGGCCAGAAGCTGAACGGGATGTCGGACAGCGCCATCGCGCGCTGGCGCAACCGGCATATCGGATTCGTCTTCCAGAGCTTCAATCTCATCCCGGTGTTGACGGCGCTCGAAAACGTCGAGCTGCCGCTCAAGCTGACGCACCTCAAGAAGGGCGAGCGGCGCGAGCACGCCGTCACCGCGCTGAAGCTGGTCGGGCTGGGCGACCGGCTGAATCACTATCCGCGCCAGCTTTCGGGCGGACAGGAACAGCGCGTAGCGATCGCGCGCGCCATCGTCACCGATCCGGATCTGCTGCTGTGCGACGAGCCGACGGGCAACCTCGACGCCAAGTCCGCTCAAGAGGTGCTGACGCTGCTGTCGAGATTGAACAAGGAATACGGCAAGACGATCATCCTCGTGACGCACGATCCGCACGCCGCGCACTTCGCCAGCAAGGTCCGGTATCTCGACAAGGGCGAACTGCTCCCGGAAGGCCAGGTTCCGGAGGACTGGAGAGCGGCGCCGGCGGCGGGCGGAACCGCCTGAGGCCCATGCCCGCACGTCTCGCCATTCTCTACGAACACCCGCGGTGGTTCGCGGGGCTGTTCTCGGCGCTTCGCGCACGGGGCATCGAGTTCGAGGAATGGCATGCGCATTCGCTGGTGGTCGACCCTGGCCGCTCGAACTGGCCGGACCTTGTCTTCAACCGCATGAGCGCGTCCGCCGCCTGGCGCGGGCATGCCTGCGGCCAGTTCGCCGTGACGGAGCTTCTTTCGCTGCTGGACGAGCAACGCGTCCCGGTCGTCAACGGCAGCGCGGCGTACGCGGTGGAAATCTCCAAGCTGCGGCAGGCGGCTGTGTTCCGCCGCTGCGGACTGAGGACGCCGGCGACGCGCGCGGCCAACAGCCCGCAGACCCTGGTGCTCGCGGCCCGCGAGATGCGTTTCCCAATTGTTGTGAAGCCGAACTGCGGCGGGGCAGGCTCGGGGATCCGGCGATTCGAGTCTCTCGCCGAGCTCGAGCGCGGCGCGGAGTCCGTCGAGTTCGGGGCCGACAGTATCGCGGTGCTTCAGGAGTATCATGCCCCGCGCAACGGTTCGATCACGCGCGTCGAGATTCTGGATGGGCAGTTCCTTTACGCGATCCGCGTGGAGGCGGCGGGCTTCAACCTCTGCCCGGCGGACGTTTGCGCGGTGAACGGCGGGCTGAGGGTGGAGCGGGTGGAGATCCCGGCGGCAATGGAGACCGCCGCGCTGAGCGTGGCTCGAACCGCCCGGCTCGACATCGGCGGAATCGAGTTTCTGAACGACGCCGCCACGGGCGAGCCGATCTTCTACGACATCAACGCGCTGTCCAACTTTGTCGCGAACGCCCCGCAGGTGGTCGGCTTCGACCCTGTCGCCCGGCTCGTCGATTACCTCGCCCGAAGGCTCGAGGCCGGAATCTGGGCGCGGCGCTGAGAAGCGCACGGCGTAACCCTTGCGCTGTCCTGAGGTTGCGCGCGGTTGACAAGCCCCTACCGCTCCGCTATAGTTCTGAAGTGTCGAACTTTCAACGGTTTGGACGCTAGTTCTCTCTCAGTTGGCGCTTTCCTGCGGAAGCCTCAAGCGTTCCTCATCCGTTGGATACGAGGCGTGTGATTGGAGACTGGGAGATGACCAGCAACCAGGATGACCGGCCGGTCGGCAAAGTCCCAGGCAGTCCTCAGGACCGCCGACCGGGACTGCCGTCCGACAACCGGGGCCTCCGCCAGCCCGGAATGCCCGGGGCCGGCTGGGGGGAATCAGCGGAAGAACCCGGCGCCGAGGCCGGTGAGAGCTACGAGCAGTTGCTCGACGACTACAGCCACCTCGCACCTCCCGGCGAGGGCGAGGTTCTTCATGGTCATGTCCTTCAAGTGCTTCCCCAGGGCGTCATCGTCGACGTTGGATTGAAACTGGAGGGGGTCGTCCCTCTGCCTCAGGTGAGTTCTCCGGACGGGCAGGTGATGGTCCAGCCGGGCGACGAGATCGAAGTGATGGTGGACCGCCGCCGTCAGCCCGTGATCGAGGGCTATCTGGCGCTGTCTCACGAGCGCGCCAGCAAGATCCGCGCTTGGGACAACCTCGAGCAGGCCTACCGCGAGAATCTCACGATTGCCGGCCGTGTGCTGGGCCGGGTGAAGGGCGGGCTGTCAGTGGACGTCGGCGTGACGGCCTTCATGCCGAGCACGCAAGTGGATATCCGCCCCGTCCACAACCTGGAATCTTTTGTCGGGCAGGACATCGCCGTCAAGGTGGTGAAGCTCAACCGGCGGCGCGAGAACGTCGTGGTTTCCAGGAAGGCGGCGCTCGAGGACGATGTCAATGCACGCAAGCTCGCCCTGCTTGGCACGATCGAAGAAGGCGCCATCGTCACGGGAGTTGTGAAGAACCTCACTGAATACGGCGCGTTCGTGGATCTGGGCGGCATCGATGGCCTGCTCCACGTCTCCGATATCTCGCACGGCCGAGTCGCTCATCCCTCGCAAGTGCTCCAGGTGGGACAGGAGATTACGGTCAAGGTCCTGAAGTTTGACCGCGACAAAGAGCGCATCTCGCTGGGGCTCAAGCAGGTGACGCCGGATCCCTGGCAATCCGTGATGGAGCGGTACCTTCCCGGCATGCGCGTCATCGGCCGGGTGGTGAGCATCACGGATTACGGATCGTTTGTCGAGCTCGAGCCCGGCGTCGAAGGCCTCATCCACATCTCCGAGATGACGTGGTCGCGGCGCATGAAGCACCCGTCGAAGGTTGTGAAGGTGGGCGACATGGTGGAGAGCGTCGTCCTCGAAGTGAAGCCGAAGGAAAGGCGCATTTCGCTGGGCATCAAGCAGCTCGAGCCGGATCCGTGGACCACCGTCGATCAGCGTTACGCAGTCGGCAGCGTGGTCGAGGGCCGGGTGCGCAAGCTCAGCGAGTTCGGCGCCTTTGTGGAGATCGAAGAAGGCATCGACGGCCTGGTTCATATCTCAGACCTGTCCTGGACCAAGCGGGTTCAGCACCCATCGGAGATGCTCAAGAAGGGGCAGATCGTTCAGGCCGTCATCCTGAATATCGACTCCGCGAACCGCCGCCTCTCGCTTGGCGTCAAGCAGCTACAGCCCGATGCGTGGGAGTCGTTCTTCCGCGATCACTATGTCGGCGACATCGTGAAGGGCAAACCGTCGCGCGCGGTCAACTTCGGCGTTTTCGTCGAGCTTGCGCCCGGAGTGGAAGGATTGTGCCATAATTCCGAGATCCCGCCCGAGCTGCGCGAGCAGAACCCGCCGCTGCCGATCGGCCGGGAGATGACGTTCAAGATTATTAAGATGAACGAGGCGGAACGGAGGATCGGACTGACCGTCGTGAGCCCCGCGGCGGATCAGGAGCGGTTACGCCTCGAGGATTATCACCGCCAGGCGTCGGAGGCCACTCACGGGATCGAAGAAGCGATCCACACCGATCAGCCGCGCGAAGGGGACGAAGACAATTCAAACTAGTCCCGGGGGAAACGCCAAAGAACAGGATCTGACCAGCATGACCAAAGCGGACCTCATTGAAGAAGTAGCAAGAGTCGTGGAATTCACGCGTAAAGAGTCCGAGGTGATCGTCGAGGCGATCTTCGACTCGATTGTGAAAGCGCTTCGGGATGACGACAAGATTGAGATTCGCGGCTTCGGGAGCTTCCGAACGCGCCAGCGGCAGGCCCGGATCGGGAGGAATCCGAAAACCGGATCGCGCGTGGATGTGCCCGCGAAGCGCATCCCGTACTTCAAGCCGAGCAAGGAGCTCAAGGACCTCGTCAACAACGAAGGAGCGCCCGCGCCTGCCCCGGCTCCCGCCGAGATCCCGCCGGCCGCCGGAGGGATCTGATCCCGCGCGAGAGCGCGGAGCGTGTGCGCACTTCGCGTGAAAGGTGTGTGATGGACCGCCTCTGGAGTCCGTGGAGGTACCGCTACGTCAGCCAGGCTTCCCCTTCGGACGACTGCATCTTCTGCTCAAAAGTTGCCGGCGGCGATGACGCCGCGAATCTGATTCTCTATCGCGGCGTTCACAACTATGCGCTTCTGAATCTCTATCCTTACACCACGGGCCACCTCATGATCGCGCCCTACGCGCACATCGCGGACATCGAGGCCCTGCCTGATGAAGCGGCTTGCGAGATGATGCGGCTGGCGCAGCGCGCGGTCCGGCATCTCCGCGCCGTCTATCGCCCTCACGGCTTGAATGCCGGATTCAACCTCGGCGAGTGCGCCGGCGCCGGTGTCGCGGGACATCTTCACATGCACATCCTCCCGCGCTGGACCGGCGACGCCAACTTCATGACCGTCGTAGGAGAGACCCGCGTCATGCCCGAAGACCTCTCCGAAACCTGGCGCAAGCTGAGCGCCGCGTTCCGCGAAGGCTGACTGTGTGATCGTTTCCGCCAGCTACCGGACGGACATCCCCGCTTTTTACTCCGATTGGTTCTTCAACCGCCTGGCGGCCGGCTATTGCCGCGTGCGAAACCCCTATTCGCGGAAACTCTATCGCGTCAGCCTGCGGCGCGAGGACGTCACCGGCTTCGTTTTCTGGACGCGCAACTTCGCGCCGCTGCTCGCGCGGCTGGATGAGCTCCGCGCGTTCGGGCGGCCGTTCGTTGTGCAGTACACCCTTACCGGCTACCCGCGCTTCATCGAGCCGGCGGTGATTCCGCCGGAGAAGGCGATTGCACAGGTTTCCGGCATCGCCGCGCGCGTGTCGGCCGAGGCCGCGGTGTGGCGCTACGACCCCGTGGTTCTGACGACGGAAACGCCGCCGGAATTCCATGTTGCGAACTTCGACCGCCTTTCCGCCGCGCTCCAGGGGGCCGTGAACGAAGTCGTCATTTCGTTCGTGCAGTCCTACCGCAAGACGCAACGAAACATGGCGGCCGCCGCGCGCCTCGGCCGCTTCCACTGGATTGAGCCTTCAGAGGAACAGAAACGCGGCTTGGCCCGCAGATTGGCCGCGATCGCGCGCGATCGCGGGATGCAGTTGACCGTCTGCACGCAACCCGAGTACCTGGTCGAAGGCGCGGAGGAGGCGCGCTGCGTGGACGCGCGGCGTCTTTCGCGGCTGGCCGGCGTCCCCCTGCTCCAAGTCCCGCTCAAAGGAAACAGGCCCGGCTGCGCATGTTACGAATCGCGCGATATCGGCGAGTACGACACCTGCCCTCACGGCTGCGCCTACTGCTATGCGGTGGAACACCGCGCGCTCGCACGGCTGCGCTACCGCGCCCACGACCCGCTGGCCGACACGCTCATCCCTCACTTGCCAGCGTAGAGCCGGCCAAGCAGCTTGACGGCCGCCTCAACCAGAAACTCGCCGCTCCCTTCCGCCACACGCGCGCTGACGACTTCGTAGGCCCCTTCCGCATACGCTTTGCGGTTCGGAATGTACCCCGGCGATCCGTTCGCCAGCTCCGCCACGATTGTCTGGCGAAACGGCGACCTGCGCTTGATCTCCATGCCCAGCTCCACGAAGATCTCGCCCGGCAGCGCCACCCACGCGATGTCCTTGCCGACCGCGATCGCCTGTACTTCCGCCTCCAGCGGCTTGCCGCCGCTCTCTGCGACTTCGATCACCTTGGATGCTTTGACGAGCTCGATGAACGGCGCTGCGTCCGGCTTGCCGAAACCCGCCGCCACCGCGCGTGCTTTCTCCAGTTCTCCCGGAGCGATGCTCGGGCGCGGAAGCAGAACGGCGGCCGCCGCAACCTGCAATCTTCCTTCGGCCGGAGAGAGCCGAGTCATTGTCTTGATCACTTCCCCGGCAAGCACCGTCCCGATGCGCTCGGCCTCGCCATGTCCCTTCTGCGGCGCCTTCGTGCTCACGTCGATGTGATTGACGTTGCCCGCGCACCCGATGCTAAACAGCGTGATGAACTCCGGGCCCTTCAGCGCGCCAAGGATCCGCGACAGCGTGTAGGGATAGTCCGCCGAGATTTCGAGGCCGCCCACAGTGTCCAGGTGCAGCGCGTAATTCACGTAGCCCGCCAGCGCGGCGCCGCTGTCGTCTTCAAAAAAGACCACGCCGACGTCGGGGTCGATGGGTCCCGCGGGCCGCACGATCTTCGGATTCAGCTTGCCCGGGTTCCACCCGACCGTGCCGTCCGCCATGTAGAACCTGCGGTTGAAGGCGAGTGTGTCCTCGCGGCCTGTGCCGCCTGAAATGCGCGCCGGCTTCAGCGCGGCCTGCGCCCGCCCCACGGCTTCGGCGATGAGCGCCGGCAGCCCATCGGCGTAGCGCCTCGCCAGATCCAAAGCCGCGCCCGTCAGGTTGTAGCGCGAGGCGCCGGTTTCAAGCACGGGCCCCGTGTGCGCGTGCGTCGCGCTGATCGCCACGTGACCCGCCGGAATACCCGTCTTCGCTTCAATCAGCCGCCGCGCGGAATCGACGACCGGTCGCGGCATTCCGATGATGTCGCAAGCCACAAGCGCGGCCGTTGTTTCGCCGTCGTCGAGAACGATGGCCTTTGCATACAGGTCATCGTGCACTCCGGTCGCGTTGCGGTTGCTGTAATAGCCCGCCATCGGCGCCCCGCGCGGCGGCGTGATCTTCACCTGCGCCGCGCCCGCCCGCAAGCGCGCGTCAATCCGCGGCGCGCCCGCCGCGAAGAGCAGGAACAGCGCCACAGCGCGCGAGTGCATTCTCACGACCTCTCTTCCGCGGCCTGGTCGTGGGCTTTGAGCTCCAGGTAGCGCTGGCGCGAATCGAGGATGCAGCGTCGCGCCTCGCGCGGTCCGCCCCAGCCCTGCGTTGTCGCAACCCGGCCTTCGAGTTCCTTATAGATGCTGAAGAAGTGCTCCAACTCCCTCCGTACGTGGGCGAAGACCTGGTCCATCGTATGGATCTGGTCGTAACGCGGGTTGCGCGTCGGAACCGCGATCAGCTTCTGGTCTGCCTCTTCCGAATCCACCATGTTGAGCACGCCGATGGGCCTGACTTCGATGAGGCAGCCCGTAAAGCTCGGCTCGCTCACGAGCACCAGGACATCGAGTGGGTCTCCGTCCTCGGCCAGAGTGCCGGGGATGAAGCCGTAATCGCCCGGGTAGTGCATCGGGGAATACAGCGAGCGGTCCAGCCGGAACAGCCCGAGCTTGCCGTCGTACTCTACCTTGTTCGTCGATCCTTTGGGGATCTCGACGATCATGCGGACCAATTCGGGAGCTTCCGGACCGGGATCCAAGTCGTAGAGTCTGGGAATCACGAGATCAGCCTACCAGAGTATCACCCAGGGCGGGAGAGGGAGGATGAAGATTCATGGCCCAACATATTGGCGCCCATGGCCTTGCACCCCAATGCTTTGCGTATAGAGGACGAAGCTGGCGAATATTTAGCGAACACAGAAATGATAGCCACAGCCAATTAACTCGGCTTCCACAAAAACCTTGCATTCTGAACAGCTTGTAGTCTATGATCGCTTAGGGCTGATTTGGCATAGAGAGGACCGCAATGGCTCGAATCGGCCCATTCGGGAGTAGCGATAGTGACCACCGCGGATGTGGGGGAGACCAAACAACACACACCGCAGGACTGCCCCCGCGGCTTCCACAAGGTGACCGTGGACGCGAACGGGCGGGCCAAGCTCCCGGCCTTGTACAAGCGCTATATCGAGGGTTGTCCCGATCAGACATTGTTCTTTACGTTTATTCTAGGCCGTCCTCGCATTTTTACCAACGGTTCTTTTCAGAAAAAGATTGCCGGCGTCCCCGACAAGGCGCTTAAGAAAGAAGTCAAGGATCAGGCCGACGCGATGGGCGAGAACCTTGAGTTCGACGGCCAGGGCCGCATCACCTTTCCCGCGGAAAAGCGCCAGGGCCTCGGGCTGGAGAGTTGCACCGTCTGGTTTCGTTACGACGAAGACGTCATCTCGATCTACTCCGACCAGGAGCACGAGGCGTTCCTGGAGAAGACCGCCCGCGAGAGAAGCGCTTTTGAGATCCGTGCGCAGCAGGGAGGCTTCGATCTGTGACGTATGCGGCACTTCCCCGTTCTTCTCGAAGCCTCCCTGCGGTTTCTGAACATCAATCCGGCGGGGACCTACGCCGACGTTACCGGAGGGCTTGGCGGCCACACGATCGCCATTGCGAAGCGGCTCACCACTGGAACTGTGATCTGTCTCGATCGCGACGCGGAGACGCTGGAGCTGGCCCGCAGGAATGCGGGCGAGCTGGCGGAACGCATCGTGTTCAGATGCAGCTCGTTCGCCGAGTTGTCCTCGACGCTGGCCTCTCTGGGCCGGCCCAAGGTGGACGGGATTCTCGCGGACCTGGGCGTGTCGCTCTACCAGCTCACCGAGCCGGAGCGTGGCTTCTCCATTCTTTCCTCGGGTCCCCTGGACATGCGGATGGACCGCTCGCAGGACGTCACGGCGGCGGATCTTGTCAACAGGCTGCCGGAACGGGAATTAGTGAACTTGTTCGTAACGCTGGGCGACGAAAGGAGACAAACGGCAGAGAGAATCGCAAGAGCACTGGTTCGCGCGCGGCCGCTCTCGACGACCGGGGCCTTAGCCCGGGCCGTGGAGACGGTCGTGCGCAGGACCGGAAAGCTCCACCCTGCGACGCGTGTCTTTCAAGCCCTGCGCATGGCGGTGAACGACGAACCCGCGCAGCTCGACGCGCTGCTACAACAGGCGCCGCGCTCGATCCGTCCCGGCGGGCGGTTTGTCGTGATCGCGTTTCATTCGTTCGACGACCGAAAAATAAAGCAATCATTCAGGCAGTTGGGCCGGGCGGGCCGGGCTGCCGTCCTGACCAAGCACGTTGTGAAGCCGGACGCGACGGAGGTCCGGATGAATCCTCCCTCCCGCAGCGCAGTCCTGCGGGCAGTGGAAATACTTCGGGGCGACGAGGATTTGGAGTGAGATCGAGATGACGAACTTTGTGGCATTGTTCGATTGGCTGGCCGCCGGCAATGCGGCGGCGCAACGCAAGCAACCCGTGAACGACTGTCGCCTCCGGGCGCTGCCCAAGGAGGAGATCCATTTGTATGTGAAGCCGATCGACAACACGCGCGTCGTGCGGCTGGTGGACCGCAAGGACTGGGCCGCCAGCGTCGGCATGGCCGGCGGAGTTGTCACGGCGAGCCTGTTGTTGATCTTGCTGCTGCTGCCGGGCGGCTACTCGATGATGGCCAGCCGCAAGCTGGAACAGCTTCGCAGCGAGCGGGAACAGCTCGTCAACACGCTGAAGGAGCTCCGCGTCCGGGAGGCGCAGTTGCTCAGCCCGCGGCAGCTCGAGGAGTGGGCCGGCGGCAAGTTCGTCGATCCCCCGGCTTCGTCGGTGGTCTATGCGCTGCCGTCGGACGAGGCTGTGGCTGCGTTGAGCGGCAAGAAGTGAACGGCCGGCCGCGCTCCACTCCTCCGGGGGCGCGGATCGGTCCTGGAGTGAACAAGCGCCCATGCAATACCCCGTCGATCGCAAAATCGCGGGCCGGCTTAAGATCGTCGGCGTCATCGCCACCGCCTGGGCGGCGGCGGTGGCCGGGCGTCTGTTCTGGCTTCAGGTGGTCAGGCACGAAGAACTGAAGAAGCAGGCAAGCGCCCAGCACCACACAACACTCCAGATTCCGGCCGACCGCGGCGAGATCGTCGACCGCACCGGACACCCGCTCGCAATCAGCCTGCGCACGGAGGACGTCGTGATCAACCCGCAGCGCGTGGTTGATCCCGGATTCTTCGCCGCGAACGTGGCGCCGGCTCTGGGCCTGGATGCGCAGGATCTCGAAGCGAGCATCCGTGCGATCAAGAAGGCCGCCGCCGAAAAAGGCAAGGACGCGCCGGGACGCGGTTTCCGGATTCTGAAGCGCCACATCACCCCGCAGGAGAAGGAGCGGCTGCGCTCCCTGCCCTTCCGTTACTTTGAGTTTCTGCGCAACACGCGCCGCGAGTATCCCAACGGCCCGCTGGCCGCTCACGTCATCGGGAGCGTGGATGCCGAAGGCCGGGGCAATGCCGGCGTCGAGCAGAAGCTGGACAGCGAGCTTGCCGGCCGGCCCGGGAAGATGCGGGTGCTCACCGACCCGCTGCGCGGTCCCATTATCAGTTGGGTCTCGGACCCGGGCCGCCAGGGCACGAACCTCAAGCTGTCCATTCATTCCGTCATCCAGCACGATGCCGAAGTATTTCTCGCGGAGGGCGTGCGGGCGGCGCAGGCGAAAGGCGGCTCTGTCGTGGTGGTGGACCCGCGGAACGGCGAAGTGTTCGCCATCGCCAACTCACCCTCCTTCGATCCGCGCAACCTGCGGCCGGGCATGGAAGAATTCGCGGCTCGGCGGAACGCGGCCGCGCAAGCGCCGTGCGAGCCCGGCTCCGTGATGAAGATGATCACGGTGGCCATGGGCATCGACACCGGGCGCTTCTCCGAGGGGTCCGTGATTCACTGCGAGAACGGAGCGTTCCGGCGCTCTCCAAGCAGAGTGATCCATGACCTGCACGGCTACGGCGCACTGCGGGTCTCCGAGGTTCTGATCAAGAGCTCGAACATTGGGGTCGCCAAGATCTCCCTGGCGCTGGGGCCGTCGATGCTCAACGATTACCTTCAGAAGTTCGGCATCGGGCGCAAGACGGGGATCGAGCTGCCCGGCGAAAGCCGCGGCCAGTTGGCGCCATTCGACCGCTGGACGCCTATGAGTCACGAATACATGGCCTTCGGTCACGAGGTCACCGCGACCGCCCTTCAGCTTGCGCGCGCGGTGTCCGTCGTCGCCAACGGCGGGTTGCTTGTTCGCCCGCACCTCGTCATTCGCAGAGAAGTGCCTTCTCCCAGCGGCGGAACCGAAGTGGTTTCGAATCCGCAAGCTGAGTTGGAGCGCGTGATGAGCCCGGAGACGTGTTTCAGGCTGCGCCGCATCATGGAGCTGGTGGTCCTGGAAGGCACCGGCAAGCGCGCAAAGATCCCCGGCTACTCGAGTGGCGGGAAGACGGGCTCGGCCGAGATCTTCGAGAATGGCGCGGGCTGGGTGAACCGGCATAACTCTTCGTTCATCGGCTTCGCTCCGGTCACCAACCCGCGCGTGGTCGTGGTTGTGACGCTGAACGATACGCCGAAACAGGGCGGCACGGTGGCGGCGCCGGTCTTCTCGCGCGTGGCGCTGTCGGCGCTGCGCGTGCTGAACGTGCCCAAGGACAAGCCCGAAACCGATTTGGATCCGCTGGCCAACATCTCGCAGGACGAAGCCGGCGTAGTGGTGGAGGGGCCGGTGAAACAAACGCCTCCTCCGCAGCCGGCGCCTGAATCGAGGATCGCTGCCGCTCCGGCGGCGCCTGTTCAGAGCCCGGTGCTCGCCGGGCCGCGCGTACCCGACTTCCGCGGCAAGCAGGCAGTGGCTGTCATCCGCGAATGCGCGGCGCGCGGGCTCCCCGTGGTGACCGTCGGCGAGGGCGTGGTTCGCGTTCAACAGCCGGAGCCTGGGGCTTTTCTTCTCCCTGGCCAGAAGGTCCGGGTGGAGCTGGCGAGGTACTGATGGACCTCGAGTCGCTCGTCCGCGGAGTCGATCTCGCCGCGCCGCTGCCGGCGGGCGCGGGCGCGATATCCGTCTCCGGTCTCGAGTGCGATTCACGGCGCGTTCGACAGGGCTGCCTTTTCTTCGCTTTCCCCGGCGCGAAGGCCGACGGGCGGGCGTTCGCCGCGGACGCGCTGGCGCGCGGGGCGGCCGGCATCGTCGCGGAGTCGCCGGCGCCGGCGGACTTCAGCGGCCTTTGGATCCAGGTCCTTCACGGCAGGCGAGCCTTGGCCCGAATGTGCCGGACATTTTACGGGGCGCCGGACGAGCGCCTATGCCTTGTCGCCGTCACCGGCACGAACGGCAAGACGACCACGGTGTTCGCCGTCGACTCGATGCTGCGGAGCCGGGGCTGCGTCACGGGCATGGTGGGAACGGTGCTGTACCGCATCGGCGCGGAGACCCGCACCGCGGTCAACACCACCCCCGAATCGCTCGATCTGCTGCGCCTGATGGATGAGACGCTGCGCATCGGCGGAAGCCACTTTACGTTCGAGGCCTCGTCGCACGCGCTGGCGCTGGGCCGGCTCTATGGCTGCACGATCCACACCGCGGTCTTCACCAACCTGACGCAGGATCACCTCGACTTCCACGGCGATATGGAGAGTTACTTCGCCGCGAAACAGTTCCTGTTCGAGGGCGCCGGCGGGCCGCCGCCCCGCTTCGCCGTCATCAATTGGGACGACGAGTGGGGCCGCAGGATCGTCACCCCGCCAGAGACTGCGCGCCTCACTTACGGGCTCGGCGATGATGTCGCGGTGCGCGCCGCCGATGTCGATTCGGGATTCCACGGCCTGCGCTTCACCGTGATTCACCCGCAAGGGCGCACTCCTGTCGCGTCGCCGCTCTGCGGGTTGTTCAACGTCTACAACCTGCTGGCAGGGTTCGCCGCCGGACTCGCGATGGGCTTTTCGCCGGAGGACGCCGCCGCTGGCCTGGCCTCGTGCGAAGTCGTCCCGGGGCGCTTCGAGCGCGTCGATGAAGGGCAGCCGTTCCTCGTCATCGTGGACTACGCGCACACCGAAGACGCGCTGCGCAATGTGATCACGGCCGCGCGGGCGCTCAAGCCGCGCCGCGTCATCACGCTGTTCGGCTGCGGCGGCGACCGGGACCGCAAGAAACGTCCCCTGATGGGGCAGGCCTCGGCGGAGTTGAGCGATCACGTTGTCGTCACCAGCGACAATCCCCGCAGCGAAGATCCTCTCGCCATCATCAACGACATCCTGGTGGGACTGCGCCGGGCCGATACGCCGCACACAATCGAGCCCGACCGCGAGACCGCCATTCGCCGCGCAATCGAACTGGCCGGACCCTCGGATATCGTCATCCTCGCCGGCAAGGGCCACGAGCCCTGCCAGATCCTGCCCACGGGCGCGGTCCCTTTCGACGACCGCGTTGTCGCCCGGACCATTCTGCGCGATTGGGGCTACGTCCGCTCCAATTCGCCGGCAAGCGAGGTCCGGCGATGAAGTTCTCTCTTGAGTTCGCCGCAAGGGCGACGCGCGCCCGGTTCTCAGGGCCTCGCGATGCATCGGTCTCCTTCTCCTCCACCGACACGCGAACGCTTGAACCGGGCGCGCTTTTTTTTGCCCTGCGCGGCCCCTCGCACGACGGGCACGACTTCGTGAATGCCGCTTTCGAGCGCGGCGCCGTGGCCGCCGTCGTGGACCGCGAGATACCTGCCGCCGGCCCTTTACTCATCGTCGATGATACCCTTTCCGCGCTCCAGTGGCTGGCCGCGGCGGCGCGCGGCCTCTGGCAAAGGCCGGGGCGGCGGGTCGTCGCGATCACGGGAAGCGCCGGCAAGACGATGACCAAGGATGCCGTCGCGGCGGTGCTGTCGACGGACTACCCCGCCGGCAAGACCTCGGGCAATTACAACAACCACATCGGCGTCCCGCTCTCGATTCTGAACCTGCCGGAGGACTCCGAAATCGCGGTTCTCGAAATTGGGATGAACCACGCGGGCGAGATCCGCCAGCTTGCCTCGATCGCGCGCCCCGACACTGCCATCGTCACCAACGTCGGCACGGCGCACATTGAGAACTTCGACTCGATCGAAGGCGTCGCTCTTGCCAAGCGCGAGCTGGTGGAGGCGCTGCCTGCCGATGGCATTGCGATCCTCAACGCCGACGACGCCCGCGTGCGCCTGTACGCCTGCGTGCATCCAGGCCGCACCATTCTATACGGCGAAAGTCCCGACGCGGAGATCCGCGCCGTCGATCCGGTTTTCAGCGACGCCGGGTGCCAGTTCACGGTTCCCGGCGCCGGACGTTTTACCTGTCCACTCCCTACGCGCGGCGGCCTCCTCACGGCCCTCGCGGGCCTGGCCGCCGCGCACTCTTTTGGGATGGACCTCTCCCGCCCGGCCGTGCGCGATGCCATCGCCCGGCTCCAACCTCCGAAGATGCGTTTGCAGCGCATTGAGCACGGCGGCATGGTGATATGGGACGATTGTTATAATTCAAATCCCGAGGCTGCGCGGATGATGCTCGACCTTCTGGTGAGCACGCCGGCCGCCAGGCACATCGCGGTCCTCGGTGAAATGCTCGAACTTGGACGCTGGTCCGAGGAGCTGCACCGTGGCGTGGGCGTTCACGCCGCCAAGTGCAATATCTCTGTGCTCGTTGGGATACGCGGCGCGGCATGCCACCTGGTCGACGCAGCCAGGGGCGCTGGTCTTGCGACCGGCGCCGCGTTCTTTTTCGAGCAGCCCTCGGAAGCCGGCCTCTTTCTCAAGCCGATGGCCCGTCCTGGCGACGCGTTGCTCTTTAAAGGCTCTCGCGGAACGAGAGTTGAACTCGCATTGGAGGCATTCCTCCGCTAAATGCTCTACTGGCTTTTTTACGAACAGCTCTACTCGGTCTTCACGCCCTTCCGGATCTTCGGATACATCACCTTTCGCACGCTCGCGGCCAGCCTGTTCGCTCTCCTGCTCTCTATCCTGCTCGGGCCATGGATGATCCGCCGCCTCGCGCAATTGCGTTTCGGTCAACACATCCGTGAGGACGGCCCGGAGAGCCATCACAAGAAGGCCGGCACGCCGACGATGGGCGGGCTCTTGATCATCACGGCCACGGTGATTCCGACGCTGCTGTTCACCCACCTCACGAACCCCTACGTGTGGCTGGCGCTCTTTGCGCTGGTCGGATACGGCGTGATCGGCTTCATCGACGACTACGCCAAAGTGAAGAAGGCGCAAAACCTCGGACTCACCGCACGCCAGAAGATGCTGGCGCAGATCATCATGGTGCTCGCCATCGGCGTGTGGCTCCTGATTCTGCATGCCAAGGGGCTCTACTCGACCGCGATGAACGTCCCCTTCTTCAAGAACTTCAGGCCCGACCTGCTGATCGACCCCTGGCTCGACAATCCCTGGACCTATCCTTTCGCCTTCATCTTCTTCTTCGCCTTCCTCTGGCTGGTCGTGGTCGGCTCATCGAATGCGGTGAACCTCACCGACGGGCTCGACGGCCTGGCGGCCGGGCTGATGGTGATCGCCGCCGGAGCGATGACGGTGCTGGCATACGTGAGCGGCCACGCGCAGTTCGCGAGGTATCTTGACATCGCGCGGCTGGCCGGCGCGGGCGAGCTGACGATCTTCTGCGGCTCCCTGACGGGCGCTTCGCTGGGATTTCTCTGGTACAACGCGCATCCCGCCGAGATCTTCATGGGCGACGTCGGCTCGCTCGCTCTCGGGGGCAGCATGGGCGTGGTCGCCGTCCTGATCAAGCAGGAGATCCTGCTGGTGTTCATTGGCGGCGTGTACGTGATCGAGGCGCTCAGCGTGATTATCCAGGTTGCGGGCTACAAGATGACGGGGCGGCGCGTCTTCCTCATGGCGCCGCTGCATCATCACTTCGAGAAGCTGGGGTGGAACGAGGCGAAGATCATCACGCGCTTCTGGATCGCGGGTCTGGTGATGGCGCTGTTCGCGCTCACCACGCTGAAGCTGAGGTAGCGATGGACGTCAGCGGACGAAGGGTGACGGTTTTCGGCATGGGGGAATCGGGCGCCGCCACCGTCGAGCTGCTCGTGGAGCGCGGCGCGAAGGTGCGCGCGGTGGATCAGAAGCCGCCGGCGCAGCTCCCCGCCTGGATCGCCGCGAAGCTCGACAAGGCCGGCGTGCCGCTCCTCGCGCAGGACGAGCGCGCCATCGAGGATACCGACCTCATCGTCATCTCGCCCGGCGTGAGTCCGCAGCTTCCGATTCTTGCCGCGGCGCGCGAGCGCGGCATCGCGGTGACCGGCGAATTGGAGTTCGCGGCGCAGTATCTGAAGGGCCCGATCCTCGGCGTCACGGGCTCGAACGGCAAGACGACGGTGACCGCGCTTTGCGGCCACCTGCTGGAACGAAGCGGCGTCGCGTGCCAGGTGGGCGCAAACATCGGCCGGCCGCTGGCCTCGATGATCGCCACCTCGCGCGACGATCAGTGGAACGTGCTTGAGCTGTCGAGCTTCATGCTCGAGATGGCCGCGGCGCTGCATGTGCGCATCGCCGCGGTGCTCAATGTAACGCCGGATCATCTCGACCGGCACGGCAGCTTTGAGGCCTACGCCGCGTGCAAGGCGCGCATCTTCCTGAATCACACGCCCGATGACCACGCCGTCCTGAACTTCGAAAACGAGCCCGCGCGGGCGATGGCCCAGGGCCTGCCATCGCAAGTTCATTACTTCAACGCCGGAGGGCGGGTCGAGCGCGGCTTCTGGTTGGAAGATGGGCAGCTTGTGGCGAACGGCCGCTTCTGGATGCCGGCTTCGGAGATCCCCCTGCGCGGAAGGCACAACATCGAGAACGTGCTCGCGGCCGGCTGCTGCGCGCATCTCGCGGGATCGCCTCTTGAATCGCTGCGCCGCGCGGTGGCGACGTTCCCCGGCGTGGAGCACCGCATCGAGTTCGTCGCGAGGCGCTGCGGCGTCGCCTGGTACAACGACTCGAAGGCGACTAACGTCGACGCGGCGCTGAAGGCGATTGCGTCGTTTGACGAGCCGATTTGGATCATCCTCGGCGGGCGCGACAAAGGCGGCGACTACCGCCCGCTGATCGAGCCGCTGCGCGGCAAGGCGCGCGGCGTGATGCTGATCGGCGAGGCGGCGCCGAAGATTGCCGCGCATTTTGAAGGCGCGGGGCTGCCCCTTGTCCACTGCGGCGACATGGCGGCGGCGGTCGCGCATGCCGGATCTCATGCGCGTCCGGGCGACGTCGTGCTGCTCGCGCCGGCCTGCGCCAGCTTCGATCAGTACGACAACTACGGCCACCGGGGCCGTCACTTCAAGGAACTCGTGCGTTCACTGAATGGGAGGCAGTGCTGAGCATGTCCGCCAGAATCCGCACCGACTGGCCGCTGTTCGGCGCCACGCTGATGATTCTCCTCGTCGGGCTGGTGATGGTCTACTCGTCATCGAGCGTCATCGCGCAGAGCCTGTACCACAAGGAGATCTGGGAGTTCGCCGCGCGGCAGCTCGTGGCGGCGCTGATCGGAATCATCCTGATGCTGTTACTGAAGCGGCTCGACTACCAGACGCTCCAGCATCCGCTGTGGGTGTGCAGCTTCGTGCTGGTGACCGGGGTCCTGCTGATCGGCGTTCTGAAGGCCGATCCGGTGGCGCAGCGATGGTACCGCCTGGGAGGCTTCAACTTCCAGCCTTCCGAGCTTGCCAAGCCGGCGCTCATCCTCTTCCTTGCGTGGTTCGTCTCGCGGCGCGAGAACAAGATCAACGACCGCTACACGCTTCTGCCGGCGGCGGTCGTCGTCGGAGGTCTTTCGACGCTGATCGCCATCGGCGATCTCGGCACAGCCGTCGTGGCGCTCTCCCCGGCGATTATCGTCTTCTATGTGGCGGGGATCGAGCGCAAGTATTTCTACTTCAGCGTCGTCCTGCTGGCGGCGCTGCTCGGCTATTTCATCTATCAGAAGCCGTACCGGATCATCCGCGTCATCAGCTTCTTCGGCGTTGAGGAACAACAGTTGCTCAAAGACCCGCGCTTCGAGTGGCTGGCCAGGAGAATCGCCACGACCGGAGTCACTCGCGACGCCGACCATCAGCCGCGCCAGGCGAAGCTCGCCGTGGGCAGCGGCGGCATCACCGGCGTCGGGCTTGGCCAGTCGAACCAGAAACTGGGCTTTCTGCCCGAGGCGCACACCGACTTCATCTTCGGCGTGATCGGCGAGGAGACGGGACTGTTGGGCTCGGTGGCTCTGCTGTTGCTGTACTTGTTCGTGGTCTGGCGCGGGCTGCGGCTCTACTGGCTCACGCCCGACTGTTTCGGGCGATACCTTGCGCTTGGATGCACGTCGGTGTTCGGCGTCCAGGCGTTCGTCAACATGAGCGTCGTGCTGGGCATGGCGCCGACCAAGGGGATTCCGCTGCCGCTGATCAGCTATGGCGGCAGCTCGCTGATCTGCATGTTGTTCACGCTCGGCATCCTGATGAGCGTCGCCGATCGGGCCGCGTCGAACTAAGGAGGCTGTCTGCGATTCGTAATGGCGGGGGGCGGAACCGGGGGCCACATCATACCTGCTCTGGCCGTGGCCGCTGAACTGCGGCGGCTCGGCCACGAGTCCGTCTTCGCCGGCACACGCAAGGGGCTTGAAGCGACGCTGGTTCCAAAAGCGGGCTTCCCGATTGAGTGGATTGACATCGGCGGGCTCCAGCGGGTCGGTTTGCGGCAGGCGCTGCGCACGCTCGCGCAGCTTCCGGGCAGCGTCGCGCGCAGCTCCTCGATTCTGCGCAGACATGCGGCCGCGGCCGTGTTCTCGATGGGCGGCTACGCCGCCGCGCCGGTGATGATGGCCGCGCGGCTGCGGCGCATCCCGGTGGTGGTGATGGAGCCGAACGCGATGCCGGGACTGGTGTCGCGCGTGCTGGGCCGGTGGGCGGCGCGGGCGCTGTTGAACTTCGAAGAAGCGCGGCGCTACTTTCCCGCGGGGCGGGCCGAGATCACCGGCCTGCCGGTGCGGCGCGAGTTCTTTGCGCTCGAGCCGAAGCCGGCGCGTCCGCCGTTTACCGTGCTCATCACGGGCGGGAGCCGCGGTTCGCGAACGCTGAACCGCGTGGCGCGCGAAGCGTGGCCGCTCATCAAGGAGTCGCGAATCGATGTGCGCTTGATTGCGCAGACCGGCGCCGCCGGGCACGCGGAGGTGGCGCGGGCGGTGGAGGGCGAAGTGGTCCCGTTCATAGACGACATGCCCGCCGCTTATGCGCGCGCGGACCTCGTCGTCAGCCGCAGCGGCGCGGGCGCGGTGAGCGAGCTCGCCGCCGCGGGCAAGCCCTCGATCCTGGTTCCCTTCCCTTTCGCGACGGACGATCACCAGCGTCACAACGCGGAGGCAATGGAACGCGCCGGCGCCGCGCGGATGATTCCCGACGCCGAGATCACGGGGCGCATCCTGTTTGAGGCAATCCGCGAACTGCTCGGAGATCCGGCGCGGCTGGAGGCGATGGGACGCGCCGCGAGAACCCTGGCGCGGCCGGGCGCGGCGGAGCGCGCCGCAACCGTGCTCTTAGAGCTCGCGGGCGCATTGACAGCGGACTCAAGGCCCGGAACAATAGGGTAACGGAATGTTTTTGCGGACCCAGGCGCTGCACTTCACCGGCATCGGCGGCATCGGCATGAGCGGCCTTGCCGAAGTGTGCCGGGCGCTGGGCTGCAAAGTGGAAGGCAGCGACCTGAAGCTATCGCCATCCGCGCTGCGGCTGGCGGGGCTTGGAATCGCCGTTCGCGAGGGACACGCCGCCTCGAACGTCTCGGCGGACGCCACCGCGCTGGTGATGACGTCGGCGGTGCGCGCGGACAATCCGGAAGTGATCGAAGCGCGCAGGCGCGGGCTGCCGGTGGTGCTGCGCGGCGAACTGCTCGCCGAGCTGATGCGGACCCGCCGCGGCATCGCCGTCGCGGGGAGCCACGGCAAAACCTCGACGACGTCGATGATCGCCGCCGCGACGCTCAGCGCGGGGCTCGATCCGACGGTGCTGGTCGGCGGCGCCTTGCCCGCGCTTGGAGGGTCGAACGCGCGGCTCGGCTCGAGCGACCTGCTGGTGGCGGAGACCGACGAAAGCGACGGCAGCTTTCTGCTCCTCGCGCCGGTGATTTCGGTGCTCACCAACATCGACCGCGAGCATCTCGACCACTACGGCACGTTCGAGCGCGCGAAGCAGGCGTTTGCTGAGTTTGCCAACCGGACGGCGTTTTACGGCGCCGTGATCGCCTGCGCGGACGACCCTGAAGTCCGCGCGCTGCTGCCCGGGTTGCGCCGCCGCGTGATCACTTACGGACGCGCCGGCGAGGCCGCGGTGCGGGTGGCGAACGAGCGGGCGGCGGGCTTCGGCAGCGAGTGGAGCGTCGTTCGTCACGGCGAGGACCTGGGGCGATTCAGCCTGCCTGTCCCCGGCGCGCACAGCGTGTTGAACGCGACGGCCGCCATCGCCGCGTGCATGGAAGCGGGAGCAGGCCTGGACGAGATCCGGGCGGCGCTGGCGGCATTCCAGAGTCCGGCGCGGCGCATGGAAGTGAGAGGCGTCGAGTGCGGCGTCACCGTGATCGACGACTACGGGCATCACCCCACCGAGATCCGCGCGACGCTTGAAGCGCTCGCCGCGGCGCGCGGTGGACGCATCGTCGTGCTGTTCCAGCCGCATCGCTACACGCGCACGCGAGCGTTGCTCGACGAGTTCGCCGCCTGCTTCACCGCGGCGGACGCGGTGCGCGTGCTCGACATTTACGCCGCCTCCGAGGAGCCGATCGAAGGCGTGACGCCGGAGGTCCTGGTGGAGAGGATGCGCGCGGCGGGCCATCCCGACGCGCGCTGCGCCGGATCGCTTGAGAGTGCGGTCGCGTCCGTATTGGCGGAGCTGCGTCCCGGCGACCTCGTGGTGACACTGGGCGCCGGATCGATCACGCAGGCGGCCGGAATGATACTCAGCGGACTGAGGGAGACCGCGGCGCATGCCTAGACGAAAGAGGCCGGGGGAGCCGGAGGTGATGCAAGAGCGGGCGTCCGGCGGCGGCGAGCAAGAGCTGCCGCGCAGGGCTGCGCGCACCGCGGCGCGCTTCGCCGCGCTGACGCTTGGACTGACGGCCGCCGTGTTCGTCATCGCGTGGATGCTGTTGCAGGGAGACATGCTGCTGACCTCCGATCCGCGGCTGTTCCTGCCCGCGGGCGATCTGCCGTCGGGCGAGCCGGCGATCACGGTGAGCGGGATCCACAAGGCGTCGCGCGCCGCGATTTTGCGGGTGTTCGATCCCGACCGGGGGCGCAGCCTCTACAATCTCGACCCGGAAGCGAGGCGCCGGCAGTTGCGCACGGTGGAGTGGGTGCGCGACGCGAGCGTGCGGCGCATCTGGCCCAACCGCGTGGCGGTGGAGATCGAGGAGCGCGTGCCGGTGGCGTTTATCATGGCGCCGGCGGGACCGAGCGGGTCGTTCGCCAACCCGGTGAGCTACCGTCCGCTGCTGATCGACGCCGACGGAATGCCGCTCGAGGTGAGGGGCGAGACACCAGGAGATCTGGTGCTGCTGACGGGCATCCGTCTGCAAGAGGATATCGAGCGGCGCAGGATACGGGTGCAGAAGATGCTGCGCCTGCTCGAAGAGCTGAGGAGTTACCGCGCCAACATTCAGGAGGTGGATGTCGCGGACATCTACAACCTGCGCATCACCTATCAGATTGGAGATCTGCCTCTCGTGCTGGTGCTCGGCGACGAGCGGTTCGCGGAGCGCGTGGCCACGCTGGAGCGCAGCTTCTCGAGCATCCGGGACCGGCTGGCGCCGCGCGCGGTGCTCGATATCAGCCTCCAGGGACGCATCACGATCGTCAGCATTCCGGAGGCGGCGTCACCGTAAGGAAGCGAACGTGACTCGCAAGCCCATCATTGCCGTCGGCCTCGACGCGGGGGGCGGCTGGACGCGCGGCATGGCGTTGAGCGTCGACGGAAACCGCGTGCAGTACCGGGCCCACGCCGCTCTGCCGTCGCAGGGCTGGCGCAAGGGGCAGATCGCCGATCAGACGAAAGTGGCGGCGTGCGCACGCGAGGTTCTGGCCGAGCTCGAGCCGCTGATCGGAGAGCCGGTGGGGTCGGTGGTGGTGGGTGTGGGCGGGCCGTCGGTGCGGTCGCAGCAGGGGCGCGGGCTCTACGAGTTCGGACATCACCGGCCGATCGAGCGCGGCGACATGATCTATGCGATCGAGCTCGCGGCGCGCGCGCGGCTGGATGAAGACCGGCTGCTGCTTCAGGTGCTGCCGCAGGACTTCACGGTTGACGGCCGCGCGCCGTCGGCGCATCCGTTGGGGGTGGACTGCCAGCGGCTGGAGGCGCACGCGCTGCTGGTGACCGCGTCGCTCCAGGAACACCAGACGTTGTTGAGCGCGATGCACCAGGCGCATGTGCGCGTGGAAGAGACGGTGTTCGAGGCGATGGCCGCGGCGTACGCGTCGGTGCTGCCGGATGAGCGCGAGGGCGGCGTGGCGGTGGTGGACATCGGAGCGCACTCGACCAACATCTGCTTCTACGACGGCGACGCGATGAAGTACGCGATCGGGGTGCCGCTGTCGGGCGAACACTTCACGCGCGACATCGGCGAGCTGAAAGGGCTGTCGTACGAAGAAGCGGAGCGGCTGAAGACGACGCACGGCTGCGCGTTGCTGGGGCTGACGCACGACAACATCATCATCGAGCTGCCGGCCGAAGGCGGCCGGCCGGCGCGCGACATCAGCCGGCGCGAGGTGGTGGAGATCCTCGAGGCGCGCGCGGTTCAGTTGTTCGAATTCGTCGAGAAGCTGCGCGTGACGCAGGCGAAGAACCTGCCGCTGCGCGAAGGGGTCGTGCTGTGTGGAGGCGGTTCGCAGTTGGAGGGCATGGTCGAGGTGGCGGAGAAGATCCTCGGCTGCCCGGCGCGGCTCGGGTTGCCGCGCGGCATCGCCGGGTTGCCTGAAGGTTTGGTCTCGCCGGTGTGGACGGTAGCGGCGGGGCTCGCGATGTATTGCGCGCGAATGCAGGTGCGCAAAGAGAAGACGACCGGCCCCAGTTTCTGGGGGCTGTTCACTGGACGATGAAAGCAGGGGAGAACAATTCAATGGGAGAGCTCGATCGCCTCAAATTCGAGATCACGGACGAGACGCTCGGCGGCACAAGGATCAAAGTGATCGGTGTCGGCGGCGGAGGTTCGAACGCAGTCGGGCGCATGATCGACGGCGGCGTCGGCGGCGTGGAGTTCTACGTGATGAACACCGACGCCCAGGCGCTGCGCTCGTCGAGAGTGCCGAACAAGATGGCCATCGGCACGCGAATCACGCATGGCCTTGGAGCGGGTTCCGATCCCGAGGTGGGCCGGCAGGCGGCGCTGGAGGACACCGACCGCATCATCGAGATGCTGGAAGGCGCGGACATGGTGTTCGTTTCCGCGGGTCTCGGCGGCGGGACGGGCACGGGGGCCGCGCCGGTGGTGGCGGCGCTGGCGAAGGAGCTCGGGGCGCTGACGATCGCGGTGGTGACCAAGCCTTTCTCATTCGAAGGACCGCGGCGATTGAAGCAGGCCGAGAAGGGACTCGCGGAGCTGCACGCAACGGTAGATACAGTGTTGTCGATTCCGAACGACCGCCTGGTGGAGCTGGCCGCGCCGGGCACGAGCTTCTTCGAGGCGTTCCGTCTCGCGGACGACGTGCTGCGGCAGGGAGTGCAGGGCATCGCGGACATCATCACCACGCCGGGGATGATCAACCGCGACTTCGCCGACGTGCGGGCGATCATGGCGGGCATGGGCTTCGCGATGATGGGCACCGCTACGGCGGAGGGCGAGAACGCGGCGGTGGAGGCGGCGCGCACCGCGATGCAGTGCCCGCTGCTCGAGGAGGGCGGCCTGAAGGGCGCGCGGGCGATTCTGCTGAATATCACCGCGCCGCCGGATCTGACGCTGCGCGAGATGCACGAGGCCTGCACTCTGATCCGTGAAGCGACGGAGAATCCCGAGGTTCAGATCAACTTCGGGCTTGTTCCCGACGAGCGTTTGGGCAAGCAGGTGAAGGTGACCGTCATCGCCACGGGCTTCGAGCGGAAAGGCCTGCCGCAGGTTGACGCCGTGCATGTTTCGACGCCGGTGAAGCACGCTCCGGTGCAAGCGGCGAGCGCCGCCTCGGCGGCCGCGGCCGCCGCGAGCGCCACGGAGTGGAAGGTGATGGACCCGGAACCAACGCACGACCATCAGGGCGTGAGCTTCCTGAAGAACACTCCCCTGCCCCCTCCGGACAACCTTGTGCCGGAGGACACGGTGCTGCACTTCGATTTTGAGACTGAGCCCGAGCAGGCGATTGGGGCGGAGCCGGAGCCGGAAACGCCGGCGAGGACGAACCCGAACGGCGATGTCTACTCGCTCGACGAGTTCGACGTTCCCGCCCTGCTGCGGCGTGAGCGAAAATCGTACTAGTGACATCCGCCACAGCCGCCGCAAGGCCAACCGTCGAGACACTGCTGCTGCGCGGAGGCCGCCCGCTTCAAGGCGCGGTGGCTTTGCGCGGGGCGAAGAACGCGCTGCCGAAGATCATGGTGGCGGCGCTGCTGACGGGCGAGCGCTGCGTGCTGCGCAACGTCGCGCAGATCGTCGATGTGGCGGTCGTGTCCGATCTCATCCGCGCGCTGGGCGGCGAGATCTCGCAGCCTTCGCCGGACGTCATCGAGATCGACGCTTCGAACCTGCACCCGATGGAGCGCAGCGTCCTGAAGGAGTTCTCCGGCAAGAGCCGGATTCCGATTCTGACTTGCGGCCCGCTGCTGGCGCGGTTCGGGGATGCGCCAGTGCCGTCGCTGGGCGGGTGCAGGATCGGCCGGCGTCCGGTGGACTTTCATATCCGCGCGTTGCAGGAGCTGGGGGCGACGCTGCACGATGAGGCGGGCAACGCGCACCTGACGTGCGAGAAGCTGCAAGGCAACAAGATCCGTCTTGATTATCCGAGCGTGGGCGCGACCGAGCAGGTGATCCTGGCGGCGGTGATGGCCGAAGGCGTCACCGAGTTGTCGAATGCGGCCATCGAGCCGGAGATCATGGACCTGATCATGGCGCTCCAGAAGATGGGCGCCATCATCTCGGTGGACGTGGACCGGGTGATCACGATCATGGGCGCGAAGTCGCTGCGGGGTTTCGATCACACGGCGATGCCCGACCGCCTCGAAGCGGCGAGCTGGGCTTGCGCGGCGATCGCGACCGGCGGCAACATCTTCGTGCGCGGCGCCCGGCAGGCGGACCTGATGACCTTTCTCAACCAGTACCGGCGCATCGGCGGGGACTTCGAGGCGACCGACGAGGGGATACGCTTCTGGCGGGCGGGGGAGAAGCTGCGGTCGACAGTGATCGAAACCGATGTGCATCCGGGGTTCATGACGGACTGGCAGCAGCCGTTCGTCATTGGGCTGACGCAGGCGGACGGCGTGTCGATCGTGCACGAGACGGTGTACGAGGAGCGCTTTGGGTACGTGGAAGCGCTGAACCGGATGGGGGCGAAGATCCAGCTCTACCGGGAGTGCCTGGGGGGATTGCATTGCCGGTTCGGACAAAGGAACTACAAGCACTCGGCGGTGATTGTCGGGCCGACGCCTCTGCACGGCGCGGAGATCAACATCCCCGACTTGCGCGCGGGCTTCAGCTATGTGATCGCGGCGCTGGCGGCGTCGGGGATTTCCACTTTGACCAACACGGGGCTGATCCAGCGGGGGTACGAGAACCTGCTGGCGAAGCTGGATTCGCTGGGCGCAGATATCGTTGAGGCCCGGTAGTCAGCCCGAGGGGAGATCGGGCGGCGGATCAGTGATCCGCCCTACAAATCCGTGGATGTGTTCCTTGACGTAGTAGCGGGGGTCGGTGGAGCGGATGACGAGCGTGAAGCCGGCGTTCTCGAGCGTGCGCACGACGAGGTCGTGAGTGCGGAAGTCCTCGCCTTCGCCGCGGGCGGCGCGGAAGTCGTGGGCACAGACGGAGACGTGGCGGATGCGGCGGATGGCTTGCGTCATGCCGAGCAAGGCGAAGCGCTCGGCGCCTTCGATGTTCATCTTGAGGAAGTCGATGCGGCCGATGGCGTAGCGCGCGCAGAGCTCGTCGAAGGTGACGGCCTCGACGGGATGCGAGGAGGGCGAGGGCTCGCCCTCGCGGACGAAGTTCGATTCCCAGACCGGGAGCGTTTCGATCTGCAAGCTGCCGGGCTTGTCCATGCAGGCGAGGTTGAGCGGCGTCACGTTGGTGAGCGAATACTGCCGGCAGAAGCGCACGAGGATCTCGAACGACTCGGGGTGCGCTTCGATGGCCCACACCCGGCCCTCGGGACCGACGGCGCGGGAGAAGGCGTAAACGTCTTCGCCGCGGCCGGCGCCGATGTCGACGATGACATCGCCGGGCCGCGGCTGGTAGACGTGGAACCAGTAGTCGTTGGCGTCGCGGAGGTACTTCTCGAGGCGCTGCTCGGGCGTGAGCTGCGGTTTAGCAGTCGACATGATCGGCGAAGAAGCGGTCGATGGAGGCCCGCATCCGCGCGCTGACGTTCTGCGGCAGCGACTTCATCTCGTCCTTCGAGAGAGGCTTGAAGGACCTGGCGACCTGGATGTTGAAGTCGAGGTGCTCGATCTGCGGCATTCCAATCACAGCGGCGCTGACGGGCAAGGTCATCGCGTAGCGAATGAGCATTTCGGGCGCGGCCTTGCCGAGGAGTTTCTCCTGGGCGAAGACCTTCATCGCGGTGAGGCCCATCTTCTTGCGCAGCGCGACCGGCATGGCGACGGCTTCGAAGCCGGAGGCGCCGGTGAGTCCCTGGCCGGCCTTGTCGGACGGCGCGGCGTTGCCGATCTGGGCGATGTTGAGGGCCATCTGCGTGGAGTCGAAGTCGTGGCGCGTGATGAAGTCGGCCAGGGTCTTCGGATTCGTGTGGCAGGTGACGCCGAGGAAGCGGGCCATCTTCTGATCTTTGGCCTTGAGCATCGCCTTGAGCTGGCCGTTGGGCGCTTCGATCTTCTTCATGTCCTCTTCATCGCCGAGGGAGTGGATGTGGAGCAGATCCACCTGCGAAACGCCGAGGTTCTTGAGTGAGCGCTCGATGATGCGCATCGCGTCGTCGTAGGTGCGGTTGCCGCCGATCTTGGTGACGAGGAAGAAGTCTTTCTTGTGGGTTTTGAGGTACTCGCCGATCCACGTCTCGCTCTGGCCGTCGCCGTAGGAAGCGGCGCTGTCGACGTAGTTGACGCCGGCCTTCAGCGCCTTGTCGAGCGCGGGCAGCGCCTTGTCCGGAGTTTTGTACATCAGCCAGCGGCTCCCTGCGCCGAAGGCGAGGAGCGATACCCGGACGCCGGTTTTACCGAGCGTGCGCATGGGCATGCCGGTCTTAGGATCGGTCTGAGCGGAGACGGCCTCGGCAGCCAGGGGCGCGAGGGCGGCGGATTCGATGAAGTGTCGGCGCGTGATGCTCATGCTCGAATGATACAGCGGATGCTGGACGTTCGGCTCAAGGTTCAGCACCGGCGGCGTAGCCGCCGGCGGACCGCCATCTCCCGCGGGGTTGCCCACGGCGGCGATCCCGCCGGTTTTGCGGCAGCCGCCGGGTATGACGCTGGTCATGCCAAGCGAGATCCTGTTCGCAGCCGATCCAGGTTTGACCTCGTCCCTCCAGAACCGGCTGAGAACGTCCTGTTCCTCGAGGACAGCGTCGAAGGCGACGTCCCAGTGGAGAACGTAGTTCTCGAGGCCGGCCAGCCCGCTGATCGCGCCGCTGGTATTGCCCGTCACCGTGATCCTGCTCCGCCACGCTTTCACATTGAGCAGCTCGCCGCTCAGTTTGTTGGCGAGCGCGAGAGGCGCGCAGAGAGCGCCGGCGGCGACTAGCGGCAGGAGTAAGCGGCATCCCCGCATCATGCGGACAAGTGTAGTGCAGGAGTCTGGTGAGAGGAAATTTCTTATTGCAGTTTCTCGATTAGCGGCCTCCATCAGCGGCCCCCGCAATCCGGACCTTGGCGCTGACTGGCGGGGCTTCGGGCTCAACGGCGGGAGTCACCTTATTCATTTCGAGGGACTTGGCGAGAGATTGGGTTTGTTTGGTCACTTTTGCGACTGCGGCGAGAGGCGGGGCCGAGGCGGCCATTGCGGCGGCGGATTGCGAAGGTTTCGCGGCCTCGGCGCGGAGGGCGCGGTCGGCCTGGAGGGTTTTCAGCTCGGTGAGGGCGCGGTTGAAATCGCGCTGCATGGCGCGGCGGTAGCGGGTGACCTTGTCGAGCTTGTCGAGCTCCCAATGGTTGTCGTCCAACATGGCGCGTTCGAAGAGGCGGATGCGCCGGAGGTTCCAGGAGGCGTGGACGATTTGCTCGAGGAGCTCGTCTTCGAGCAGTCCTTCGGGCCGCAGCTCGGAGTAATACTGCTCGCGGAACTCTTCGAAGACGCCGCGGTCCTCGTCCGCAACTACGGCCTGGGTAGAGGTGAATCCGTGCTTGACGGCGTTTTTGGCGACGGCAGCTTTGCCCTCGGGGGTGCGGGGGCCGGTGGAGAGCTTCGCGTTGGCCTGATTGGCGGCGATCTGGGCAGCGGTGGACATGGGTGAAGTTCCTTTCGTTCAAAAAGTCTGAGGGCCGATTTCCGCGCGAAGTGGCGCGGGAATCGGCCCTCTATTGACTATTGTACCGGGCGGGCTCCAAACGATTTCCCGGAAGTTGATGAAAGCAAAGGAAAAAATTTTTGTGAACGGGTTTCTCGAAGGTGGCGGATTCGGCGGTTGGAGGGAGAAGGCAGGGACCGGCCCGCTGGTGTGAGGGGAGTTCCGTCCGTCCAGGTCCGTCCATCCCAAAAGCGCTGCGCCCAGGGGATGGCATCGATGAACGGGGCTCGAATCAGCCTTTGTCAAACTGCACGCGGAAGCGGAGGCATTGAAGGACGGCGCTTCGTGCAACAGCACCGCGTAGCCGCTGGACAGGAATCGGCGATGCACCTGGATAAGGGCCGCCGTTCAACGGTCTCTGTGAGGCGCTGGGTTGTGATCCGGTCATTTCGCAGCAGAGAGAGCGAGGAACTGTTCTAACGGCAACACAGCCGCAGACGTGCCGGCATCGAAAAGGCGGCGCGCCGGAAAGTGAAGAGGCGCGTATTCCGATGCGAAGCAAAGACCGGCTTCCCCTTATACACCCGGGAGAAGTCCTGAGAGAGGAGTACCTGGTCCCGCTTGGAGTGACCGCGCAGGAGCCGGCGCCGGGGCTGCGGGCGCCTGCCTCCCGCATCAATGACATCGTGAATGAGAAGGGCGGGATCACAGCGGACACAGCACTGCGGCGTTCGGGCAACTTCGGCGTCACTGCCAGATCCCGGCTGAACTTGCAGGCGTCCGACGAATTTCAGGTCGCGGAGGACAAGCCGGGCCAGGCCGTCGCGCGCGAGGCGCTCTCGGGAAACGCGGCGTGAGCGGAAGGCCGTCATGCGCGGTAGCGGCGGCAGACGAATTCGGTTCCGATGCCGGTGGTGAGGAGGCGCTCTTTGCGGTCCTGGAGGAGGCGGGCGGTCCAGTCCGTGAAGCCGCCGTCGATGATCGGATAGCGGACGCCGCCGGGGGCTTCGGGGGCGATGCGGAGACAGAGGCCGTCGTAGTAGCCGAGGCCTTCCAGCCGCGCGAGATTGAACCTGAAGCCGGCTTCGGGGTATTTGGCGCGGAGCGCGTCGAACACATGCTGTTTGATGATGGCGAGGCGGTGAGTCCGGGGAGAGGGCGCGAGTTCCGCGGCGGGGTCCTTGATTTCGGCGGGGAGCGCGACGTTGTTTTCGGCGAGGAAGCGCTCTCCACTGCCGGGGTCGTGGGCGCGGACGGCTTTGCGCAGCGCCGCGCGGGTGACGCCGGCTGAGGCGAGCAGATCCTCCGTGATGGCGAGGTCGGAGATTTCGACGAGCGGATCTGCGAGGTGGAAGCCGGCGGCGTTCAGATTGCGGCACAGGCGCAGGTAGAAGCCGATGTGCCCGGCGAGGCTGTGGACCTCGAAGCCGTTCGACGGCGCGGCGCGGCCGGCGGTGGCCAGGGCGAAGAGACGGAAGTGGGGCGAGTAGCCGGGGAAATCAAACGGTTGCAGACGCACGACGCGCTGGCTCGCGCAGAGGCGCGCGGGCGGTTGGGCGGCGCGCAGTGCGGGGTCCTTGCGGAGCCGCGCGCATTCGAGCGCCAGCGCAGGCGTGGGATCGCCGGGCAGTTCGGCGTTGCGAATGGTGGTGAGGACGTTGTTCTGATCGACCGCTCCGAGGGCGTGCTGCGCTCCGAGCGGGCAAACGGGCGAGAGCTCAATGGGCTTGAAGCCTTCGGCGGCGGCGAAAGCCACGCGGTCGAACTCGAGGAAGAGGCGGGGATCGACTTCGGTGGGAGCGCAGAGAGGGCTGGCCTCCAGTTTCGCCAGCAGAGTAGAGTCGCGGGCGGCCCGTGCGCGGCTGCGGAAGACTTCGAGGAGCAGAGATTGCAGGTCGCTGGGCGGAAGGCCTTCCGCCAGCGTGGAGAGCAAGTTCGGGATGCCGGCTTCCGCGAGAATGCGGCGGAGAATCGGAGACTCCATTTGCCAAGGATAGCGGGGCGCGGCTATCTGGAGGCGGCGCGAACAACGGCGAAGCTGCCGGGACGGGACGCCGGCTGAATGGTCCAGCCTGGGGCGAGGTGGAGAGTCCAGCCGGGGCCGCGGAGCGGCGCGCCAGCGGCATCCGGCGCCGCCTGGACGCGGAGGGAGCGGTTGTCCGGGGCAAGCAGGGCGCCGCCGGAATCGACTTGCAGTTTGCCCCAGTCGGCGGCAAAGGTTCCGGCGGGGTAATACGTGCCGTGCGGAGGGAATGGGACGAGCGTTCCGGGATTGAAGGATCGCGTCATTTCGGGCGCGCTGGGGAACTCGAGGACCGGACCATCGATGAACCTCGCTTTCAGCTCCGCCAGCAGAGCTTGCCTGCGCCCTTCGCGTTCGCCTTCGGCGGCAGCCACCGCGGAGTAGCCGTAGCGGCCGGCGCGCTGAGCTGCTTTCCGCCCGAGATCCTCCGGCGCCTTGAGTTTCAGCGCGGCGATGAGCATGGCATGAAGCGCGGCGGACTTCGCCCGCTCGCGCCAGCCGGGGGCGTAGCGGTCCAGGAGGAGGCCGAGAGCGGGCCCGGTGGCATAGCCGAACGAGCGCGCGTAGGCGTTGCTGTCCTCGAACGCCTCGACAGCGCGGGCGACGCGGGCGATGCCTTCGCCGGTCGCGCGGAGGGCCACGAAGACGCCGGTGTATTCAGCGAGACCTTCGTGCTTCTCCATCGCGGCTTCGAGCGGTTCGGCTCCGGGGCGCAGGCGGTGGCGGTTCATCCGGAAGAGCATCGCGTCGGAGGCGCTTTCGCGGGCCGCGGCTGGCGTGCCGCGCAGGGCGCGGGCCAGGGCGCGCAGCTCGAGGCGCAGCCAGAGGCGGCCGGCTTCGGTGTCGAGATGGGCGTTGGGGGCGTCCGACGCGGTGAGCTCGAGATCGCTTTGGATGCGGTGGAAGGACTCGTGCGCGAGCAGGGACAGGCGGCTGAAGGGATCCAGCGGCAGGGGGAGCATGACGGCGGCCCACTGGCGGTCGCCCCATTGGATGGAGGTGTTGGCGGGCGTGAAGCGCTCGGGGAAGGCGCCGATGTAGAAATCGCCCTGCTTGCGGAAGACCCCGCCGGGGTCCGCTGCGTTGGCGACGGCTGCGCGCGTCGCCGGGTCGGCCAGGACGACCGGTCCGCAGAGGGACTTGCGCCAAAGAAGCTTCCCTTCGGCCTCGCAAACGCGCGCGAACCCGGAGAGAGCTTTGAAGGCGGTTTCGTGTTCCGCGGGCGGCGCGAGGAACGCAGTCAAGAGAAGGAGATTCATTCTACTTGCGGCCGATGGCGTAGAGGCGCGAGGCGGTGCGGATGTAGATGCGGCCGGAGGAGATCGCGGGCGAGGCCTGAATGCGCTCGTTCATCTTGTTGACGGCGAGGACCTTCATTTCTGGTCCGGCCGCCACCACGGTGATGTCACCCTCTTCAGAGGTGAAGTAAATGCGGCCTTCGGCGGAGACGGGCGACGCGCTGTGGTCGCCTCCGATGCGCACTTGATTGAGCAGCTCGCCGGTGGCGGCGCGGATGCACGAGGCGACTCCGTTGGTGGTGATGGCGTAGAGGTGCGGCGCGATGTGGAGGAACGACGGGATCATGGGCACCCCCTTGGTCTGCTCCCAGGCGAGGTGGGTTTTGGTGACGTCGCCGCGGCCGCCGGGACGGAATGCGCGGATGGCGGGCTTTTCGAAGCCGGAGGCGGAGAAGACCAGCCCCTCGCCGAGGACGATCGAAGGGACGACGCCTTCGCCCTGGCTGCGTCCGGTCCAGAGGAGTTCGCCGGTCCGGAGGTCGAAGCCCTGGACGACGTCGCCGGCGCCGCTGGCGAGCACGGGGCGGCCATTCTCCATCAGGATGTTCGGCGTGACGTGAGCGATGCGCGAGAGGCCGCGGCCGGTTTTCCAGCGCTGTTTGCCAGTGGCGGCGTCGAGGGCGAGGACGAAGGATTTGTCCCACGGGATCTGCCAGCCGACGCGCTTTTCGCCGGTCTCGCTGCTGCCGTCCCGCGTCATGATGAGGAGGCCGCCGGCGAGCACGGGCGACGCGCCGAGGCCGTGCTGGCTGTAGTGCGGGTAGTCGCGGTTGACCCAGACGATCCTGCCGTTGAAGTCGAGCGCAGCGACGCCGCCGTCGCCGAAGACAGCATAGACGCGGCGTCCGTCGGTGGCGGGCGTGGGCGTGGCGTAGGAGTTCTTCTTCTCCTTCTGCTTCGGAGTCATGCGGAAGACCTCGCGGTCCCAGAGGATCTTGCCTTCCTTGGTGTCGAGGCAAAGGACTCGCGCGGATTGGCCCTGGCCGGTCGCGGTGGTGAGGAAGATGCGGTTGTTCCAGACGATGGGCGAAGACCAGCCCTCACCGGGGATGTCGGACTTCCACGCCACGCCTTGCGACGCGGTCCAGGCGACGGGCAGGCCGCGCTCGGCGGAGAGGCCCTGGCGGGAGGGTCCGCGGAAGCAGGGCCAGTTTTCGGCGAGCAGGGGAAGCGTGAGGAGCAACACGCAAAGGCGCTTCATTCCCGCAGTATATCGACAGTGGTTGAGGCTCGAGCGCTTATGCTGGTAGTGAGGGATGACGACCGGACAGAGAACGGGAGAGGCCGATGGAGTGGCCTGAGCTGCTGGCATCGAGCGCCCAGGCGATCTACGCCCACAAGGTGCGAAGCGCGCTAACGGCGCTGGGCCTGATGATCGGCACGGCCAGCGTCATTCTGGTGGTGACGGTATCGCTGACTGGCCGGGATTTCATCCTCGACAAGATCCGCGGGATCGGGTCGAACCTGATCTACGCAAGCCACGAGGCGGGCGGGAAGGAGTCGCCGGTGGTGGCGGCGGACCGGATCAAGTGGGCGGACGTGGAGGCGGTGCGCAAGCAGCTTGCGGGGCGGATCATCGCGGCGTCGGGCGTGTCGACGACGTTCGAGACGTTCATCATCGACGGGCAGGCGAAGGATCTGCGGGTGCTGGGGACGGATCACTACTATCCGCAGGTGCGCAACCTGATTGCGGTGGCCGGGAGGTTCTTCGACGAGCGCGATGTGGAGATGCGGCGCCGCGTATGCTTCATGACCGATGTGCTGGCGCGGAAGCTGCACGGGAGCGAGCAGGCGGCGGTGGGCAGGCAGATCAAGCTGGGCGGGCTGCAATTCCTGGTGGTCGGCGTGTTCAAGGAGAGCACGTCCACGATGGGACAGAGCGAGCTGAGCGATGAGACGGTGGTGGCGCCGTACACGATCAGCCGCTACTGGGACGAGGTGGAGCGCGTCGATCCGCTCTACGTGCAGGCGCGCACGATGGAGGATGTTCCGGCGGTGACAAAGCTGGTGCACGACATCGTGGCGTCGCGGCACCGCAAGGGGGCCAACTACAAGGTGGAGAACCTGGCGACGCTGCTCAAGGCGGCTGAAGACATCGCCCGGATCCTGTCACTCGTGCTGTTCGGGGTCTCAGCGATTGCGCTTTTCATCAGCGGCATCGGGATCATGAACATCATGCTGGTGAGCGTGACGGAGCGGACCAAGGAGATCGGCATCCGCCGCGCACTGGGTGCGACGCGGCGGACGGTGATGCGGCAATTTCTCATGGAGGCGGTTCTGCTGAGCATGGGCGGCGGGGTTCTGGGGATTCTGCTGGGGCTCGGGTTTCCGCTGACGATCCGGCTGCTGGTTCCCGAAGCGCCGATCCCGATTTCGGGGATTTCGGCGGTGGTGGCGTTCGGCGTGTCGGTGCTGGTGGGGCTGATTTTCGGCCTGGTGCCCGCGCATCGGGCGAGCGCTTTGCAGCCGGTGGAGGCGCTGCGTTATGAATAGCGCCGCGGCGGGGAGGAGCGAGTTTTCACGATGTCGAAAACGGTGAAGGCGGGCGCAGGCGCCCTGGTTTGCGTTGCGGCCGCGGTGGGGATCTATGCGTGGATCGTGCGCGATGCGCCGGTGCAGGCGCAGGTGGTGGAGGCGAGCCGCAAGACGCTGGAGACGATCCTCGAGACGAACGGCAAGGTGGAGCCGGCGGAGATGTTCGAGGTGCGGGCGGAGTCCGAGGGCGCCGTGGAGAAGGTGCTCGTGTCACGCGGAGATCGCGTGCGCGTGGGGCAGGCGCTGGTGAAACTGGATGCGGGCGCGGCGCGGTTGGAGGTGGAGAAGGCGCGGGCCGGGCTGGCGGAAGCCCAGGCGCAGCTTGCGCTGCTCGAACGGGGCGGGCGCGAGATGGACCGCGTGACTTTGGAGAACGAAGCGGCGCGAATTGAGCGGCAGATTGCGGAGACGCGGAGAGACCTGGCTGCGACAAAGCGATTGCTGGAGAAGGGTGCGGCGACACGGCAGGAGATGCTGGATCTGGAGCGGCGGCTGAAGGACCTCGATGGGCAGCGCGTGGGGATCGAGGCGCGGAAAAAGTCGCTGGTGACGGGAGCGGACCTGGAGATGGCGAGGGCGCGCGTCGCGGCGGCGCAGAGCGAGATCAGGAAGGCCGAGCGGGCGCTGGAGCTGGCGGAGATTCGCGCGCCGCGGGCGGGCGAGGTCTATTCGATGGAATTGAAGCCTGGGGCGTTCTTGCGCCCGGGGGACCTGGTGGCGCGGCTGTCGGAGTCGGAGAAGGTGCGCGTGCTGGTGCAGGTGGACGAGCCGGAGCTGGGGCAGATCCGTTTGGGAATGCCGGCGACGGTCCGCTGGGAGGCGCGGCCGGATCTGGAGTGGCGCGGGAAGGTTGGTCAGTTGCCGACGCAGATTGTGAGCGCCGGGGCGCGGCAGATCGGCGAGGTGGTGGTGGAGATCGAGCAGAAGGAGGCGGTGCTCGCTCCGGGGGCGACGGTGAATGTTGAGCTTCAGGTGGGGAAGTCGGAGTCGACGATCGTTGTGCCGAAGGAAGCGGTGCAGCGGCGGGGTCAGGAGGATGGGGTGTATGTGCTGGGGCCTGACGATCGCGTGACGTGGCGGGCGGTGACGGTGGGGCAATCGAACGCGCGCGAGGCGGAGATTGTGCGAGGGCTCCAGGAGAAGGAGAGGCTGGCGGTGGTGGCGGCTTCGGTGCGGCTGGAGAACGGGACGCGGGTGAAGGCGGGCGGCGGGGGGTAGGGCGCTTATTGCATCGAGGGAGGCAGGCTCTCCGGAGCGGCCAGAATGGGGCTGATCACCTGGACCGAGCCGTAGCGGCGACCTGTCTGGAAGTCTTCAGAGGGAAGGAAGCCGCATCCGGCGATTTCCGCGGCGGCAAGGATGAGAGCATCCCAACAGGACAGATTTGAGGTGTCGATCCAATGCCGCGCGCGTTGCGGCAACCGGGGAGACGAGTCGACGGGATGCCACTCGAGAAAGGCGCCGATCAAGAAGCGCGCGTCCCGAGGAGGGACTCCGGTTTTGGCGGCAGCGTCGACGTGGAACTCGGGGAGAACTTGCCAGCTTAACGAGCCGTTGCCGCGCGCCCAAACCCATTCCAGCCATTCCGGGGCGAGGCGCTGGCGGCGGAGGTCTGTCTTGCCGGTCAAGTGCAGCGGCACGCCGGCGCCGGCGAGAATGCGCTTAGCGACGGGCATGAGTTTCTTCTCGAGTCATGCGCTTGGATGCGCTGACGCGGGCGGATGGCCGATAGGTTTTGAAACGCTCCCAGGATTCGCGATAGCAGTCTGACTGTCTCATCCGGCGTTCAACCATCCGGCCCGCGAGCTGTGACACTGAGGTGTTTTCCCCGGCGGCCTTGCGCCGGGTCCAGCGGGCTGCTTGCGCGGAGATCCTGATCGTGATGTTCTTGCGCCGCATTCGGTATTACACGGACTTCGTGCGACCGCCGCGATCCCGCCCGGCCATCGTTTTCAATTCCTGTTCGGCTTTCGACGCCACGCTGGTTTTCAGTTGCATGATGAAGATCAGCGCAACCGGCAAGGGCGGCATCGCCGCCCCTGCCGCCAGTGCAGAGATTTTTCGCTTGAGGGTGATCTTTACGCTTCCTCCTGGAGTGCGAAAGGGTTGGGCGCCGCAAGCGAGGGCGATGCAGGTAGAGCTCTGCGCCGGACGTCAGGCCACCGGGCGGAAAACCAGCCGCCGCTGAGAATCACCGCCGGCAGAGCGCCTCCGCTTCAGACTTACGGGGCTTTAACGCTGACGATGCCGTCCCCTTTGCCGCGCGCCGTCAATGCCTGTCTTTCAACAATGAATCTGAAGCCGGGATCAGGCGCCGGGGAGACCGCCGGAAAGAGGAGGTCTCTTCTGTGGCGCGTGCGCGTGCCGCGCCTTGGGAGATCGCAGTGCGATGGGCGGGCCGGCGCAACAACCCGGCGCTATTTCCTTCCAGCGTGCCGGCTGGAATCAACGCCAGGATTCGGCGAAAGCGTGTCGAGGGTT
This sequence comes from uncultured Solibacteraceae bacterium, assembly GCA_964472745.1. Taxonomy (GTDB): domain Bacteria; phylum Acidobacteriota; class Terriglobia; order Bryobacterales; family Bryobacteraceae; genus CAYYNC01. Next base: position 48,410 of record CAYYNC010000028.1, read on the forward strand.
GTCAGTATAGCGGGCCGGAAGGACTCCGGCGCCACTTCCGCAACTCTAAAACGGGCCTTGGGGCGAGAAGGTATGCGGACGGCCCGCGCCCACGGCACGGCCGAAGTCCGGGAGTTGTTGGGGGGGTTGGTTGCGGGGGGTGGATTTGAACCACCGACCTTTGGGTTATGAGCCCAACGAGCTACCAGACTGCTCCACCCCGCACTCCTTTTATAGCGCATCGCGGTGCGCGGGGGCAATGGTTGCGGGGCGGTAGAATGGTGAATTCATGCAGGCGCCCGCTTCGGCACAGGAGTTCCTTGACAGGCAGATCGCGCGGTTGAAGAAACAGACCAGGCCGCGGCGCATCGTCTTTCCGGAGGGCGAAGATCCTCGCGTGCACGAAGCCGCGGCGCGGTTGAGCCGCGAGGGGCTGGCGGAGCCGATCCTGATTTGCCGGCCGGGCGTGCCCGCGGGGCTCGCCTGCGTCGAGCCGTCCACGGCGGGCAAGCTGCCAGGCTATGCGCGGCTGCTGTACGAGAGGCGCCGGTCTCGCGGGATGACTGAGGTCGAAGCGCAGCGCACCGCGCAGAAGCCGCTCGTTTTCGCGGGACTGATGGTGGCGTCGGGCGACGCGGACGGATTTGTCGGCGGGGCGGCGACGACAACGGCGGAGACGTTTCGCGCGGCGATCATGACCCTGGGGACGCGGCCGGACGTGAAGACCGTCTCGGGCGTGATGATCGTGTGCGTGCACGACCGGACGCTGGGCGCCGACGGCGTCTTCGCGATGGCCGACCCCGCGCTCATCATCGATCCCACGCCGGCGCAGCTCGCCGAGATTGCGATGGCCACGGCGCGCACGACGCGCGACGTCATCGGCGTCGAGCCGGTGGTGGCGCTCCTGTCGTTTTCCACCAAAGGCAGCGCGCAGCATCCGTGGGTAGAGAAAGTTCGCGAGGCGAAGCGCATCGTGAACGCGCGGGCGCCGGAGTTGCACATCGACGGCGAGCTTCAACTGGATGCGGCGGTGGTGGAGTCAGTGGGCCGATCCAAAGCGCCCGGATCGACAGTGGCGGGGCGTGCAAACACCCTCATATATCCTGACGTCGCCTCGGCCAACATCGGCGTGAAGCTGGTGGAGCGTCTGGGCGGCGCGGTGAACACCGGGCCGTTTTTGCAGGGCCTCGCCAAGCCCGCCAATGATCTGCCGCGCGGCTGCTCGGCGGAGGACATCTACCGCGTCGCCATCGTGACGGCGCTGCAATGCGGCGGCGCGTGAGACCATGCTGCCGTTCCCGCTCATCTACGACGACGCTTACGACCTCAATTTCGGAGCGCACGTCTTTCCAACGCGCAAGTACAAGCTGATCCGCCAGCGGCTGCTGGACACCTACCTCGCCGGGCCCGAGGACTTCGTGCCGCCTGAGCCCGCAACGCGCGAGGACCTGCTGCTCGTGCACACCGAAGAGTGGGTTCGCAAGCTCGAGACCGGCACGCTGAGCTACCACGACGTTCTGCAACTGGAAGCGCCGTATTCGCGGCAGATGGTCCGCGCCTTCATGATCGCGACCGGAGGCACGATTCTCGCCGGCCGGAAGGCGCTGGAGCGCGGCGCGGGATTCAACATCGGCGGAGGCTTCCACCACGCGCATCCCGGCCACGGCGAAGGCTTCTGCGCCGTGCATGACGTGGCGGTTGCGATCCGGGTTCTGCAACGCGACGGGTTGATCCGCAAGGCCCTGGTGGTGGACGTCGATGTTCACCACGGCAACGGAACTGCGGCCATCTTCGCGCGTGACGCAAGCGTGTTCACTCTCTCGATCCACCAATACGCGAACTACCCCCACGTGAAGCCCCCCTCCACCATCGACATCCACCTGGGCGACGGAGCCGGCGACCGGGAATACCTGGAGAAGCTCGGCGGCGCATGTGATGTCGCCACGGGCGGATTCAGGCCCGACATCCTGTTCTACATCGCCGGCTCGGACGCCTTCTATGACGACCAGCTCGGGGGGCTGGCGCTTACGCGCGAAGGCATGTTCGCGCGCGACCGTATGGTGTTCGACTGCGCACTGCGGCGCAGGATTCCGGTGGCCGTCACGCTGGCCGGCGGCTATGCGCGCAACCTCGACGACACGGTGGAGTTGCACAGCAACACCGTGCTCGCGCTGGTGGAAGCGTTTCAAGAGAACGCTCACGTCACGGGAGGAACGCAGGCAGGCGGATGAGGTCGCCGCGGCGCCTGGCCCGCGACGGCTCGCCCATTTCGCGCAGCCCCTCCAACAGCCATCCGCGCAAGCCGAGGATCTCATCGGCCAGGCGGACCATGCGCTCGTTGGGGTCTAGATGCGGTCCGCGCTCGCGCAGCAGGCGTCCGGCCTCGATCTCGCGGCCGGGGTTCTTCTGCGCGAGCGCGATCAGAGCCGCCGCGGCGCTGCGCGACGTGCCCGCCCAGCAGTGGATGAGCAGGCGCGCGCGTCCGTCCCACGCTTCAAGGAAAGAGGTGAGCTGGCGGATGTCGTTGCGTGATGCGCAGTGCGCTCCCGGCGCCGGGTGGTTGACGTCGTCGATGCGGAGCTTGAGGTGGCGAAGCTTGTTGAACAGCGGGTGTGGCACGATGTCGCTGGCGCCGAGAATCGAGACGACGAGTTCCGGCTTCAGCCTCCGCGCGTGCTCGTCGAGGCGAGACCAGGAGCAAGTGAAGAGAGAGGGCGTGACGGCCACTTTCCCGTTACCGCAGGCGCCGCTTCAGGAAGTCGAGCGTGATGTCGAGCGCCTCCAGCGTTGAGGTGAGCAGGGGCTCGCTTCGGCCGGCGTGACCCTGCGGTCCGGCGACGAAATCGTGGTAGCCCTCGGCGAAGATCTCCATCTGAACGGCCTTGCCGGCGGCCGACATCAGGCCATAGAGAGCGCGATTGTTGTGGATCTGGGAGTCGGCCGTCCCCACCAGTATCAGAAGCGGTGCGTCGAAGGACTTCACATGGGCGTTGAATTCGACGAGGAACGCTGTGGCCGCGCCGGCGCCGAGCACAACGGCGCGGGGCTTCACGCGCGCTGCGAGAAAGAGCGACATCGCGCCGCCGCGGCTGACTCCGTAGACGGCGATGCGCGCGGGGTCCACATAGGGCAGCCTGGAGACATATTCAAAAACGGCGGCCCCGTCGTCAACGTAGGTGGCGCGGTCTTTCGGAGCCAGCCCCTCCTGCGGCGAAAAGAAGTTGCGGTAATCGGCGACGACAGTGACGTAACCTTCCTGTAGAAAGCGCTCCCAGAGCGGCCCGCCGGTGGTCCCGAGCGACCACGAAACCAGCTTCTCCATGCCGCGGCCGCCGGGTGCGCCGTGGAAGTAGAGAAGAGCCGGAAACGGGCCGGCGCCTTTGGGCTTGCGCAGCGCGGCCGCGACATAGAGCCCGTCGCGGGTGGGAATGTAAAGCCGCTCGACGGGAGACTCCGACTCGGCCACCACGCGGATGTATTTCTCGTGCGGGATCACTTTGCCGGCGGGATGCTCGCGGATTTGGGCCGCGGCCCCGCAAAGGAAGGCGAGAGCTGCGAAAACGATTCGGCCGGCCATTGCGTTCGGCGACCATCATACCCTGATCGGCGCGGGCGGCGGCCGCGCTGGAATGAGGAGAATGGAAACAATGTCCGTTCGCCCAGAAGACCTGATCGTCCCCACGCTTGGACCCTGCCGGGTTGCGTCGCCGCTCGCGCCGCCAAGCTCGAATGTGAGAGGCATGACGCGTTTCATCCCCGAGGGCTCGGCAGTGCCGCTGGATGTTGTGATGACCCCGGGCGTGGAAAACCGCGCGCAGTTGATGTTCGAACGTGCGGGCCCGCGCGAAATGATCTACTTCAACCCTGCTCAAACCAAGGCCGCGATCGTCACCTGCGGCGGGCTGTGCCCGGGCCTGAACAACGTGATCCGGACCCTGTACTACCAGTTGCACCACGGCTACAGGGTGAGGCAGATCGTCGGCATTCCGTACGGCTACCAAGGACTGAACCCGGCGAACCATCATGCGTTGATCGAGCTCACGGCGGCGCTGGTTTCCGAGATTCACAAAAGCGGCGGCACGATCCTCGGCTCGTCCCGCGGACCGGTGGAGGCGGAGGTGATGGTGGACTACCTGTTCAGCCTCGGCGTAAACATCCTGTTCTGCATCGGCGGCGACGGAACTCAGCGCGGCGCATGGAAGATCCACGAAGAGGCGCGGCGCCGCGGATATCCGCTCGCGGTCATCGGCGTGCCGAAGACCATCGACAACGATATCCAGTTCGTCTGGCGAACGTTCGGCTACCTCACGGCGATTGAAGAGGCGCGGGCGGTGATCGACTGCGCTCATAACGAGGCGCGCGGCGCCTACAACGGCATCGGCCTGGTGAAACTGATGGGCCGTGAATCGGGCTTCATCGCCGCCGGGGCGACGGTGGCGAGCGGCGAGGTGAACCTGACGCTGGCGCCGGAAGTTCCCTTCCAGCTTCAGGGGGAACACGGCGTCCTCGAATGGCTGCGGCGGCGGATCGAGACACGGCGCCACGCCGTCATCGTCGTGGCGGAGGGTGCTGGTCAACACTTGATGAAGCGCGATGCGATCGAGTACGACGCCTCGGGCAATGTCAAGTTCGGCGACATCGGCAAGTTCCTGAAAGACTGCATCGAGGCGTATTTCCGGGAGCGGGGCATCCCGGTGTCGCTCAAGTACATCGACCCGAGTTACATCATCCGCAGCCGGCCCGCCAACTGCGATGACGCCCTGCTGTGCGAACAGCTCGCGCGCCACGCCGCCCACGCGGCGATGGCGGGAAAGAGCGGCATCATCATCGGGAACTGGTTCAACGTCTCGACGCACGTGCCGATTCCGATCGCCGTGCGCAATAAAAAGCGCATCGACCCGCATAGCGAGGTGTGGACCTCGGTGCTGGCGGCCACGGGGCAACCCGCCTACCTGGGCGATTGAGCGGCGCGGTTCAAGGCTCCCACTCGAAATAGGAGGCGTAGCCGCCGCCCATGTTGCGCGCCAGCCACAACCGGTATTCGCGGCTCGCGGTGCGCGTGACCTCGCGGCGGGACACGGGCTCGATGTTGGTGTAGACCTCGATCGTCTGCTCGCCCCGATCGTTGGTGTTGATGCAGACGACTTCGTCGCGAAAGTCGCCGGCGAGATCGGCTGCCATGCCGCACGAGCCGCGCGCCGCCGCGTTCGGCGCAACCGCCTGAAGGGCATCCACCGCGCGCCCGTTAAACCGGCCTAATCTGCGGCCGTCCGACGTCATCAGGTCGCGGACCGCGCCGCCGGTCCAGTTCACCGGACGCCATCCAGGCTCAAAGGGATTCGAGAGGATCGTTCCATCGGCGGCGAACAGCACTTGGTCCTTCGCCTCGTGGCCGTCGCGGTTGGTGAGCAGCTCCATGCCGGGCGAGCCCTCCCAGATGTCGGAGGCCCAACCGATGTGCGCGTGGGTCCAGCGCGGATCGCTTTCGCGATTCACCTTCCAATGGATCCTGCCGGTCCTCGCATCGACGAGGTATGCGCCGGCGTGCAGGCTGCTTTCGACCGCGTAGTACACCTGCCTTTCCTTCCTCCCGGGCAGGATGCGCTTCACGGCGACGATATCAGGGTGCTGGCGGTGGATCGCCCAACGCAGCGATCCATCGGGGTTCAGCAGCATCGTGCCGTTGAAGACCTCGTCGCGGCCATCGCCGTCCACATCCGCGATATCGATGTGGTGCGATCCGCTGCCGTTGGTTTCGCCGAAGCTGCGATACGTCCAGAGCGGCGTGAGCGCGGCAGCGTAGGCATCGATGATCTCGTTTTCGTAGAGCCCCGTCTGCGTGATGATGGCGGGCCTCTTGCCGTCCAAATACGCGATCGACATGTGGACGCGCGTCGAAGTGCCGGAGATGTCGGTGGCCATCTCGCGCCAGGGCCGCTTGCGCAGGACGCGCCCCGTCATGCCATCCAGAACCGCGAGGAACAACCCATCACCCTCCTGAAGGCGGGCGATGACCTCGGCTTTTCCATCCTGGTCGAGATCGTAGACCACGACCGGCAGGTTGTTGGGGTTGCCGTAACTGTGATCGTGCCATCCGAGCGGGCGCCGCCACAGCGCGCGGCCAAAACTGGTGTAGGCTTCCAGTTCGATCGGGACGCCGGGATCGCGCGACATCTCGCGGATGCCGTTGTGCAGCCGCACGACAAGGTCCAGGGCGCCGTCGCCGTCAAGATCTCCAAACACCGGCGTAAAGCCGCCCGTCTTGACTGTCGGCTCGAAGCGCGCGATCAGCCCGCGCGGCCCTGCCGCTGGATCAATCGCCGCCCATTCGGAAGGCGGGCCTTCCCCGCCCTCGCCTGAGGCCGTTCGCACGCGATAATAGAGCCGCACCCCGGCCGGCGCGCCGGTGTCGATGTAGTTGGTCGAGTCCGTGACGGGCGTTTGGGTGATTCTCTCCCCGGCCGCATCCCGCCGCGTCGAGCGATAGACGTGAAAGGCGGCCGCCGGGCCGTCTTGCGGCAGCAATTGCCAGCCGACGAAGACTTTGCCTTCACCCGCGTGAACGGCGGCCACTCGCCGCACCATGCGCCGGAAGTGCGTCGTCCCGGGAGCCTCCCGCACAATGCGAAACCCGAGGTCGGGGTGACGAATTCCCGCCGGCAGGCTGCCTCGCACCGCGCAGCGCAGGTAATAAGAGCCGCGCGCCCAAGATCCGCCGGCAACCGCGCCCTGCTTGTGGACAGGCAGAGTGAGCCGGTAGACGTAGCTCATCGCGGCCTGATCGAGATCGGTGTACAGCATCTGCCAGACGTTGCCCGCCATCCCGTACAGCCCCCAGGGGTTGGGCGGACGCGCATCCACCGGCTCGAGGTATTTGCGCCACTCGGTAAAGCTCCGCTGGCCGCCGGGATCGTAATTGGCCTTGCCGGCGGGGTCGGCCTCGCCCCATGGATAGAGCGCATTGCTGTTTCCGGCGCGCGCGGCGTATTCGAATTCAGCGGCGGTGGGCAAACGGCAGGTGCGGCCGTCGCGCTTGCTACGCCAGCGCAGGTAGGCGTCAACATCGTAGCGGTTGACGAAGATGACAGGATGCCGCTCGAAGCCCTTCGGGATGCTTCCGCCGGCCCAATGAACCGGCGCCTGGCGCTTCGTTGCCGCAACGAACTCCGCATATTCGGCGTTCGTCACGGGATGGGCGAGCATCTCGAAGGTGTCGAGCCTCACCGTCGACTTTCCGGAGACGAAGCTGCCGGCGGGGATCGTGATGAAGGACTTCCCGGCGGCGGCGGCCGCGATCGCGAGAAGGAAGGCGAGAGTGAATTGTGGCGCGCTCACGGAGTGGACTCCTTTGGCTTCGCCACTATTCTATGCGCGCGCCGCTCAAGCCAGCCGGAGATGCTTGAATTGATCGATCAGAGCGAAGTCGGTGCGGACGGCCTCCGGGCGCTCCCCGCGCTGTTCGATGCGCGCCGGTTCGCTGTTGCCCAGTTTGCGCGCGAGTTCAATGTGCTTCAACCTGGCGGGGTCAATCCCCATAATGCGGGCGCACGTGGCGTCCACGGCGACGAGATCCGCCCCCATGACAACCACGCCCGCCGCCTTGGCCGCGCCCATCACCGGCCCGTCGCCTTCCATTCCGACGATGCCGTCCACGATCGCGAAACTGCGCGGGAACAGGCGGTAGAGTTCGGCGATCGACTCAGGAATTCCGATGTAGTGCAACTGGTTTTTCGGCCAGCCGTAGAGCGAGCCAGGGACGAGACCGAAGTAGTTCTTCATCGACAGCGTGGCCCCCGCCCAGTGGTGCGTCTTCATCTTGGGCATGGAGACGACGAGATCCGCGCTCAGCGCCGTATTGGGCAGCCAGATCCTGGGCAGGCTCGCGAACCGGCCCGCGTCGGAGACATCGTCGCGGTTGAGATCGACGAACAGGTCATGGAAGCCTGAGATGGCGCCGGCGAATCCAGCCTCTTCGGCCATGCCCCACGTATCGCGGCGGTGTCCCGGACCTTCGCCGATGCGCACATCCCCGGCCCCCAGCGATCGGAGAACGTCCAAGGCTGCGGCGACAAGCACTGGGTTTGTGTTGATCGGCGCTTGGCGATTGTACTCGACGAAGTTCGGCTTGATGAGTATCCGCTTGTCCCGGACGTCAAGGCCGCAGGCTTGGATGCCGCTGCGAATGATATGGCGCAGATCCGCATCGTAGGACGCGGCCTTCGCGATGAACACAGGAGAAGCAGGCCGCGGCGCACTGTCCTCCCGCTCGCGGCATCCAGCCGCCGCGGCGAGTCCCGCTCCGAGGAATGCGCGCCGTCTCATGACCGGTCCTCCGCCAGGTACTTCCATGCTCCCTCCGGCCGGGCGATCAATTCAATCGCCGCGGGGATGACCTCGCGCTGCTTCAGCGGCGCAGGCGCCTGTTCCGCTACGGGATCCGCCAGGCCATACATGCGCCCAGCCAGCGACAGCCACGCGCGGATGGAGCGGCTCTGTGGGCGTGCCAGCGCGTCGCGCAGATAGTCCAGCGACGGCCGGACGTCCAGTTTTGGGTTGCCGTGAAGTGCGATGAGCGCCAGCGCCGTGGATTCCGGATACGCGGGCAGATCTTTGCCGAGCGCCGTCGGATTGCCCTGATTCCAGCCGCCGTCCCGGCAGCGCTTTGTCATGATCAGCTTTTCCGCGGCAGCGATTCGCTTCACAATGCGATCCGTCTTGTGCGTTCGAAGCGCCTTGCGAAGCGCGACAACACCCCACACCGTCGGCTCGATCCACGAGAAGTTCCCTTCACGCCAGGGCCATCCGTAGATGTCCTCAATGTTATAGAAGTGAACGGCAAGGAACCACTGCCACCACTTCACGGCCCTGTCTCCTTCGGTGTCAACAAGCCACTTCAGGCCCCGGTTGTAAGCGTCGTCGCGGCTGCCGCGCGCGCCATGAAGCAGCAAGGCCAGCGCGCCGGACCACGACGCCTCCGCCACTCCCTTGCCCGCAGCCCACGCGCCGGAATCCATTTGGAGCGAACGCACCAGCCGGAACGCGCGATCGCCCGCCTCGCTTGCGCCCAGCGCGATCGCCGCCCAGCAAGTGGGCTCCAGCCACGAGCGCTTGCCCGGATAATAGCCCCAGCCGCCGTCAGCGTTTTGAACGCTCGTGAGGAAGCCGATGCTCTCCGTCGTTCGATCCATTCACGTTTCGCGAGCCCGCGGCCCCACGCGGCTACTGTTGGGCGGCCTCGTTCTGCTGTCCCTGCCCCTCGGCGAACGCCGTTTCGCCTTGCTCGGTCGCCTTCAACAGCTTGTAGAGTATCTTGTTCTGGGGGAGATTCGCCTCCACGTAGTCGACGCCGGACCCCGTAATGCAGTAGTCGCTCATTTCGTTCTGCATGATGAGTCCCTTGTCCTTGAGATACCAGAGCGTGAAGTGCAGATGCTCGCGGGCGAACGACATCATCTTCTCGAGCTCCAGGACGCTACAGCCGGGCTGGTCCGGCTCGGTGCGGCGCCGGTGGTACAGCAGGCAGAGCACGCCCATTCTGCGATTCGTTTCGCCGTCGATGCCGAGCTCGAAGTCCTTCAGGCCGAAGACAGCCAGCGGCTGATCGCGCCGGCTGCGATGAACGGAGTCGTACGCGGCGCGCTTTTCAGCGTTGAACAGGGTTTCGTACGCTTCCGTGAGCCGGACGAATTTGTTCTCGTCGCCCGTCTGGGCGTTGTCGGGGTGGTACCGCGCGGCCAGCATGCGGTACACGCGCTCGATCGTGGCAGGCTCGGCGTTCGGGCTGATTTGCATCAACTCGTAGTAGTCGATGAACTGGTCGCCCTGCAAAAAGGCTTCACTCATTCTCGCTCCAGATGTGGAAGTTCGTTCATTGCCCAGGACCGGGCAGGATCAGCGAAGCGGTTTTGGCGGTGCAGCCCCTCATGACCGGCTAAGAGCGGCGCGAAACAGGCCGTTCCCCCAGGAGCATGGAATGAGACGGCCACCGCCGCTCCGGGCGCAGCGATGGCCTTGAGAAGTGCGAACCCGATGAAGTCTCCCGGACTACTTTTTCCACTCCTTCATCTTGCGCGCGCGCCGGCGCTGCAAGTAGAGAAACAGTACAACGACGGCGCCCGCCAACGAAATCAACCCAAAAGTGGTATCGTCCATTAGATTCTCCTTCTTAAGTCGGTCTGCTCGTTATGTGCTCACTGGCTTAACGCAGGTAGCAACTCTTTCATCGCCCTGATCACTGTCGGGCCCAAGATCACGATGAACAATGATGGCATGATCAGGAAGACAATGGGGATGAGCATTTTGACGCCCAGCTTGTTGGCGTGCTCCTCCGCCACCTGTCTCCGCTTGATGCGCAGGAAGTCGGAATGCGAGCGGAGCGCCTCACCGATGCTCGTTCCGAAGCGATCGGCCTGAATCATGACAGCCGTCAACTTGTTCAACTCGGGCTCCATATTGCGCTCGGCCAGATTGCGGAGCGCGTCGACCCTGCGCACGCCTGCACGCATCTCAACGGAAACGAGATTCAACTCCTTGGAGATCTCCGGATGCGTCAGCCCGAGTTCCATGCTCACCGTTCGCATGGCCTGATCCAGTCCCACGCCGGCTTCAATACAAATCACGAGCAGGTCCAACGCGTCCGGCAGCGCATGCCGGAGCTCCACCTGGCGCTGGCTGATAAGGTACTCGAGTCCATAGCTTGTCAAATACCAGCCCATGATCGGCGCGACCACCCACATCACCTTTGGGACAAGGCCTCCCCAGCGCACAAAGGCGTCCGCTTTCACGAACGTGGTCAGCAAAATGGCGCCCACCAGGAAGAGAACACTGATGACTACGCGAATCCCTGTGAAAACCACCAGCGCTCTATCGGACCTGTATCCGGCGGCCATCAGAAGGCGCCGCGTCATTCCCGCTTCGTCGGGACTGATGGGAACCTTCTCGCCGATCCATTGCAGGAAAGTCTGAGTGCGCTTCTCCTTGGCCTCTTCGAGCTCGGGGATGCCGAAATCGTCGAAACCGCCCGGCGCCGCCACCAGGGTGTCCATCACCTTGCCCGGCTTCGCGTACGTCCGGTAGCCGTAGTACGCAATGACTCCGCCTACCAGCAGGAACACGCCGATGATGATCAGCAGTAAGAGATTCATGCTACCACTTGAAGTTCACGAGCTTTCTCAGGATGATAAAGCCGATAGTCTGCCCGATAATCGCGATGACCGCCAGAATGCGCCCTTCGCGTTCTTTCACAAAAGGTTCGGCGTAGCCCGGGAACGAGGCGCTTAGCAGGAACAGGGCGACAATCGGGACGGCCCCAACGACGATGGCCGTCATGCGCGAGTGCGCTGTCACCGCCCTGATGTGGCCCTTCAGACGGAAACGCTCTCGGATGGTGTGCGCCAGCTTGGTCAGAATTTCGCTCAAATTGCCGCCCGTCTCTCTCTGGAGCAGCACGGCGGAGACGAAGAAGCGAACGTCGATAATGGGGATGCGGTGGGCGAGATTGCGCATGGCGGTGTCCAGGGCCGAGCCGAGGTTCACCTCCTGGAACACGCGTCTGAACTCCGTCTTGATCGGGTCGGGCATCTCGTTCGCCAGCAGTTCCAGGCTCACTGAGAACGCGTGCCCGGCGCGAACGGCTCGCGAGATGAAGTCCAGCGCCTCCGGCAGTTGCTGTTCCATGTCGTTCATTCGCCTCTGGCGCTTGAAGTGAATGATGATGAACGGGAAGCAGGCGCCGACAAGGCCGAGCACAGCCATCGTGAGCTCCGCGAAAAGGAGGAACGGGAACACCCAGCCGACCAGGCAACCGGCGACCACCCCCACGGCCGAGGTGATCAGTACGGAATCAACGCTCCAATCCAGTCCCGCGCCCTCGATCTTGTTCGCCAGGTTGGCGAACATCTTGATTTGCGTCAGTCCGCCCTTTCCCTGCTCGGGATCCTCGAGGAGCACCGTAGGCGTCTGCGTCAACTCCTCGAATGTCTCTTCTCCTCCCAGCCTTTTCCGGACCGCCGAACGCTGGATCGCCTTTGCAGCGCCGAAGCCGATCACCAGGGCAAGGGCAAGCGCGCCGAGGACCGAGACGAAGACAATGCCAAATAGCCAGGTCGAGTCCATGGATCGAGTTTAGGACACTTCCACCATCGTTTGGAAGAGTTCTGCGGGCAGCGCAAATCCCGCGGTGCGGAGCCTGTCGTAGAACCGCGGGCGAATGCCGGTGGCGCGGAACCGGCCCAGCACGCGTCCCTCCGACGAGATGCCCGTCTTCTCGAACAGGAAGATGTCTTGCGTGGTCACGATGTCGCGCTCCATGCCCACGCACTCGGTGATGTGCGTCACCCGCCGCGTGCCGTCGCTGAATCGCGAGACGTGAACGAACAGATCCAGCGCGGACGCAATCTGCTGCCGGATGGAGGTCACGCTCATGTTCGAGTTCGCCATGCCCATCATGACCTCAAGGCGCGAAATCGCGTCGCGCGGGCTGTTGCAGTGAACCGTGCAAAGCGACCCGTCGTGGCCGGTGTTCATCGCCTGCATCATGTCCAGGGCTTCCTCGCCGCGGACCTCGCCGACGATGATGCGGTCCGGCCTCATGCGCAGCGAGTTGACTACCAACTGCCGGATCCTGATCGCACCCTGGCCTTCCACGTTCGGCGGCCGGGTCTCGAGCCGCGCGACGTGCGTCTGCTGCAATTGCAGCTCGGCCGCGTCTTCGATGGTTACGATCCGCTCCGTCTCGGGAATGAAGGTGGAAAGAGCGTTCAGCAACGTCGTCTTGCCGGCGCCCGTCCCGCCCGAGATGATCACGTTCAGCCTGGACGCCACCGCCGCTTGCAGCAGCTTGAGCATGCCCGCCGTGATGCTGTTGTTCTTGACAAGCTCGGCCGGGGTCAGCGGCGCCCGCCCGAACCGGCGGATCGAAAGAACCGGACCGTCCACCGCCACCGGCGGGATCACCGCGTTCACGCGCGATCCGTCCGGCAGGCGGGCGTCCACCATCGGCGATGACTCGTCGATGCGCCGGCCGACTTTCGACACGATCTTTTCGATGATGCGCATCAGATGCGCGTCGTCTTTGAACTCGACCGGAGTCCGGATCAAGCGGCCCGCGCGTTCGATATACACCATCTTCGGCGTCGTCACCAGGATGTCGGAGATCGTGTGATCCTCAAGCAGCGGTTCCAGTGGTCCGAGACCAAAGACTTCATCGAGGACCTCCTCGATGATGCGGTCCTTTTCGGACATGCTGAGCGGCGTGTCTTCTTCGTCGACCAGCCTCAGAACCGCTTGCCGGATCTCGCCGCGCATCTGCTGCTCCGGCATCACCGCAAGCGCGTCCAGGTTGATTCTGTGCAGGAGCTTGCGGTGGATGGCGAACTTCAGCTCCTGGTACTCAGGGGCCATCGTCTGGCGGTTGAACAGGCGCGACACCCAGCCGGAATCGGCCTTGGCCAGGGCGCTAGAGCGGGCGGTGTTGATGGTGGCCATACTTCTCTCTCCCTCCGCGTCAGAAGTTGAAAAGCGCGAACTTCTTTTTCCGTGGCGCGACTTCCAGGTCGGTCAACTTCCACAGCAAACGCCCGATCTCCTGCCGCAAGTAATGATCCTCCGGCAGGAGACGTCCTTCGGAATAGGCTACATCCAACGCGCGATAGTCGTTGGGGATCGTCCCGAACACCTCGACTCCCAATCCGCCCTCGACGTCTTGGACGCTGATCTCGCCCCTTCTCGGAACCCGGTTGAGGACCAGGTGCAGCCGGTTGCGGCTATAGCCCAGGTCGGGAATCTCGCGCAGCAGAACCTTGGCCTGTTGGAGCGCCGGCATCTCCATGGTCGAGACCAGCAGCAGGTGGTCCACCTCCTCGAGCGCGGCCGCAACGCCCGGATGAAAACCGTGGCCCAGATCGAGCACGACGTAGTCGTATTGGGAGCGGACGAACCGCAGCACCTGCCGGATCTCGTGCGCGCCCGGCATCCGCCGCGGACCGCTCACCGGCAAAGACGCGATGATCTCGACGTTGGCCGTACCGTTGTGCACCAGACTCTGCCAAAAACTCGGATCGAGCCGCTGCACGTTCTCCAGCGCGTCGATCATCGAGTAGCGCGACTTCGCCTGCGTCACCACTCGCACTGAGCCCGCAACAAAGTCAAGGTCCGCGAGAAGCGTGTTCTTGCCGGATGCCCGGCCCAACTCCATGGCGGCATGACAGGCGAGCGTGGTCGCGCCGCAGCCTCCCTTAACGGAAAGGAAAGCGAAGCTGGCCGCGGTCTTGCTGCTCGTGTGCGTCTGCTGTGTCTGCCGTTGCCTGGTCAGCCGCTCCAGAGCCTCTTTGAGATTTGTCGAGAAAGGCGGACAGATGTACTCGCTCGCCCCCGCGCGAATGGCGGTGAGGATCTCCGTTGCGTCCGCCGCGCTCCGCACGATCACAACCTGCGGCGACGCGATCGAGCTGCGTATCCCCTGGATCGACTCCGCCAGCCCGGCCGGCAACTGCGAGGGGTCAAGCAGAACAATCTCCGGCTTGAACCGGTCCAGCTTGTCGAGGAACACAGGCAGGTCGTCGATCACCGCCTGCTCGATGACCACCCGGACTGGCAGGCCTGCGAGTTCGGCCTGGACCGCTTCCCAAAGGTCGGGACTCGACAGCACCAAGCCAATCGTCAGAGGATACATGTTCCTATTGTCCCAGTGTCAGCGCGCGGTCGGGCGGGTGGTCATCGCCGCTCCGCCGCCTGTCGCTCCGCCGGCCTGGGGCTGGCTCTGCAATTCCTGTTTCAGCTCCTGGCGCAGGACCTCGACGGGCACCGCCTTTTTCGCGGTCGGCTGCTTCACCGGACCAGTCACGTCGGGCCCCGGATTCCGGGGCATCGTCTTCCCGCCTTCCGGCAGGAACGGAGCGGGGAATTCGATCTCCGGGCTCGGCTTGCCTTCGGGAATCGGGTTCACCATCTCCGGGGTCACAAGCACCAGCAGCTCCGATTTGTTGCGGTTCTGAATCCTCGATTGGAAGAGTTTTCCGAGCAGCGGGATGTCCCCCAATCCTGCGATCTTGTTCATTGTCTCCTGGAGCCGGTTGTCCAACAGGCCCCCGATGGCGAAGCTCTGCTTGTTCTGAAGCTCGATCTCGGTCGAGATGCGCCGCGTCGACAGGCCAGGGACATTAAATCCCTGAAATGTGATGCCGTTCGCGAAGTCGAGCGCGCTGACTTCGGGGTCAACGCGCAACCGGATGCTGCCTCGCGACGTGAACAGCGGAGTGAAGCTCAGCCTTACGCCGAACTCCCTGAACTGGAGGGTAACCGGCGCGAAGCCGCCGATGCCGCCGCCCTGAACGACGGGATACGGATACTCGCCGCCTGCCAGGAAGCTGGCGAGCTTGCCATTCGTGGCCAGCACGTTCGGCTCAGCCAGAATCTCCACAAGCCGCTTCGACTGGAGAGCGCGAATTGTGGCGCCCAGGTTGAGATCCGGCCGGAAGATGAAAACCTCAAGCAGATCGCTCAATAGAAAGCCTTGGGCCTGGTTCACCCCGCCAATGTTACCCTGGGTCCCGATACCCGGTATCCCGCCCGGCTTGATGGTCCCCAGAGTATTTCCTGCGCCGGTCGAAAACAGGTTCGCTCCAAGTTCCTTCTGGGCCCCACGATCCACTTCAGCAAACCGCACCTTGAGCAGAACCTGCGGCTCGGCGTCGGGCACGTTCACTTTGAGAAGATTGATCGGCTTGCCCACAGCGGAAGCGATCGCCTCCGCCCTGTCGGCTGCATCCAGGCTGCTGACCGTGCCCCGCAGGACGATAACGCCTTCTTCATTGGTTAGCGTGACATCCTCGCCTTCCAACTCTTTCGCCAGCTCTTTCTGCACGGTCGCAAGCTTGGTATCCGCCTGCGGAACAGTTGTCACGTCGAAGAGAAGCCTGCCTCCGCCCTGCTGCCACACAATCACGCTGGTGAGTCCGGTCTTGCGGCCGTTCAGCACGATCTCGCGAGGCGATATGCCGACAGCCTCCACCACCGCCGGATCGGCGACAGACACGCGAATGATGTCCACCGGGCTGTCGATAACCAGGCTCTTGCCCAGCGTCACCGTAAGTTGCCGCGGAGCCTGGGGCCCCCTGGGCTGGGCGGAAATGAGAGAAGTGAAAGTGAGAATCGCGGCAACCCCTGCAAAGGCCTTCATTTCGCGGTCCCCTCCTTGACCCTCTCTTCTTCACCGACTTTCACAGCTTCCTTCTTGCTTCCGTGAATGATTTCCATCGTGATATTCGACCGGATGATCTGCGGCGGCGCGGGCGGAATCGTCGTCTTCGGAGATGGGGAGGCGGTCCGGACCGCCCTCGGGCCTCCCTGCTTGGGTGGCGCCGCACCGGGCAACGGGGCGCCCACTCGTCCGGAGAACAGTTGCCCCAAGGCGGTGCCCGGCGTCTTCGCTTCTTCCTTGTCCATCGGGTTCCGCAGCGCGAGTTGGATTGTCGTCTGATTCCCCGCCAGGCTGAGGATCTCAGCCTGCTCCGGGGTGACAAGCAGGTTGATCACCGGCACCACCATCGGCTTGCCCTGCGGGTCATTCTGAATCTGCTGCCCGGCCGACAGGACTTCAATGTTCTGAAGAATCGTTCGCGCCTGGGTGCCCATGGTTTGCTGCCCCGCCCCCGGCGGATTCCCCATGATGATGAGGTCCACGCGCTGGCCTGGAGTGGCGAAACCCGCCAGCGCCACAACGTCGTTCACGCGAATCGCAATGGCTCGCATCCCCTCGGGAATGCGGATGGCCAGCCCTCCTCCCGTGCCCTTGGGACTCAGCCGCGATTCGACAAACAACTCGCCGGCGCTGATCGGTTGGATCACGCCGCGTTCAACGATATCTTCTTTTTTGAGCAACGCGTTGGGGGGAACGACGCCACCCCAGTCGGTCTCCCGCATATCGGCCTCTTGGATGACGCTCCCCACTGGGATGTCCCGCGAAGCCACCAGCACGCGCGTCGTCTGGACGGTGTTCGTCGCGAGCTTCCCGGATAGAAGCCGGTAGACGCCGTAGCTCGTCCCCAGCGCCACCAGCAATGCGAATACGATAACTCCCAACAACCGGTTGTTCATTGCCGATCCCTAGACGCCTTTCTCTCTCCGCGCATCGGATGAGACTCCCACCCTGCAAACTCAACCTCGCCTCTCGCCCGGCTGTGCCATCTCTTCAACATATCCGAAATCAGCCACCCCGGCTCCGGCGTCAACGGCCGGGCGATGGCGCGCTCCCGGGCGCGCCGGCAGCGGCCATCGCAACGTGATGAATCGGGTTAAGAAGTCTGCGTGCTGAGATTCTCACCGATGTTCGTGTACACATTGCTGATGCTGCCGCCCAGGAACCGGACGGCCGCGATGACGAGAAGCGCAATGAGCAGAATCAGCAGTGCGTACTCTGCCAAGTCCTGCCCTTGTTCCTCTTTCCATAGGTTGTAATAGACTGCCATGATTTCAACTCCTCTCCAGTTGTGTCACTTCTTCTCCCCCGGCCCCGGCCGGGGAGCAGTCATTCGTCCATTCTGACAGTCTCTCTGTTCCCCCGCTGCCGAGCCGGCTTCCACCTGAATTCCTGGTCCGACTCCCCCAGGAAATAATGTCAATTTCAAGCCTCGCTTCTCTGGGCAGCCCCCGGCGTTGCCGCCGGAGGCTGCCGGTTTGCTGCCCCAAGCCCGACTACGAGGTCTGGGTGCTGAGGTTCGTGCCGATGTTGGTATACACGTTGCTGATGCTGCCGCCGAGGAACCGGACGGCCGCGATCACGAGCAGCGCGATGAGCAGGATCAGCAGAGCGTACTCCGCCAGGTCCTGGCCTTCTTCCTGATTCCAAATGTTCCGAAGCATTTCGATCATCATTTTGTTGTGTCCTTTGCCTTTACAGTTTTTCCGATTTTGCAGGAGAGAGTCCTCCCCTTTGTGTTCGCACTCCCCGCTCGTTGCGAGCGCGGTCGCCGGGCCGGAGCCCGGCTGAATCGACGCCGCCAGTTTGCTCATTCCCCCTTGGGCGAATGAACATCTGGCGGAAACGAACCACCACCCACAGCCGCCCCTGGTCATCCTCCGAGATCTGGATGACCGTGCCAAGACAGCGGATCGAGCGCTGGCCATACTCCTCGTTCGCCGGCAGGACAAGGTCCAGCTCGATCGGATCGTGCAAAACGATCGAGCTTCCCTTTCTCCAGCCAGGAGCAAAGGATAGCACAGCTCCGCGCCGGTCCAGCGACATCACGGTGGCCGGCTCGTTGTCGAGGCCGGCTCGCCGGGCCGTCATCAGGCACTGATGGCCGGCAGCACTGGATGCCGCGTGCAGGTTCATGGTCCGTATGATGAGACGATACGGCGAAGACCCCCGCCAGTTCAATACTGGAAATGGTTAAGCCTCCAACGGTTAGCATGTACGAAAGTCCTCTGCATTCAAACGGATGTACTAGCCTTCCCTGCGCGGGTTAATCCGCAGATAGGTCTTGCATCCGAGGGCGGAGGTGGAATAGACTCTAGGGTGCCGTTGTGGGGCGCGCCGCCCTGCGACAAGGCGCAAAGAAGATTTTTAGGTACTAGAACTTTTACCGACTCTCAGCTTCCAGGGCTTGGCTCTCAGGCGCGAGGGAAGGATGAATTGAAGGCCTCGTTTGGCGAGGCGGTGGACAGGTTCGTGGGATGGTCGGAGGACCCATGATTCAACTTGGACTGCTAAGTGAACAGCCGTTGGTGATGGAGGGCTTGCGGGCGCTGGGCGCCCTGCTTGGAGAAGCCTCGATCGCCTGCGTCTGCCGGAGCACGGAGGAATTAAGGGCGGCGATCTCAAATGGTCAGCGGCCCAACATTGTTCTCGTAGACCTGAACCCGCAAGCGGACCTTTCGGAGCTTGCCGACCTCTGCGAACGCGCCCGGCCCGGGAAAGTTCTCCTTGTGGCCAGGCGTATTTCACCCGAATTGGCCTACCAGGCGAGAGAGTTCGGCGTTGCAGCCGTCCTTAGCAGTTGCAGCCCGCTGGAAGAGCTCGCGGATGCAATCCGCCGGGTGGAAAAGGGTGAGATCATCCTGGATGACGTACTCAATGACGGCTTGCAGGATGCGCGGACCGTGCGCCTCACCCCCAGGGAAGGCCAACTGGTCTCGCTTCTGGCCCAAGGGCTGAAGAACAAAGAGATCGCGAACACCCTGGGGATCTCCGAAGGCACGGTCAAGGTCTACTTGTCAAAACTCTTCCAGAAGGTCGGCGCCAAGGACCGGTTTGAGCTCGCCCTCTTCGGCCTTAAGAACATCTCCAATGCGAACTATGGACTGGGGGAGACCGGCCTGGATTCCGAGCGGCCGGGCGCCGGAGTAAAGGTCCGGAACCTGCAATCTCTCGTCATGCGGCCGGCGGTCGCCCCGGACGTCCAACGCTACATCAGAATGGCCGGGTGATTGCGGGATGAAACTGATTCTTCGGGTCGCGTCGCCGGATCCCCCCGAAGAGGCTGCCGGAGGTGTCCTGCCGCCGGCCTTCAGTTTGCTGGAACGGCCCCGCACCAACTTCAAGTACAGTTTCCTGGCCTCCGCCGCTCTGCACCTGTTTGGGATTTTTGTGCTGCCCCCGCTGGTCACATACATCCCCGGGCTGGAAGATGAGAAGCCGAACAACGTCGAAGTCGTCCTGCTCACGAAATCAGCGGAGGAATTGCGCCTCATTCTCCCTCCCCGGGCCAGGATCCGGCCCAGGAGCCGCGCCGGCCGGCAAGGCGCTCCCTCGATGGGACGGGCAGGGGCTGCTCCCGCCGGAGGAGGTTCCCCTAAGCCACGCCGCAGACGGGAGCCAGCCGGCGAAGAGCCGGTCCCGTCGCCGAAGCCGGTGGAACCCGCCCCTCCCGCAGAGCCCGCGCCCGCCCCTTCTCCGAAAGAGGGTGACGGTGGAGAACGGGCGATCCTGATCCAGCCGCCTGAAAGGGCCGCGCCACCCGAGCCCAAACCCGTGCAGGTCCCGTCCTTGACTGTGTGGACTGGACCCCCTGAACACCTCACCCGGCGGCAGCCCACCACTCCGGGCGTGCCGGAACCGCCGAAGCTGAGCACGGCGGTTCAGACGCCGCCATCCATGCAAATGCCCAGTTTCCTGGATACGCCGGCTCCGGTTCCCATCCCCAAGATGGAGCCGCCGCCTGAGCCTCCGAAGCTGCCGCTCCGTTCGGCGGGCGCGTCGCTTTCCATGCTGCGGCCTGTCGCTCCCCCCAAACCCGAGCAAGTCGCTCCTCCCCCTACTCCTGGCGACCAGATGAAAGGAACTCCCGCCGCGGTCATCTCGATCTCCTCGACCCCTCCGGAGCCTGGGAAGGAGATCGTGATCCCACCAGGGAATCGCATGGAATTGGGCTCCGGAGGCCCCGGAAAAACGCCGGGGGGCCCGGTCGCGGGGCCTCAGCCCTCCTCACAGGCCAAATCGTCTGGAGGCGGAGAGCCCTCGGGGAGCGTTCAATCCTCCGGCGAAGGCGGAGGGTCCGCCCACTCGAAAGGCATCGGCTCCGGCAAAGGGCCCGGATCGGGGCGCGGGCCCGCCGGGAAGGGAGCGGGCGGGGTGGGGACGGGAACCGGGAGCGGCGCCGGGGCCGGCAAAGGGCCTGGTACCGGCGCCGCCACGAAGGGCTCGGGGTTAGGAACCACCGGCGCCGGTCCGGGCCGCACCGGTTCCGGGCCCACTGGAACTGGCACGGGAGACAGAGGCTTGCCGGCCGGCCCCGGGGGAACGGGCACGACGCCTGGCGGGACTGGATCGGGCGACGTTGAATCCTCCTTTGGCATCGCCGGCGGCACCGTGCGCGTACTCGAGGCGGCTGATGGTTCGCGGGCCCTCCAGTATCCCGCTGACGGCTACTTTGACGTCATCGTTCTTGAAACGCGCTTGGGTCCCGGGATGCCCTCCGCCGAGTCTTTTCTGACCGGCCGCCCGATTCACACTGCCTACCTGAATGTCGGCCTCCGCAAGGAGTGGATTCTCCAGTACTGCGTCCAGGGCGCCAGGAAGGCGCCCGAGGATGCCAGCAGCGGGGTCATCTCTCTGGCCGCCGAGCCCACTCTCAAAGCCCCTTTCGTCCGGCGAGTCTTCCTTCCCAGGGCGTCCCAGTTCGATTCCGAGGGCGTCCTCGCCTTCGTCGGTGTCATCGGCCCCGCCGGCCACGTCCAGGCCATTCGAGCCATCGGCGAGGACTCCGCGGCCCACCAGACCCTCCTGCCATTCCTGTCCAAATGGTCGTTCCGGCCTGCCACTGAGGACGAAAAACCCGTTCCGATCGAGTTCGTACTGGTGGTACCGGTTCATACCAATCAATGAGGTTACCTCCCGAATGGGTATTGATCTTTGGATCTCAACGGCTTAAGATGTAGTCTGTTCGGAGGATTTCCACATGCGCATGGGGAAAAAGATGCACGAGCGAGGTGTCGTCCTCGCCGCTTTCGGCCTGGCCGCGACAGTCATCATCGGCGGGATCGGCCTGTGCTTTGATTTGGGCCGGCTGTTTATTGTCCGCAACGAGGCTCAGGCTTTCGCCGACGCCGGGGCATTGGCCGCCGTGGCCGAACTCGACGGCACGCCGACTGGGATCAGCAATGCGAATGCCGCGGCGGCGCGAACCTGGAGCCGTTGGCATTTCGGCCTCCAGAACTTCAGCGCGCCGACTGTCACCTTCTACACGTGCACGCAGGTAAACCAAAAGTGCACTGTGGACCAACTGATAGTCTCAAGCGATCCGGCCAATATCCGCTACGCCCGTGTGACCACAAACGGATCGACCGTCCCCACCTACTTTATCCGATTCCTCACCGGCACGACCTCGGACTATGTGGGCGCCACAGCGGTCGCCGGGCAGCTCCTGATCTCCGGCTTCAACCAAGGTCTCTTCCCCTTCATGGTGATCTCCCACAACGTGAACGCGCAGTTTAACACCGACTGCGGCCCTGGCACCGCCGATCCTCATTGTGGCCTGATCCCGGGGCAGGAGTATACTTTCCGCTGGGGTTCGAATGCCCAGGTCGACATGAGCAAGTATATCGCCAGCAACGGTGACCCATCACACATTGCCCATTGGTGCGAGGGAGATAAGGGCGCGTTCGCCGATCAGCTCGCCGCGGCGATCACCGCCTGCTCCACCTGCGGTTCAACATACCTCACACGAAGCGGTTTCGTAGAGCAACCCGGCAACCCTGGAGCGGGCGAGATCCAGGCGTTGATCACAGAAGGTTACCAGAATAAGCCCTACGGCCAGGGAGACTATGTGACGTTGTGGAATGGCCAGATTCAGGCTGCCCTAGACGACGTTTTCCTTCGGGCGTCTCGGGATAGCAACGGCGGCCTCGACCCGCCTAACCCGTTCAACACGGATACGCACGCGAAGAACTTCGCGCCGGAGGCGAGCAGTTCTCCTTGCTGGCATTGCTCCCCCAATCCATACCCTGGGCCAAGCTTCCCTCTCAACCCGGACGCGGCGGTCAATGACGCGATAGAGGCCTATCTGCATGGCGACTCGGCCAACAACATCCCGGCGGGCAACTTCTCCCGCCGCGTCTTCGTCCCTATCGTGACACCCGCGGCGTTTATCAATCCAAATAACGCGACGAGCAGAATCATCGTGATCTTTAGCTTCCTGCTTTATCCCGCGAAGTACTACGACGGCCTCCAGGGCGGCAACAACCCTTGGTGTTTCGTTTACGAGGGACCGGCCGAGGTCGGCGGCGGAGCGGCGCCTTACGATTCAGGCATCTATATGGTCCGCCTGATCGCGTGATTGGGAGGAGGACATGAGAAAGGCCCGCGAAAGAGGTGCTGCCCTGGTGGAGATGGCGGTCATCTTCCCCCTCGGCGCGCTGCTCTTGCTTGGAGCTATGCAGTTCGGATGGGCGTTCTACATTTACAACCAATTGGAGAAGGCCGTCCGCGATGCAGCGCGCTATGCGGCGATGCGCACCTGCTACAACCAGTCGAACTACTTGACGCAGGTGCGGAACATCGCGGTGTGCGGCGTGCCGGATTGTACAAATCAGCAACCCCTCGCTCCAAATCTCACTGCGTCGCAGGTTTCGGCGCAGTTCATTTGGGCCGGCACAGGCGCCAGCAAGCCGGACACCGTGGTTGTTTGGGTACACGACTACACGTTCCCGCGTATCCTGATGCCCCTGCGCATCCAACAGACTTCGAGCAGTATGGGCAACGCGAACCTGGCGGACGTCAAAAGGCTGAGATCCGACTTCCCTTACATGGGACGTTACATCGATCCTTCTACGCCGCCGGCGAAATAATCAATGAAACCTGGAGGCAGCATGTCGAATAGCGGCCGCAAAGGGGCGGCGATGTTTGAATTCGCCGTCGTCATCCTGCTCTTCATGGTCCTCATGATAGGGATCATCGACTGGTCGATCACGTTCTTCATTCACCAGACCCTCACCTGGCGGGTCTCCGAAGCGGTCAGGTACGGGGCGGTTTACGGCATCGGCTCACTGACGACCATCCCTATTTCCGGCGCGTGTCCGCTATACGGCGCTAACCTGGATTCAAATCGGGTCGCCGAGGTGAAGAATATCGTTCTGTGCGGCTCTACGACATGCCCGAGTTCCAACGGGATCTTCGGCATCACCGCCAACGACGTCTCAGTTCAGCTCATCAGCAACATTCAGGACACGGAGATCTACACCAATTGCGCGCCCCCCAGGCCTCACGTGCTCGTGACGGTCGGCAACTATCGCATCCGCCAATGGACCCCCTGGATTGGGCAGAGGTTCACGGGCAAGCCCATCAAGGCCGGCCGCACCCAGGAGTGCAACGAGCCCGCCTGTAACACTTATTGAGAGTGCGCCGCGCGCGACGGCAAGCGGCTTGCGTGCTCCTCAAAACCTGAAGCTGTAGCCCACCAGCCCCACGAAGTCGTTCCAAACGCCTGAGATCTTTCCGCCGGGGAATGGCGCGATGACCTCATTTGGCGCCGGGCTGAGGTAATCCCGGAATTCGAAGCGGAACTGGCTGAACTTGCCCGCCTTCACCTTGACGCCGAACCCGACGTCGGCCACCGGCAGCAGCTCCTTCGTCGCCGCGAAGACGGCGATGTTGCCCAATGGCTGGTTGGCGCGCTCCTGGCCGGACCCGCGCAGCAGCTTCATTCCGCCCCCGAAGATCACATAGGGCCGCACCTTCGCCTCCACCCCCGAGAAATAGTACGGCATGTCGAAGGTCAGCAGGTGCACGTTGGCGTCGAACGTCGCCGTGGTCCCGCCGGATTTCAGACGCGCGTCCGTGAGCCGGTACAGGTAATTGATCTCTCCGCCCAGGCGCCCATAGCTGTTATGGCCCCCGGTGGCCCCGAAGATCACGCTCGGCCTCATGTCGGGCGTCGCTTCGAGGCTGCCCCGCTTGGCGTTCATCCCGGCGGTGTAGGCAAAACCGCCCAGAACGCCGAGTTCCCAGGGCTGCGCGAAGGCCGCCGGCCCGCAGAAAAAGAGCAAACCAGCAACACTGGACACAAGTCGATTCATGATTCCTTCCCCTTCTTCCTGACTTCGGCAGGACGCATCAGTTGCCCACCACCCGCACCGTGAGAGTGGTTTCCGATCCACCCTGCCGGACAGTGAGCGGCACCTCGAATCCTGTCCGCACCCACCATGGCACCTTCGCATCGATCTTGTAGACGCCGACTTCTCCCGGCACAAGACCCGCGAAACTGATCTCCAGATTCGCATTCCCCAGCACCACCGTCGGCGAGATCATCGCCCTGGCCGGCGGAGCGTCCGGGCCCGGCACGCCCGGTTCAACGCTCGGGGTCACGCGCCCCAGTCCCGTCAGGTAGATCGAGATCTGGTCCTCGGGATGGATAGGATTCGACGGAGTCACCAGCTCGCCGTTCTTGGCGCGGATCACCGTCGCGACTTTGAAGCCCGGGTCGGCGCTGCCGCTGCGGAAAACGGCGGGCTCGGCTGGAAGCACTTGCAGCTCGTACATGGCGCTTACGCCGCCCACGCTCTTGACGGTCACCGTGCCGGCGCCGCCGATGTTGTACGGCAACTGGGCCAGGATCTCGCGCGAAGAAACTCGCGAAAGCGGGAGTGGAGCCCCGTTGAACGTCACGCATGCTTCAGCCAGCGAGGTGGGCCATGCGCCCGGACCCGACGACTGGGAGCGCGTTGCGAGCGCGTTGCCGCGGATGGTGATCAGGGTCCCCGGCGCGAAACCGCGAGACTCGTCGGCGGCGTTGGAAACCGCCTCGATGACCGGCGCGGGCGCCGGCTGATCGAAATCGGCCGGCAGTATCTGCACGCCCGAGACCGACAGCGAGAGGTAGCTCCGCGGGAACTGCATCAGGGCCAGGCTGCGGTTGAATGCGAGGTGGGTCACGCCGACCATCACATTCGGATCGGACGGAAGGCGGTTGGAGGCCACCGGGGGGGCCTCGGTCAGCCGGACGTTCCGGAAGGCCGGGAACTCAACCGCGTCCAGGCGCTGGATCGAGCCAGGCCCTGCCGCCGTGGCCGATGTGATGTAGTAGGCCTCGCCGGGGATGCCGACGGCGCCGGATGTGCGCGCGCCCTCGGTATCAAGCCGCATGAACGGCTTCAGCGACCGGTCGAACAGCGTGTTGCCGGCCAGATAGAGCTCGTCGCTCAGCGCGGCATAGGTTCCCGACAGAGCGGCAGTCTCCTTGCGGCCCAGTACGAAGTTGCCGGACGCGGCTTCGTACATGTACGTATTGCCGTTGGGCTCCACCACCAGCGCGGTGGCGCCGGTCGGGGAAGCTGTCACCGCGCTGTCGATCATGATCTCGTTCTTGAAAATCCCGAGGCTTGAATAGGGGAACGCGCTCCGCGTGCCAAGGTCCGCCCGGAAGACCCGGCCCATCGGATCGGTGGCGGGCCGCGTTGTCACCAGGACCGCGTTCGAGGTCACAGCGATCGACCGCGGATACCAGCCCAACGGGAAGAGGATCGGGTCGGAGGGCTGGAAGGTGTCCAGGTCAATCACCTGAATGTATTGCGAGTTGTCGGCAGTCACCAGCAGGTACCGCGCATCCATCGTCATCGCCATCTGCACCGGCGTGTTGCCGGTCTTCGCTTCCGCGATCCGCTCCAGGCTGTTGAAGTCGTACGCATAGACGCGGTTCACGTCCTGGCGCAGCACGTAGAAGCGGCCGCGCCACATATCGGCCACGAGGTCGACGTTGCGGCCCGCGATGCTCACCAGCTTGCCTTTCTGATCGAAGTCCCTGGTGTTGATCAGAAGGCGCAGCGGATTGGGGATGTTCACGGCCCCGCCCGAGCGCAGCGTCACCGGTAGCGTCACCGTCCCCTGCTGGCTCTGGAACGACACCGGGTCGACCTCGATGGTCACTTCGGCCGGCGTGACTCCCGAGGTTGGGTAGACGCGGACTCCGAGGTTCCGGGGAACTTCGAAGGTGAAATCGATGTTCCGGCCCTGCCGCTCTGTAATCCAGACTTTCTTCGTGATCACATCGCGGTCGCAGGAATTGCCCATGAACAGCACGTCCTCCGCGCTGGCCTCCAGGCGCGGCGCGACTTCCAGCTCATCAAGGTTCAGCACCATCAGGCCGCTCTCGCTGATGGCGAACATCACGCCCAGCCCGGCCGACAACACCGATCGGCCGGTCATCCACTGCGGCAACTGGACCCGTTCCAGCACTGCCATGTTGTCCGGGTCCATCACATGCAGGGCCGGCGTCGTGCCGAACAGCGGCGTGCATCCCTGGCTGGTCGGAGCGGCTTGCATGTAAAGCAGTCCGCGCCGGAAGTCGTAGGCGTGACTTCCACCACTGTAGCGCCCGCTTCCGCTTGGAAGTTGAGCCTGGATATAAGTGAGCGGCCACGTCACTGACATGAGCGCCCATCCCAGGACCACCTTGGAACCGTCTTCGTTCACGCTCACCGTGAGCGGACCGAAGTTCGGCGAGGCCGTCAGAGTAGCAAGCTGAACTGTATTCGCGCCGATATCGTAGCGAAAGACGAAGTAGGTGGAGCCGCCGCCTCCGGCGCTGCACGTCCCGGGCGCGGTCGAGTCCGCCAGCGCGTAGATCACGTTCCCGTTGCCGGAAACGCCCGACGTCGCTCTTACGATCTCGTTCGGAAAAACGCCCGGCAGAACCGGAAGTACGGTTGTGGCGGACTGAGAGACTTGGAGCAAGGTCATGTTCAGCGTGGCCGGGTCGAGAAGATACGCGCCCTGAGTGGTGAGGATGAACGCCCGCGGCGAATTGCCGAATGCCACAGCGAGCACCGGACCGGGCGCCGAGAAAGAGCTTCTCAGATTCCCATCCAGATCAAGCACCAGCACGCTGTTGTTGTAGTGCCCGATCACCAGGTAACGTCCATCGCCCGAAAGCGCCAGCGCGGAGGGCTCGCCGTTTGTGGCGATCGCCGGCCTCAGGCTATAGTCCGAGGTCGAGATCACCTCGACCCGGTTGGCCGTCAGGTTCGCGGCATAGACCACGCCCCGCCGTTCGTCGAGCGTGATGTCGTTGAGCTGCCCGCGCAATGGAACCACCTTGCCGATGGTCCCCGCAACTGCGGGCAGCAGCATCGAGAAGAGCGCCAGCGCGCCGATCGCCAGCCGAGCATATTGGAGCATCTTTCGGATCTCCTCTCCATTTCCGATCTCGCGCCGGAAGACAAAATGAATCCTCCCCCTTACCCGAGACCAGACAGTCTTTCTAGCGTATTATGAAGGATTTCCCCAGGGAAATAAATTACCCGAAAGTTAACTGTCCGGGAAGCTCCCAGACCCCGGTACCAATCCGCATTCGGGCCATATCGAAGGTTTCGATTCGTACTAGTACCCCCAGAGCCCCTTCACCGGACTTGCCCTGCGTCACGGCCTGAATCCAGACTGGAAGCAAGGATGCCCATGCAACACAAACACACGCGGCGCGAAATACTCTTGGGCCTGCTGGCCGCTCCGGCTACCTCCGCTGCCGCCGCCGCGCCGGCAACCCCTGTGGCCATCGCCCGCTGCGCCTCCTATGGCGAGGATCAGGCGGCGTTGCTTGCCAGCCTGTTTGACAAGCTGGGCGGACTCGGACGTCTGGTGGCAAACAAAACCGTCGTCATCAAGCTCAACCTCACAGGAAGCCCGGCTCTGCGCTTCCAGGGGCGTCCGCTCGGGACCACTCATTACACGCACCCGGCCCAGGCCCTGGCCCTGGCCCACCTGCTTGGCAAGGCTGGCGCCCGCCGCATCCGCTTCGTGGAGAGCTTCTGGGCCACCAACGCTCCGCTCGAGGAGTGCATGCTCGACGCCGGCTGGAACGTGCGCCAGTTGAAGAACGCCGCGCCCAACGTTGAATTCGAAAACACCAATTTCCGCGGCAAGGCGAAGACGTATGCCCGTTTCAAGGTTCCCGGGGGCGGAATGATCTTCTCCGCTTACGATCTCAACCGCGCATATGAAGAGACCGACGTCGTCGTCTCGCTGGCGAAACTCAAAGAGCACGCCACCTGCGGCGTCACTCTCGCGGCGAAAAACATGTTCGGCATCACGCCTGCTTCGATCTATGGCGACGACGCCGGCATCGATGAGCCGAACGAAAACCCCACGAAGGGCCGCGTCGATGTCTGCCACCTCGGCAAGCGCCAGCCGGCGAAGGCCGCCGCGCCCGAGCTCGATCCGAAATCAAGCCGCGACCCCGGCTACCGCATGCCGCGGATCACTGCCGAGCTCGTTGCAGCGCGCCCGGTGGACATTTCGATCGTCGACGGCATCGAGACAATCGCCGGCGGCGAAGGTCCGTGGATCCAGAAGATCCGCCGCATTCAACCCGGCGTTGTCATCGCGGGGACCAACCCGATTTGCACGGACGCCGTGGCCACGGCGGTGATGGGCTTCAACCCGCGCGACGCGAAAGGCAGCGGCGCTTTCCGCGACTGCGACAATACGCTGTTGCTGGCCGAGCAGCTCGGTGTGGGCTCGGCCGATCTGCGCCGCATCGAGGTGCGCGGCGAGCCGGTTGAGAAGGTGATGTTCCCTTTCCGGAGCTAACGCTCCATCACCAGCATCCCGACGTCGACGATCCTGTCGATGGTGACGCCCGTCCCTTCATCCACCTCGAATGTCTCCGGCTTGCGCTCGCCTTGCGGCGTGAGCCAGCGCACGCTTTTGTATTGCCCGAGCGCGTAAACCGTCAGCGACTCCACGGGGTAACTCGTGTAGTTCACCACGTGCAGCGCCGCGGTCTTCCCATCCGGCGTTGCGGCGAGGCTTGAGAGCAGCCCGCCGGCGTTGAACAGCCGCACGCCCTGGTTGGAGCGGCCGATCGCGCTGTTGATTTCCTTCCACATCGAATCGACCGTCGCCACCTGCTCTTTGGCGAAGGTGATCTGGCCTTCTTTCGGCGGCTCCAGCTTCCAGCCCGGAGGCCCGAGCAGGAGCCGCGCGCCGCGCCGGGCGGCTTCGCGCAGCGCTTCGTTCTGCGCCGCCTCGAGCAAAGACGGATCGACGTTGATCAACATCTTTAATCCGCCAAGGCGCTCGGGAGCGAGCTTCGCCGGCGGCAGCGGAACCACCGGCGTCTGCCGCGAGGCGAACATGTCGACGAGCCCGCCCGAAAGCAGCGCGCCTGTCGGCGCATCGATCACCAGCCCCACCTGTCCGGCCGCGGGCAATTGCCAATAGCGCCTGTTCGATTCATAAAACGACAACGCCTGCTTGACGCGCTTCCACTCTTCCACCGCCTTCGGCCTGGCCTCAACGACGTCGTTCAGAAATGAAGGCGTGATGGAGAGCACCCAGCGTGCGCCGGACATCGCCGCGTCGCCGATCGCCTGGATGAAGTTCTCGCCGGTCATCACGCGGTCCGAAGGCGGACGCACATCGATCCAGATCGTCTTGCCCGGCCCGGCCTGCGCGCGCGCGAATCGCAGGAAGCCCGTGTTGGTGTCGATCCACGGCGCGCCGGTGGGCGCCGCGACAGTGGCCCCGTCCTTCTCGATGTGAATACCGGGCCACAGCCCCTGCGACGTGGCGAGAATGCCGCCCTGCGTGTCGAACTGCATCTTCGACCGCGGCGCGAAAACGACCGCCTCCCTCCCTTTCTGTAGCGCCGCCGCCGCGCATTCAGCGGAATCGCAAGGAGCGAACAAGGTCAGATTTCGTTGCCTTGCGGCTTCGACGAACTCCTTGTTGGCCCACTGGGCCTCGTCGAGCACCAGGCAGTTCACCGGCGTGCCTTCGAGCAGCGCCAGCGTCTTCGGATCGGTGGAGGGCCAACGCGCGGGAACGCATTCGGCCGCCGGAGTCGCCAGCGCGGCCGCCAGAAGCAGGACGTCAATCATGATTCCATTGAATCGCACGCCGCGGATCGACGGCCAGCCACAGCACCGAGGAGGCGAAGTAGAGCGCAGCCATCACCAGCAGCGGCGCGTTCCAGTCGGCGAACCAGTGCACGATCGCACCGGCCACCAGCGGGCTGAGGATCGAGCCGAGCTGCCCCGTTGTGTTCATCGACGCGCTGAGCACGCCGGAATGCTCGCCGCCGATGTCGAGGCATGCGGCCCAGCTCGCGGCGAGCGTGAACATCGACGCGGTCACCGCCACCGCGATGAGAATCGCCGCTACAACGGCGTTCGCCGCGAAGGTCGCGCCCAACATCGCCGCGCCCGCCAGAAGATAACCGGCGCAGGCGGTCCCGCCGCGGCCGATGCGCAGCCCAAAGCGCCGCGTCATCCAATCGGTGACGCCGCCGCCCGCCAGATCGCCGGCCACGCTGAGAATGAGGGGCAAGCCCGCAAACAGCCCCAGTTCGGCCTTCGCGAAACCGCGCCGCTCCTCGAGGTAGGCCGGAAGCCATGTCATAACGAAGTAGGAGCCATAGCTGTTGGAGAAGTATGAAAGGCAAAGCGCCCAGAAATTGCGTTCCCCGATCATCTTCAGCCAGAACGACCGCGCGCTGCCCACGTGGCGCGCGGTGCTGCGGCCCTCCACGATGAGCCGCAACTCCTCTTCGCCCACTTGCGGATGCTCGGCCGGATCGTCGCGGAACCAGCGATACCAGGCGATTGCCCACACGAAACCCGCCGCCCCGAAGATCACGAACACCGCGCGCCATTCGACGATCGCGAGCAGCGCGGTGACGATGCCCGGAGTCAGACCGCCGGCCAGGTGCGCGCCGGCGAAGAACACGCCCTGGACCTTGCCGCGCTCGCGCAGCGGAATCCACTTCGAGAACGCGTGTGCCGCGTTGGGCCACGCGCCGGCTTCACCCGCGCCGAACAGGAACCGGATGACGAGAAGACTCCAGTAGTTCCACGCGGCGGCGGTGGCGATGGTGAAAGCCGACCACCACGCGACAATCCGCGTCAGCACGGCGCGCGTTCCAGTGCGCTCGCCCCACCGCGCCGACGGAATCTCGAACGCCGCGTAGGCGATCGCAAACGCGCTGAAGACCGCGCTCATCTGCATCGTTGTCAGTTGCAGATCGCGCATGATACGCGGCGCCAGCGTCGAGATGCAGATGCGGTCCAAGTACGTCACCGCCGCCATCGCGACGACGAACCCGACCATTTTGAACCGCGTGCGCCCAGGCTTTGACACAATCAGATGGATTGCATCGTATCGCACGCCGCACCTTCATGAAGCTGGCGCTGGCCGCCCCGCCGCCTTCATCGGACTGGCGCAACATCGCGCACGGCCGCATCATTCCCGATGAAGGCTACTGCGATCAGCCGTACGTTGTCGTGCTCGACGACGGATCGTGGCTCTGCACGATGACGACCGGAGCGGGCGTTGAAGGTCAATCGGGCCAGCACGTGGCCGCGACGATCAGCCGCGACAAGGGCCGCACCTGGTCGCCGCTCATCGACATTGAGCCCGCAGGCGGCCCCGAAGCTTCGTGGGCGATGCCGCTCAAGACTCCCTCGGGCCGCGTCTACGCGTTCTATACCTACAACGGCGGCAACGTGCGTGAAGTGCCGGAGGCGGGCAATCCCGGCATCGCCCGCCGCGTCGATACGCTCGGTCACTACGTTTTCAAGTATTCGGACGACGGCGGCCGCACTTGGTCGCGGGAGCGCTATCGCATTCCGCTGCGCGAGATGGCGATCGACCGCTCGAACAACTTCGGCGGCAAGGCGCTGCTCTTCTGGGGCGTTGGCAAGCCCATTGTGCGCGGAGGCGACGTCTTCTTCGGATTCTCGAAGGTGGGCTGGCAAGGAACGCCCGGCACGTTCGTGCGCTCGCAGGCTTGTGTGATGTTCAGCCCGAACATCCTCACCGAACGCAATCCTTCGAAGATCCGCTGGGAGACGCTCCCGCAAGGAGACAGCGGCCTGCGCGCGCCGAAGGGCCCCGTCGCGGAAGAGCTGAATCTCGCTCCGCTCCCAGACGGCTCGCTCTACGCGGTCTACCGCACCATCGACGGCTACCTCTGCCACGCCTACTCGCGAGATGGGCGCCTGTGGACGCCGCCCGAATACGCAACCTATACGCCTGGCGGCCGGCGCATCAAGCAGCCGCGCGCGTTCGGGATGGTGCGGCGTTTCTCTAACGGCAAGTACCTGCTCTGGTTTCACAACCACGGCGGCGAAGCCGTGCTGGCGAAGGAGAACTGGCAGTATTACCTGGAGCGCAACCCCGGCTGGGTGGCGGGCGGCGTCGAGCGCGGCGGCAGGATGTGGTGGAGCGAGCCCGAGATCCTGCTCTACGACGACGACCCGGCGGTGCGCATCAGCTACCCGGACTTCATCGAAGACAGCGGGCGCTACTACATCACCGAGACGCAGAAGGAGATCGCGCGCGTCCACGAGATCGACCGCTCGCTGCTGGAAGGCATGTGGAGCCAATTCGACAACCGCTCCATCGCTCCGGGCCACGCGCCCGCGATGCCCGAGCTGCGGGAGCTCGCGCAGGGCGGAGGCTTCACGCTCGATTTCGATGCGATTCTCAAAGACCTGCGGCCCGGCCAGACGCTTCTCGACACGCGAGAGGCAAACGGCCGCGGACTTCTCCTCGCCACCTCCGCGCGCTCGACGCTGAAGCTGACGCTCAGCGACGGGCGGCGTGAAGCATCGTGGGACAGCGACCCCGGCACGCACCCGGGGACGCTGCGCGCCAACACGCATCAGCACGTGTCAGTGATCGTCGACGGCGGCCCGAAGCTGATCCTGTTCGTCGTCGACGGCGTGCTGAACGACGGCGGCGCCGCGCGCCAATACGGCTGGGGCCGCTTCCCGAAGGAGCTCACAAACGTCAACGGGCGCCGCTCTGTCGAAGCGGCGCCCGCAATCGGCAACCTGCGAGTCTACCCGCGCGCGCTGCGCGTCTCAGAAGCCGTGGGAAACGCGCGCGCGTCACGCTGACTTCATCATCTCGTCCCAGGTCACTTCGCGATTCCGGTGCACGGCCATGCGGCCCATGATCGCGGTGAGCGTGCTTTCGCCCGAGGACTTCCACATGTGATACGGCTTCTTTTCGAGGATGCTCTTGAAGAATGCTTCGACGGCGTCGATGGTGATCTCGCGCGGCGAGTCGCGCTTTTCGATCAGGCTGCGGTCGCGCAGGTCGTCGGCGTTCGGATAACGCCAGTCGCCTTCGGGACCGTGGAGCTTGTAGTATTTGCGCGAAGTCTCGAGCATTCCTTTCGACCCGTAGAGCTGCTCTTTGACGTCGCGGAAGCCGGCGGTGTGCTTGATCGAGATCAGCCAGCCTTCCAGGCCGTTGGGGTATTTGAAGATGATGTTGTGGTAGTCGGTCTTCCAGTCGCCGGAGGCGAGCGGATAGCGCAGCCCGGCAGAACCGAAGGCCTTCACGGGGTGGACGTCGTAGGCGAACCAGTTGAGGGTGTCGACGCCGTGGCAGTCCTGCTCGACGATCGGCCCGCCCGAGGTTTCCTCCCAGCGGCCCCATTGCCGGATCCTCTCTTCCTCGGTGAGCTCGCTGAACTTCTTGAGCGGTCCGGGGGGCGGAGCGGGCGGGACTCCCCCGAGAACCCAGTAGCTCATCATGAGCTTCATTTCGCCGATGCGGCCCTCTTTGAGGTACTGCATCGCGGTGAGGTATTCGGGGCTGAAGCGCTGCTGGTAGCCGAACTGGATCGTGCGGTCCTTGCGTGCTTTCTCTCCGGCGCGCAGCAGGCGCTTGCAGCCGGCGACGTTGGCCCCGGCTGGTTTCTCGCAGTAGATGTGCTTGCCGGATTGGACAGCCGCTTCGAAGTGCTCGGGGTGCAGCCAGACGGGCGTCGCGATGAGCACGGCGTCGATGGAGGCGTTGCCCAGCAGTTGAT